>NZ_JALLJA010000057.1:0-357 GCF_023242385.1 Pseudomonas sp. MWU12-2345 | reverse complement strand
GGATATCGGTGATCGTCGGCGACACCAGCGCCACCGCGCTGACCGTATAGGTACGCAGCGGGAAGAGGGTCGCATTGGCTTCGTCGGTGGTTTTACCGAGGTCAGCCTTGAACTCCATCGTCAGGGTGCTGCCGTCCTTCAGTTCCTTCAGGTAGTTATAATCGGCCGGGACTTCATAGAACCCTTGGGAGATCCAGAGTGGATTGGTCCTTGGGCCCCAGGGTGGTGGTGCCCAGATATTCAAATCATAGGGGACGGTCCCATCGGCCTTGGTGCCCTTGAGGCGCAGCCACACATCCTGATCCGGGGCGATCAGCGGCCAGGTACCGACCCAGCAAGTGGCATCGGCGCTGAGGG
>NZ_JALLJA010000056.1:0-428 GCF_023242385.1 Pseudomonas sp. MWU12-2345 | reverse complement strand
TACATCTGGCCTGAGTTGCTGGCAGTGAACCCGGGCGCACAGCCGATCGAGCGCACCTCGATGAACTCCTGGGAAGACAAGAAATTCGTCGAAGCGGTGAAGGCCACCGGCCGCAAGAAGCTGATCATGGCCGCACTGTGGACCGAGGTGTGCCTGAACTTCCCGGCCCTGGAAGCCCTGGCCGAAGGTTTCGAGGTGTACATCGTCACCGACGCTTCCGGCGGCACCACCCAGGAAGCCCACGACATGTCCGTGCAACGGATGATCCAGGCTGGCGCCGTACCGGTGACCTGGCAGCAGGTACTGCTGGAGTTCCAGCGTGACTGGGCGCACAAGGAAACCTATGACGCGGTGATGGATCTGGTACGCGAGCACAGCGGCGCCTACGGCATGGGCGTGGATTACGCCTACACCATGGTGCACAACGC
>NZ_JALLJA010000055.1:0-451 GCF_023242385.1 Pseudomonas sp. MWU12-2345 | reverse complement strand
GCGAAGCTCATTGCTTTGTTTTTCCATCGCAAGCCGGAAATCGTTGCCCTGCTCCTTGATCTCAGCGCGAAGTTCGATCCCCTGGGTAACAATCGCTTGGCTGAGCGCGTTTATTTGCTCGCCATGGGTTTTGACCGTGTCGCCTAGCTCTTTGCTCGAGCCACGCAGCTCTCGACCCAGGTCGACGGTTTTTTGGATCAACTGCTTCTCCACTCGTACCAAATCGGATTTCGTTGCTACGTTTCGCACTTCGGCCTCCCAAGCTTCTACGACAGCTTTGGCTTTTTCCGGTGGTACGCTGATGGCTGACAGCGCGTTATACAAAGCCATAGATCTACTCATGGTGTCTCCTACTCAATGCAGACGTGACGAGGAGGCACCACCTGACGGTAGGTCTCCGTCACGGTGGGTTGGGGCATTCGATCGGCGAGGGTGTCGACGACTGTTCGCG
>NZ_JALLJA010000054.1:0-469 GCF_023242385.1 Pseudomonas sp. MWU12-2345 | reverse complement strand
GGTGGGCACTCTAAGGAGACTGCCGGTGACAAACCGGAGGAAGGTGGGGATGACGTCAAGTCATCATGGCCCTTACGGCCTGGGCTACACACGTGCTACAATGGTCGGTACAGAGGGTTGCCAAGCCGCGAGGTGGAGCTAATCCCACAAAACCGATCGTAGTCCGGATCGCAGTCTGCAACTCGACTGCGTGAAGTCGGAATCGCTAGTAATCGCGAATCAGAATGTCGCGGTGAATACGTTCCCGGGCCTTGTACACACCGCCCGTCACACCATGGGAGTGGGTTGCACCAGAAGTAGCTAGTCTAACCTTCGGGAGGACGGTTACCACGGTGTGATTCATGACTGGGGTGAAGTCGTAACAAGGTAGCCGTAGGGGAACCTGCGGCTGGATCACCTCCTTAATCGACGACATCAGCTGCTCCATAAGTTCCCACACGAATTGCTTGATTCATTGAAGAAGACGATA
>NZ_JALLJA010000053.1:0-553 GCF_023242385.1 Pseudomonas sp. MWU12-2345 | reverse complement strand
GTGGAAGAAGCGGTACGCCTGAAGGAAAAAGGCGTCGCGACTGAAATCGTCGTCGTCTCCGTTGGTCCGTCCACCGCTCAGGAGCAGCTGCGCACCGCGCTGGCCCTGGGTGCCGACCGTGCCATCCTGGTTGAATCGGCTGAAGAGCTGACCTCCCTGGCCGTGGCCAAACTGTTGAAAGCCGTTGTCGACAAGGAACAGCCACAGCTGGTGATCCTCGGCAAACAGGCCATCGACAGCGACAACAACCAGACCGGCCAGATGCTGGCAGCCCTGAGCGGTTACGCCCAAGGCACCTTCGCTTCGAAAGTCGAAGTGTCGGGCGACAAGGTTGCCGTGACCCGCGAAATCGACGGCGGCCTGCAGACCGTGTCGTTGAGCCTGCCGGCCATCGTCACCACCGACCTGCGTTTGAACGAGCCGCGTTATGCGTCCCTGCCGAACATCATGAAAGCCAAGAAGAAGCCGCTTGAAGTGCTGACTCCGGATGCTTTGGGCGTTTCCACCGCCTCCACCAACAAGACCCTGAAAGTCGAAGCGCCGGCTGCTCGCA
>NZ_JALLJA010000052.1:0-600 GCF_023242385.1 Pseudomonas sp. MWU12-2345 | reverse complement strand
TGTACCAATGCACGCAGGTTGTCCTGCTCGGCATTTGTGATTCGGCTTTCGGGAGATTGGATAACCGCTGCAAACTGCGCGAGAAGACGCGCATCTATCGGATCAGTTTTGGCATGCAGCCCCATGGCTCTAGCAAAGCTTTTGGCTCGGCAAGGGTTGACTCGCAGGACTTCGAAACCTGCCGCCTGGAGTGCTTTCATGGCTCTTCGCTCGTAGCCACCGGTCGCTTCCAGCAATGCACGATTGACTTGATGGCGCTTCAGCCACTCAACCATCCTTGAAAAGTCATTGATGTCATTGGGAAAAACCGCCCCCATCCCTTGTGGATCAAGTTCGATCTGCAGGGTGTCTTTAGAAACGTCGATGCCAGCACAGGTAAACATGGCCAAATCCTCTTACACTCAAGGTGAGAGCGCTCTGGCTGGGCCCACGCTTGTAACTGTTCGAGGTGGGCTCGTTCAACTGTTCGGGCTCAATAACCAGGGCGGAGGGGTGAGTGGCAGCATGAGCTCCTACACGTGCTTTAAGCACTGCCGGCATTCAGCTTGCCACTCACCGCTCTCACCACCAGTCTAATCCTGACGCCAGACACAAGCCGGC
>NZ_JALLJA010000051.1:0-693 GCF_023242385.1 Pseudomonas sp. MWU12-2345 | reverse complement strand
GTCGAGGCTGACCGCGCCTTTGCCTTGCAACGAACCTTTGCCATTGCCAAGGCTGGCGGCGCTCAGTTGCAGGTCGCCGTTACGGCTGGCGATCAAACCGCCATTGCCGTTCTGTACCGTGCCGGTCGAGGTAATCAGCAGCTTGTCATTGGCACTGACAAGACCACCATTGCTGCTGTCCAGACCACCGGTGAGCAAGGTCATCAAGCCCTGGCTGTAGAGTGCACCGCCCTGGTTGTTGATCTGTGTGCTGCGTTGCACCACCAGCGGACCGACACTGGAGAGTTTGCCATGGGTGTTGGTCAGTGTGCCGAGCAGGTCAAGCGTCACCGCCGCGCCGCCACTCAGGGTGCCGTTGCTGTTATCGAGATCGGTACCGGTGAAAGTCAGTGCCTGTTGCGCCTGGACCGTGCCGCCGTTGCTCAGGGCCATGGCGTTCAGCGTCAGCAGCGTGCCGGCGTCGATCAGGCCACCTTGGCCGTTATTCAACAGGCCGGTGACCGTCAGGCTCTGAGCGCCCGCACTGGAAAGCGTACCGGCGCTGTTATCAAGACTACCCGCCTTGATGGTCAAGGCTTGCTGACTGGCCAGTGCGCCTGCGTTGCTGTTGAGCAGCGCACCGCTGAGCGTCACATCAACGTTACCGCTACGGCTGGAAACCGTGCCGCTGTTGCGGTTATCGAGCGAGCCCGT
>NZ_JALLJA010000050.1:0-693 GCF_023242385.1 Pseudomonas sp. MWU12-2345 | reverse complement strand
ATCAAGGCTGAGCGCGCCCTTGCCTTGCAACGAGCCCTTGCCGTTGCCAAGGCTGGTAGCGCTCAGTTGCAGGTCGCCGTTACGGCTGGCGATCAAACCGCCATTGCCGTTCTGTACAGAACCCGTCGAGGTGATCAGCAATGTGTCGTTGGCACTGACAAGGCCACCATTGCTGCTATCCAAGCCACCGGTGAGCAAGGTCAACAGACCTTGGCTGGAGAGTTCACCGCCCTGGTTATTGATCTGCGTGCTGCGTTGCACCACCAACGGGCCGACGCCGGAGAGCTTTCCTTTGGTGTTGGTCAATGCACCGAGCAGATCGAGGGTGACCGCGGCGCCGCTACTCAGGGTGCCGTTGCTGTTGTCGAGGTCGGTACCGGTGAAAGTCAGTGCCTGTTGCGCCTGGACCGTGCCGCCGTTGCTCAGGGCCATGGCGTTCAGCGTCAGCAGCGTGCCGGCGTCGATCAGGCCACCTTGGCCGTTATTCAACAGGCCGATGACCGTCAGGCTCTGAGCGCCCGCACTGGAAAGCGTACCGGCGCTGTTATCAAGACTGCCCGCCTTGATGGTCAAGGCTTGCTGACTGGCCAGTGCGCCCGCGTTGCTGTTGAGCAGCGCACTGCTGAGGGTCACATCAACGTTACCGCTACGGCTGGAAACCGTACCGCTGTTGCGGTTATCGAGCGAGCCCGC
>NZ_JALLJA010000005.1:0-388109 GCF_023242385.1 Pseudomonas sp. MWU12-2345 | reverse complement strand
ATGTCCGGGCTTTTTTTTGGCTACAGGTTTTGCGCCTTGGCCTTGGCCGCTTTTTCCGCACGCAGGCGCCGGACTTCCTTGGGATCGGCCAGCAAGGGACGATAGATTTCGATGCGATCGCCCTCCTCCACCGTGCGGCTATCGGCATCGGCGATCGCCTTGCCGAAAATCCCCAGCGGACAGCTTGCTATATCCAGCCCGGGAAACTGCTCGGCGATCCCCGACAGGCGCACCGCCGCCCGCAACGTCGTTCCCGCCGGCACTGAAACCGCCTGCAGGCACTGACGCCCGATATCGGCGTAAACCACCTCTATCGCGATCATGGGCTCAACCATGGAGTTGCTTGGCCCGCTGACAGAAGGCATCCACCAGGGTATTGGCCGCCTGATTGAACAGCGGCCCCAGGGTTGCCCGCACGAGGGGCCCGGCGTAATCGAAGGTCATGTCCAGGCTGATCTTGCAGGCTTTCTCCCCCAGGGGCTTGAACACCCAGACACCGTGCAACTGAGTGAACGGCCCTTCTTCCAGGTTCATTTCAATCGAGTGCCCCGGCAGCAGCGTATTGCGGGTGACGAAATGCTGGCTCAAGCCCGCCTTGGCTACCCCCAGCGTGGCGCGCATGTGCACCTCCGAGCTTTCCAGCACCTGGGCCGTCGAGCACCACGGCAGGAACTCCGGGTACCGCGCCACGTCGTTCACCAGGTCATAAAGCGCCTGTGCCGGGTAAGGCAGCAAGGCCGAACGTTGAATATGGGTCGTCATGTCAGCGTTGATTCCACAGCTGGGCGGCAAACAAAAGTGCGCGCATTGTCCGGGATTCATCCTACGCGCTCAAGCACGCAGCTTCACCGTAGCCGAGTGACGCGCAACTCCCTATAATGCCGCCCCTATGGCTAAACAGAAGAAGCACCCCACAGGGACCATCGCGCAAAATAAAAAGGCGCGCCACGATTACTTCGTCGAACAACGGTTCGAGGCTGGTCTGGTCCTGGCCGGCTGGGAAGTAAAGAGTCTGCGTGCAGGCAAGGCACAACTGGTCGACAGTTATGTGCTGCTCAAGAACGGTGAGGCCTGGCTGTTCGGCAGCCACTTCACGCCGTTGACGACCGCCAGCACCCACGTCATTGCCGACCCGACGCGCACGCGCAAGCTGCTGCTCAACCAGCGCGAGCTGGAAAAGATCCATGCGGCCGTGCAGCAGAAAGGCCATGCCTGTGTCTGCCTGTCGCTGTATTGGAGCAAGCACCTGGTCAAGTGCGAGATCGCCCTGGGCAAGGGCAAGAAGGAATACGACAAGCGCGATACCGAGCGCGAGCGCGATGCCAACCGGGACTTGCAGCGCGCCGTGCGCAACAAGGGCAAGGAAGACTGAACCCGAGGCACGACCGCCGCGGTCACTGTAGGAGCCGGCTTGCTGGCGATGGCGTCCCCGTGGACGCGGCAAGGCTTGAGGGCCTCATCGCCAGCAAGCCGGCTCCTACAGGTTTTGCGATTCACGCCTGGCAATCGCCTACAACCCCTTGCGCCGCTCCGCTCGCGCCACCCGCTGCACTTCCTGGCGCACTTCCTCCAGCACCTCCTGTACATACAGAATATGCCGGCTGGACACCGCTCGCGCGTCTTCGGCACGCCCCTCGATAATCGCCAGGTACAGCTCGCGGTGCTGGTTGATCAGCATGTCCCGGGTTTCGCTGCGCTGCTTGTACATGCCGCCAATGTTGGTCACCACATTGCGCTTGAGCAGATCGAACAAGCCGCGAATGGTATGCAGCAACACCGCGTTATGACTCGCCTCGGCAATCGCCAGGTGAAAGCTCGCGTCCGCCGCGCCCTCCTCCGCCCGGCTCACCTCATCCGCACGCCCATAGCAACTCTGCAGATGCTCAAAGGCCACCCGCAGGCGCTCCCGATCCGCCTCGGTCGCCCGCAATGCCGCGTAATACGCACAAGACGCCTCCAGGGTATGACGAAACTCCAGCAGGTCACGCTGGGCCTCCGGATTGCTTTCCAGCAGGTGCAGCAACGGATCGCTGAAGGTCGAACCCAGCGACTCCACCACGTAATTGCCACCGCCCTGGCGGCTGACCAGCAGCCCCTTGGCCACCAGTTTCTGGATCGCCTCGCGCAGCGACGGCCGTGAGACACCGAACTGCTCGGCCAGCGCACGCTCGGCCGGCAGCCGCTCACCGGCCTTGAGCGTGCCCTCGAGGATCATCTCCTCCAGCCGCTGGACAATATCGTCAGACAAACGGCGCTGACGAACCTGATCAAACCCCATCACTCACTCCTCACGATCCCGAACCCTTGCCGGGACTGCCTATTCTGGCCTATCGAGGCACGACCGGCACCTGCCAGACACGACATAAATCACCTGCTCAGCCCTCTCGCCGACCACCTATCAGACGAAAGTTTCAGGGCGGCAAATTGACACATCCCTAACAAGGCTTTTAACCTAGCGTCCGGCGATTGTAAATTGGTATTACCAATTATCCAAATCCCCATCAGTGCCTGACCAACAACAATTAGGGGCCACCCCACTATGCAAACCTGGCAACAGCTCTACAGCCCTCTCGGCAGCCTCGGCCTGTCCGCTCTCGCGGCCGTGATTCCCATCGTGTTCTTCTTCCTGGCCCTGGCGGTGTTTCGCCTCAAGGGTCATGTCGCGGGCAGCATTACCCTCGCGCTGTCGATCCTGGTGGCGATCTTCGCCTTCAAGATGCCGGTCGACATGGCGCTCGCCGCCGCCGGCTACGGATTTGCCTACGGCCTGTGGCCCATTGCCTGGATCATCGTGGCGGCGGTGTTCCTCTACAAATTGACGGTCAAGAGCGGCCAGTTCGAAATCATCCGCAGTTCGGTGTTGTCGATTACCGATGACCAGCGCCTGCAAGTGCTGCTGATCGGCTTCTGCTTCGGCGCCTTCCTGGAAGGTGCCGCCGGCTTCGGCGCCCCGGTGGCGATCACCGCCGCCCTGCTGGTCGGCCTGGGCTTCAACCCGCTCTATGCCGCCGGCCTGTGCCTGATCGCCAACACCGCACCGGTGGCCTTCGGCGCCCTCGGTATCCCGATCATCGTTGCAGGCCAGGTCACTGGCATCGACGCGTTCAAGATCGGCGCCATGGCCGGTCGCCAACTGCCGCTGCTGTCGTTGTTCGTGCCGTTCTGGCTGGTGTTCATGATGGACGGCCTGCGCGGCGTGCGGGAAACCTGGCCGGCGGCCCTGGTGGCCGGCCTGAGCTTTGCCGTGACCCAGTTCTTCACCTCGAACTTCATCGGCCCGGAACTGCCGGACATCACCTCGGCGCTGGTCAGCCTGGTTTCCCTGACCTTGTTCCTGAAAATCTGGCAACCCAAGCGCAGCGCCGGCGCGCAGATCGCCGGTGCCGCCGCGGGCGTGTTGAGCACCGCCAGCGCCGGCGGTTTCGGCCAGCCGCGCAGTAGCCTCGCCTCGCCCTACAGCCTGGGCCAGATCTTCAAGGCCTGGTCGCCGTTCCTGATCCTCACCGTACTGGTGACGATCTGGACCCTGAAGTCGTTCAAGGCGCTGTTCGCCACTGGCGGCGCGATGTACGGCACGGTGTTCAGCTTCGCCATCCCGCACCTCGACCAACTGGTGATCAAGACCGCGCCGATCGTCGCGGCGCCCACCCCGATTGCAGCGATCTTCAAGCTCGACCCGATCGCGGCCACCGGCACGGCGATTTTCTTCTCCGCCCTGGTGTCGATGCTGATCCTGAAAATCGATATCAAAACTGGTCTGACCACTTTTAAAGAAACCCTGTACGAGCTGCGCTGGCCGATCCTGTCCATCGGCATGGTGCTGGCCTTCGCGTTCGTCACCAACTACTCGGGCATGTCCTCGACCATGGCCCTGGTCCTGGCCGCGACCGGCGCCGCGTTCCCGTTCTTCTCGCCGTTCCTCGGCTGGCTGGGGGTGTTCCTCACCGGTTCCGATACCTCGTCCAACGCCCTGTTCAGCTCCCTGCAGGCCACCACCGGACACCAGATCGGCGTCAGCGACACCCTGCTGGTGGCGGCCAATACCAGCGGCGGTGTAACCGGCAAGATGATCTCCCCGCAATCGATCGCCGTGGCCTGCGCCGCCACCGGCCTGGTGGGCAAGGAGTCGGATCTGTTCCGCTTCACCCTCAAGCACAGCCTGTTCTTCGCCACCATTGTCGGGCTGATCACCCTGGCCCAGGCCTATATCTTCACTGGCATGCTGGTGCACTAAAGTGACAAGGGCCGGGGGCCTGTCGAAGCCCCCGGCAACCGTTCCCTTTCAACCAAGGCTGCGAGCCCCCATGATTATTTCCGCCTCTACCGATTACCGCGCAGCGGCCCAACGCAAGCTGCCGCCGTTCCTGTTCCACTATGCCGACGGCGGCGCCTACGCCGAACACACCCTGCGTCATAACGTCGAGGACCTGGCGAACATCGCCCTGCGTCAGCGCGTGCTGAAGAACATGTCCGAGCTGAGTCTGGAAACCCGGCTGTTCAATGAAACCCTGAGCATGCCGGTGGCCCTGGCGCCCGTCGGCCTGACCGGCATGTATGCCCGTCGCGGCGAGGTTCAGGCGGCCCGCGCGGCGGCGGCCAAGGGCATTCCCTTTACGATGTCGACCGTGTCGGTCTGTCCGATCGAGGAAGTGGCCCCGGCCATCAGCCGCCCCATGTGGTTCCAGCTGTACGTACTCAAGGACCGCGGTTTTATGCGCAATGCCCTGGAGCGCGCCAAGGCAGCGGGTGTCACCACCCTGGTCTTTACCGTGGACATGCCGGTGCCCGGCGCCCGCTACCGTGATGCGCACTCCGGGATGAGCGGCCCGAACGCGCCGCTGCGGCGGGTCTGGCAAGCCATGACTCACCCGCAGTGGGCCTGGGACGTGGGCCTGATGGGCAAGCCCCACGACTTGGGCAATATCTCCAAGTATCGCGGCAACCCGACCGGCCTGGGCGACTACATCGGCTGGCTGGGCAACAACTTCGACCCGTCGATTTCCTGGAAGGACCTGGAGTGGATCCGCGAGTTCTGGGAAGGGCCGATGGTCATCAAGGGCATACTCGATCCGCAGGATGCCAGGGACGCAGTGAAGTTCGGTGCCGACGGCATCGTGGTCTCCAACCATGGCGGTCGCCAGCTCGACGGCGTGTTGTCCAGCGCCCGCGCCCTGCCGGCCATCGCCGATGCGGTGAAAGGCGACCTGAAGATCCTCGCCGACTCCGGCATCCGCAGCGGTCTGGACGTGGTGCGCATGATCGCCCTGGGCGCGGACACCGTACTGATCGGCCGCGCATTCCTCTACGCACTCGCCGTCGCCGGCGAAGCGGGCGTGAAGAATCTGCTGGACCTGTTTGAGAAGGAAATGCGCGTGGCCATGGTGCTCACCGGCGCCAAGTCCATCAGCGAGATCAACCGTGATTCGCTGGTTCGTGAACTGGGCGCCTGAACATCGCGCCCAAACGAATCACCGCCTGATTGAACGGGGCACGTCGCGCACCAGACGCCGCGACCCCGTGAGGAGTTTGCATGAGCCTGCCCCACCCGTTCCTCCACGCGGTCGAACGCCTGATCCCCCGTGAGCGCCGTTTCGACGACCCGCTCTCGACCCTGGCCTTCGGCACCGATGCCAGCTTCTATCGACTGATCCCCAAACTGGTGATCCGCGTCGAGTCCGAAGATGAAGTGGTGGCCCTGCTCAAACTGGCGAGCCGCGACCAGGTTCCGGTGACCTTCCGTGCCGCCGGCACCAGCCTGTCCGGCCAGGCCATCAGCGACTCGGTGCTGATCGTGCTCGGCGACCACTGGAACGGTCGGGAGATTCGCGATCAAGGTACACAGATCCGCCTGCAACCCGGCGTTATCGGCGCCCAGGCCAATGCCTGGCTGGCACCGTTCGGGCGCAAGATCGGCCCGGACCCGGCCTCGATCAACGCCTGCAAGATCGGCGGCATCGTCGCCAACAACGCCAGCGGCATGTGCTGCGGCACGGCGCAGAACACCTATCACACCCTGGCCGGGATGCGCCTGATCCTGGCCGACGGCAGTCGCCTGGACACCGAGGATGCGACCAGCGTCGCGGCCTTTCGCCAGAGCCATGGCCCGCTGCTCCATCAGCTTTCGGTACTGGCCCGGGAAACTCGCGCCAACAGCGAACTGGCCGCCAAGATCCGGCACAAGTACCGCCTGAAAAACACCACCGGCCTGTCCCTCAACGCCCTGGTGGATTTCGACGAGCCGCTGGAGATTCTCAGCCACCTGCTGGTGGGCTCCGAAGGCACCCTCGGGTTTATCAGCGCGGTGACCTACGACACGGTGATCGACCATCCGAACAAGGCCTCGGCGCTGATCGTCTTCCCCGATGTGGAGACCTGCTGCACCGCCGTCACCGTGCTGAAAAGCCAGCCGGTGTCCGCCGTGGAACTGCTCGATCGCCGCAGCATGCGTTCGGTACAGGACAAACCGGGCATGCCGGCGTTCGTGCGCGAACTGTCCGACGGCGCCTGCGCCCTGCTGATCGAATCCCGTGCCGCGTCCTCGTCGCTGTTGCAGGAACAACTGCGGCAGATCATGACGTCGCTGGCGTCGTTCCCGGTGGAAAAACAGGTCGACTTCACCGAAGACCCGACCGAAAACGCCCGGCTCTGGGCGATACGCAAGGACACCTTCCCCGCCGTCGGCGCCGTGCGCAAGACCGGTACCACGGTGATCATCGAAGACGTGACCTTCCCAGTCGAACAACTGGCCATCGGCGTCAACCGCCTGATCGCGCTGTTCGACAAGCACCACTACGACGAGGCGATCCTGTTCGGCCATGCCCTGGAAGGCAACCTGCACTTCGTCTTTACCCAGGGCTTCAACAGCGCCGCCGAGGTGTCCCGCTACCAGGCATTTATGGACGACGTCGCGCACCTTGTTGCCGTCGAATTCGGCGGCTCGCTCAAGGCCGAGCACGGCACCGGACGCAATATGGCGCCCTTTGTCGAACTGGAATGGGGCCGCGACGCCTACCAGTTGATGTGGGCCATCAAGCGCCTGCTCGATCCCCAGGGCATTCTCAACCCGGACGTGGTGCTCAGCGACGACCCGCAGATTCACCTCAAGCACCTCAAGCCGTTGCCTGCCGCCGATGAGATCGTCGACAAGTGCATCGAGTGCGGTTTCTGCGAACCAGTCTGCCCGTCGAAGGGACTGACCTTGAGCCCGCGCCAGCGGATCGTGATCTGGCGGGATATCCAGGCGAAAAAACGCGCCGGGGTGGACACCACGGAACTGGAGGCGGCCTATCAGTACCAGGGCATCGACACCTGCGCCGCGACCGGGCTCTGTGCGCAACGTTGCCCGGTCGGCATCAACACCGGTGAGCTGGTGAAGAAGCTGCGGGGCGAGCACGCCACACACGGAAAAGCCGCCGACTGGCTCGGCACCCATTTCGCCACGGTCTTGCAAGGGGCGCGCTTTACCCTGCATGTCGCCAACGGCGCACGCATGCTGCTCGGGGCACCGCGCCTGGCGAAGCTGTCGTCGAGCCTGACGCGCCTGTCCAAGGGACGTGTACCGCAATGGACCAGCGCCATGCCGCAGCCGGAGCGGGCGGTGCGCTTCAGTCCGGCGGTCAGCGACGAGCGACCACGGGTGGTCTATCTGGCCGCCTGCGTCTCGCGGGTGATGGGCCCGGCGGCGGGTGACAAGGAGCAGATGTCACTGCTGGACAAGACTCGCGGCCTGCTGGAAAAAGCCGGTTACCAGGTGGTGTTCCCGGACAACACCGACCAGCTCTGCTGCGGCCAGCCGTTTGCTTCCAAGGGCTACGTCGAACAGGCCGAGCACAAGCGCCAGGAACTGATCGGCGCGCTGCTGCACGCAAGCCGTGGCGGCCTCGATCCGATCTATTGCGACACCAGCCCGTGCACCTTGCGTCTGGTGCAGGACCTGGGCGATACCCGCCTCGATCTCTACGATCCAGTGCGCTTCATCCGCACGCATTTAGTGGAACGGCTGGAGTTCACCCCGCAGGACGCGCCGATTGCGGTGCACGTGACCTGCAGCACCCAGCACCTGGGCGAGAGCCAGGCACTGATCGACCTGGCGCGGCGTTGCAGCCATAACGTGGTGATTCCGGAAGGCATTCACTGCTGTGGTTTTGCCGGCGACAAGGGTTTCACCGCCCCGGAGCTCAATGCCCACTCGCTGCGGACCTTGAAGGACGCCGTGCAGTATTGCGAAGAAGGCATCTCCACCAGTCGCACCTGCGAGATCGGCTTGAGCCAGCATGGCGGGATCGACTACCACGGGCTGGTGTACCTGGTGGATCGGGTGACCCGGGCCAGGTCGGCGCACGGATAGAAACAGAACCTTGGCTGCCGGCGGCAGTCTATAGAGCAAGTCTCGCGAAAGCGGGACTTCCTCCCCTACTCGACAGTCTGTGCTGATGGCCGATGACGTCGGGCTACTCAGTTCAAGGAGTCATGCATGAATCGTTCGGTGCTGCTGGGTCTGTTCGTCAGCGCTTGCGTCCTGGCCGCGCCTGCGTTTGCCTCGGCAGAGAAGGATCTTTGCGCGATCAAACTGCAGGCGCTCGACACTGCCAGGACCCAGTTGGCCCCCAATCAGCAGGCCAACTTCGACACCAATATCCAGCAAGCCAGGGCCGCCGGGGATAAAAACACCCTTGACGGTGCCAGGGAGTGCATCGCCATCGCCGACCGGACGCTCCAGGAAATCCAGAGCAGCCCGAAAAGCGCCCCGTAAACCTGGCCCGCATCGGGATGGCCTTGCGAGCCAGATTGGCGTACACTGTGCATGCCTGCTGGTTACGTACAGCAGGCACGGGGCCGTTTAGGATTCGACGCCGGTCGCGAAACTCTAGGTGCATGCCGAGTTGGTAACAGAACTCGTAAATCCACTGTTGCAACTACTTATAGTTGCCAATGACGACCATTACGGGGAACAAGCTCTCGCTGCGTAAGCGGCGCTAGCCTTCCTCCTGGCTACTTCGGTGCCAGCAATCATCAGGGGATGTCTGTAAACCCAAAATGATTGTCATATAGAACAGAATCGCCGTGCAGTACGTTGTGGACGAAGCGGCTAAAACTTACACAACTCGCCCAAAGCACCCTGCCCGTCGGGTCGCTGCGGGTTAACTTAATAGACACGGCTACGCATGTAGTACCGACAGCGGAGTACTGGCGGACGGGGGTTCAAATCCCCCCGGCTCCACCACTTTTACATCTAAAGACGTCCAAGGGCGTCTTTTTTTGTGCCTGAAATCCAGTAAATACAGGGGTTTAAGGTCCAAAGGGGTCCGATGGTATCTGAGCTCATCCTACAATTCGTGTATTCCACGTGGTATTCCAAGCCCACGACTGCTATTTTTTGGAATACACGCAGTATCGGAGATTCTCATGGGTGCCCAAGCTACGCGGCTTTCAGATGTCAAAGTCAAAGCAGCGAAACCAAAGGAAAAAGACTACATCCTCACCGACGGCGACGGCCTTCAGATGAGAGTGAGAGCCAATGGCTCAAAGCTGTGGAATTTTAACTACATTCACCCAGCAACCAAAAAGCGGATCAATATGGGTCTGGGTACGTTTCCGGAGGTGAGTTTGGCCCAAGCCAGGAAACGGACGGTAGAGGCCAGGGAGCTGGTGGCGCAGGGGCTCGATCCGAAAGCGAAGCGTGACGAAGATCGTCAAACGTTAAGAGCGACTACGGAACATACCTTTAAAAATGTAGCAACTGCATGGTTCGAGCTTAAGAAAGACTCGGTTACTACTGCTTATGCTGAAGACATCTGGCGGTCGCTCACGCTGCACCTCTTTCCCGACTTGGCCGCTACCCCGATCTCAGCGATCACTGCTCCGGCGGTCATCAAATTGCTTAGGCCGCTTGAGACCAAAGGCAGTCTTGAAACCGTAAAACGACTGAGCCAGCGTCTGAACGAGATCATGACTTATGGCGTGAATTCCGGCTTGATTCACTCGAATCCACTGAGCGGAATTCGCTCTGTTTTCAAGAAACCAAAGAAGACAAACATGGCAGCACTGGCGCCAGACGAACTTAATGAACTGATGGTGACGGTGGCCAATGCCAGTATAAAAAGGACTACACGCTGCTTGATTGAGTGGCAGCTTCACACCATGACTCGCCCCGCTGAAGCAGCGACCGCAAGATGGGCAGATATAGACATCAACAAGAAAATCTGGACGATACCGCCAGAGCGGATGAAAAAACGCCGAACCCACATCATCCCGCTCACGGAACAAGCTTTGGGGCTCCTCGAGGCGATAAAGCCGCTTAGTGGACACCGCGAGCATGTTTTCCCGGCTGATCGCAATCCCCGTACTCATTGCAACAGCCAAACAGCCAACATGGCTCTGAAGCGCATGGGGTTTGAAGGCCGTCTGGTTAGCCATGGCATGCGCTCGATGGCCAGTACCATCCTCAACGAACACGGGTGGGATCCTGAACTAATAGAGGTCGCGCTGGCTCACGTGGACAAGGATGAGGTGCGCAGCGCCTATAACCGAGCTGATTACATAGAGCGCCGAAGGCCAATGATGAAATGGTGGAGCGAGCATATTCAGAAAGCGGCTATCGGAAGCCTTTCTATGTCCGCGATCAATGACAGCCTAAGTGTGGTCCGGTAACGCTATAACTACATTTGTGCATCACACCAATTACGCGCGCATCTCCAGGCATGGTTTCCGGTCTTCCTTTCGTGACTGGGCGCGTAAATCCCCACGATCCTTACGAGGGTTGTGAGATGGCGCAAGCGCAGGACGAGCGAGACCAGGCTGAAGGCGATTATTCGAAAACTAACTTCATTGATAAAACATGCTTACTCATGAACGACTGGGCTGAGCCCCTAACGAAGTTGACCCAATAATGACTGATCTTAACAAGCTTCTACATGACAAGTTTTTCCCAAACATTCCCAGAGGATTGGCAGATACCATCCAATGGCAATACGAAAAGCTACAAGAAGTAGGCCTCGCCATTAATGACCCTGAAAATCTCGACGAGTACTTAGACAAGCTTACTAAGGAAATTGAGAATGGTTGCATCACTCAAGATAGCTTAGCCGATATAAATGCCGATGCTATATTTAATAAAAATATAAAAGTCCGCTATCAAGCTCTATTTAAAATATCTTGCATCGCCTTCATACATGCGAAAAAAAAGGTTCATAAAGTTCATGAGACGGCGGTGTGGCCGCTGCTATGCCACGCCAGCTTTCTGATAGCAACAGCGGAATCAGCCGCCGGTGTAGTTTATCAGGAACAAGAAGCTCAACGAATTTTAGCAAATGGACAACCAGGTAGGGAAAAAGGGGGAAAAGCAACTAGCGAATTATATCGCCCGATTCGTGATCGCATGATTGAACTGCTCAGAGATAGTAAGCCTACTGGAGGATGGCGCACAAAGAAGCAAGCGATCGATGCGATACATGGAGAATTGGAAGCATTCATATCGAACGCCCCCGAGCTAACCATCACAATTCATGATGTTTATTCGACAGCTGATAAATGGCTTAAAAGCCGAGGAAACCAGGAAATAATCGAAGCTTATAAAGCGAATGCTGCAACTGCAAAAATTAAATGAGAAATGGCGCCCTGATTAGGCGCCATTTTATTTCCCTCTCGGGCGACCGCGATTAGATTTAACTTTAGGTAGCGTCGATCCTTTCCCAAAAACCCTTCGTTTGGGAGGTATGGCTGATCGGATAAAGTAATCAGCTTTGATTAGATAGCTCGCAGCTTTATCCAGATTCTTTCGAAGTACGGGATCGTTGTGTGGTATTACTCCTATCCCACAATTTCGGTAGCTATTTTTACCAGCATTACAATTCCAGTAGCGTCCTTTCCCGCCAGTAACTTTGTTTTTCCAGTGCTCTCCAATCCTCTGCGCTATTCTGACATCCTGGCGCACTATCGCCGCATCTAAAAATATAAGGAAATGATAATGAAAGGAATTCTTTAGCCCATATTCAAGCTTCCAGACATAACCCACGAAAGATTTTTTGCATATGTCGTTGCGAAGGTCATTAAGGAATGCCTTGCGATGCATATCTGTTTCTTCCCAGCTAATTGGGCTGCCACTACCCAAGCCATACTCACGCCCATATTCCAAGTCCACTCGGATAACAAGAAGCCTGGATCTGTGATCAAACAAACGACCAATAAATTTATTGAGGCTCGTCTGATTCTTGTTTGAGTTCCTAACGTGATGCTGCGTGTTTTTTATAAAACTCTCTTGCTTGGAACCATGTCGAACTGCATCGACAAACTGATTTAGTTTTACTACTGACTCTACCCACTCGCTTTCATCAACAGGGTACAACAACTTGTTTTCTTCAGGCAGACCTGGAACAAGCAATCTCAATTGATCTTTGAAAAGTTTAAAATACGGATTAAATTCGCCAGCCGGAAATAACTTGCCAATCCGATCAAAATCCGTGCTTATTCCTGCGATAATAGATAAAGCCAACGATTTAAACCGTGAAAATACTTCACCGACTTGAGTAAAATCAGCGTGCACTCCGAGCATGACAGATTCAGCTAGCGATTGAGACTGGTGTGGTTGTCGCGCAGCCCCTCTGAGGTGCTTGAACACCTCATGGCTAGAGCCAGCTATATTTTTAGTTACCTCAACAATTCTCGCCACATCATAAAGTGCGTCAAGCACTCTTTGATCGTTATTGTAACCTCCTGCGCTTATGAGGAAATCATCAAAGTTGGCTGTCAGTATTTCTTCTTTAGATAATGTACTATCTTTCAATTCTCCACCGGTAGATTTCTCGGGATTAGCATTATGGTTGTTGACTGCATATAGCATATAGCATATAGAGCTCTACCCAACACCACCTTCAATTACCATCTTCTACTATTGCCAATATCTACCTATTGCCACTCTTAATAACATAAGATCCTTAATTCAAAATCTAGAAACCAGATCAAAAACTCAATACTTCCCATTGCAAATATGGTTATTTAACCATTCGCCCCCTACTGACTCATAAATAGTTAGTGTTTTAGCTCTATTAATCACAGGTACTTAGCGACGCTGTTCTAGCCATTCCGTGATACCAGATTCGAACCAGCCAATTGCCGATGCACCCAGCTTTACTGGCCGGGGGAACGTGCTGTCGAAGCGGCGTGATTTCGGATTAATACGGTCATAGATGGTGGAGCGGCTCAGTCCGATCCGATCCTGTACTTGGCTCAGACGTAGAATTTTCAAACTGCTGTCAGTGGCAGTCGTCATGCTTGCTCTCCAATGGACCGCGTTGTTAGGTGTGTATCCAAGGTACGAGATTCCGCTTACCAATCGTAGGCAAGCGCTGCCGTGTATTTTTTTACTGCACAGCTGGTGATCGGGAAGCACGACCACAAGCTTTGCCCTCGTACGCGCGGGAGCTCCCGATTTTCCGGAAAAAACGCTGGGAAAATTAGTTCTCTACCTCACTAAAGTTAGATCCTCACCCATTGGGGCCGGGGCTTTGCGCCAATCGTCCCCTCGATTGTCCAAGCTAGAAAAAAATAGCCACATATCACCCCCATGAGAGCTGGTGGTTTCATTCAACTCAATGGACCGCGATTCTCGAAATCAACCTAAATCACCCAATGGGGAAAATCATGCACTGTCCAAGCTGCGAATCTGCGCGTGTGAAAACTAGAAATTACGGGAGAAAAGTAGGTGGTGTGGTGGGAGGTGTCAGCGGGGCAGTCGGCGGAGTTACCGGCGCCATGAGTGGGGCCGAGGCTGGAGCGCTGGTTGGCGCTGTCGCCGGGCCGTTCGGACTGGCAATAGGGACGTTCGCTGGCGCGATATTGGGGGGGCTGTTTGGAGGGGCTGCCGGTGGGATTACGGGTGCCAAGCTGGGGGAAGTCGTTGACGAGGAAGTCTTAGATAACAACGAGTGCTTGGACTGTGGCTTCCAGTTCAGTAAAGAGCAGAACACCGCACGGTAGCCGTCATAGCCCGGCTTCGCTGAGCAAATCCGAGGGCTTGCAATTCAAAGCCACCGCGATCCGAACAATATTGAGGAATGTCACATTCCTTTCGCCTCGTTCGATTTTGCCCATGTGGGATCGATCAATACCTGCGAGATCAGCTAAGGCCTCTTGGGAAACTGAGTGAGCAACCCGCCGCGCACGTACGGCTTGCCCCAAGCGGGCAAGCGTACCGTCTAAATCTGAAGCACCTGAAACTCTTGTCATGGCTCTGATGGTGGGATTATGATCCTTAAAGGACCACGGCATTTACGACCCATTTCAGAATATGGAGTTGTAGCCTTTACTGCGAAACAAAGGAAAAAGAAATGAATAAAGCGATTATCGGATTGCTGTTTGCAACTTCGCTCAGTGCGAACGCAGCACAGCCAGACCCAAAACAATATCCCATTACCGAAAAATCTTGTGAATATGCGTTCGACTTCATTAATAACGCCTATGCAAACATAAACAACAGGAATATCGACCCCCTGTATATCATCTCAACCAATATAAACAACAACCGCGACATCAATATGCGAGTAGGAGCTCGGGTAGCTAATAACTTCATAGCCTCCTCTAATGCCTGGGGAGCTCAGTATTCCCAGTGGGCGAGAAACAATATTACCCCCTGGTGCCGTCAGAGCATTGGTCGCGCATTATAAGGTCGGCACCCTCCAGTTTCCCCAGCAAAGTCTTTACTTAACTTTATCCATTCAATTACAGCTTGCAAATAAAAAGGCCAGACTAAAAATCTGGCCTTTTATTTTGCTTCGCGTTTATAGCGAGGTATTAATGTCGCACCTTATTGAAACTATGGCTTATATTGGCGCTACTCCCTGGCATGGCCTGGGCAGTCAGCTCTCTCCCAAACAACCGCTGGAAATCTGGCAGCGCGAAGCCGGTATGAACTGGCAGATCCAGGAAAGCCCGGTTCACTTCAAAGCCGACAATGTCGGCAACTTCGGCACCATTCACTCGTTTGCAGAACAGAAGGTGCTCTTTCGCTCCGATACCAAAGCTCCGCTGTCAGTGGTCTCACAACGCTACCAGGTGGTCCAGCCCCGTGACGTACTGGAGTTTTACCGAGATCTGACCGAGCGCTCGGGCTACGAGTTGGAAACCGCCGGGGTATTGAAAGGCGGGCGCAAGCTCTGGGCACTGGCGCGGACCGGGCAATCAGCCGCGCTCAAGGGCAATGACGTGGTCAATGGCTATCTGCTGCTGGCCACCTCCTGCGACGGCACGCTGGCCACCACGGCAACACCGACCACTATTCGGGTGGTCTGCAACAACACCCTGACGATTGCCATCAATGGCGCCAGCCAGGCGATCAAAGTCCCGCACAGCACGCGTTTTGATCCGCGAGCAGTCAAGCAACAGTTAGGCATCACCGTTTCGCAATGGGACGACTTTATGTACCGCATGCGCACACTCGCCGCACGCCCCGTAAAAGCCCATGAAGCCAAGGACTATCTGCGGAGCGTGCTGTGCGAGGTGCAAACCGGTAACACGGAGCGGATCGGGCTCTCAAATGAGCGCGCCTTAACCAAGGTGCTGAGCCTATATGAGGGGCATGGCCGAGGGGCGGAGCTGGAAGCCGCTAAAGGCACCGCCTGGGGCCTGCTCAACGCCGTCACCGAGTATGTCGACCACGAGCGTCGCGCCCGCAGCAACGAGTACCGCATGGACACGGCCTGGTTCGGCCAAGGCGCGGTCATCAAACAACGAGCGCTCAACACCGCCCTGCAACTGGTGGCTTGAAAAGCCCGCCGCATAAAGGGAGGCCTACGCCTCCCTCATCCATAGGTTTTCTCTCATCACCGGAGGTTCAACATGACCCCACGCTGCCTGATCTGCGATTCAAAGGCTGTACTGTCCAAGGAGGCGGCTAACGCGGCCGTCATGCTGATTGGGACCATTGATAGCTTCCTACTCGGCGTTCGCCAGGTACATACCCAGGAACTGGAAGTCACCCCGGACACACGACCTGAAAGCCTGCTCGTGCAACTGCTCGACCTGATCGGCGAGAGCGTTTCCAGTGCGACCTCTGGTTACACCGCCATGACGGCCTTTGCCAGGGACGTGCAGAAATATCAGTTCGGCTACTACGACTATCTCTGCTTACGCTGCGGGGCCAGGTTCGATCAGAGCGCCGAGAGCTGAAAGCGCCACTGCAAAACCGGGCAATCCGACAATCATGCCTTCCCTAGGCGTTCAGCCAGGCGCTCAACCAAGCCTAGGATCAGCTGCCGATCATCATGACTCAGAGGCGTCAATAACTGACTGATCCGGGTGGCTTGGTCATCCGGGCGCGAACTAGCCTCGGTCAACAGCTCTGCCGCCTCGCAGCCAAAGATGCCTGCGAACTCCAGCAACCGCTCAATGTTGGGAATCACGATGCCGCGCTCAATACGGGAAACCGCTTCATTGCCGACGCCCAGGCGCTCAGCAACTTCCTCCTGCGTCAAGCCACTGCGTAGGCGCTGCTTGGCAATCGCCCGACCCACCATACCTGCCAAATACTTCTGATCAGCCTCTATCACAGTGCCTCCCTATCTCAACCTAGATAGTTGGGCATCACCCCATTGACATGAAGAGCTCCGCAGGTTGAGAATCAACCTTAAAGGTTGTTTTTCGGCTATTTATGTCCACAGCAAAAAACAAGGAATTTTTCATTGGGGGGTGGTATGAGCTTAGAAGTAACATTGCGCGAACTTGAGATCGGCGATATTGACGATCAGTACCTGTCCTGGTTCAAGAATGATGACGGACACCTAAATTACTTCACCGGGTCTGGCCGTGTATTCACGAAAGAGATGATCGTGGACGATTACAAAAAAGGAGTTGAATCAGGTTTGTGGACTTATTTTTTGATTGAGGCCGATAACGGAGAAAAAATCGGGAATGTGAAAGTAGGCCCAATGGATCTGAAAAATAAGACCTCAGACCTTGTTTGCCTAGTTGGAAATCGAAAGTTTGTCGGCCAAGGGGTAGCTAAAAAAGCTATCGCCTTGGCTAATGAAATCGCCTTTTCAAAATTCGATATCCGACGCCTTCAGGGAGGGATGCTCTCGGGAAATATTCCGTCAATTAAAGCGTACACCTCAGCCGGCTGGGCTATTGAGACCACAATGAAAGGTTACTACTGGGTAAACGGCAAGGCCGTGGATAGGGTATGCGTGTCATGCTTGAACCCAAAATATTTTACGGATTAAGGAGTTTTTATAACTTTTCAGTCGCCGGTGGAAAAATCAGATTTTTCATTTCATCTAGTCAAGCATGACAACCTGACAAGCCCGCTATAAACAAGAAGGAATTTAATAATGGATACTGGCGTTTACTCGGCCTCTAGCATTACCAACGAAGAAATATCGAAACTAATTTCTCAGAAAAAACATTCATCTAAATACCATTGAAAATATTACGCCCCCACACCCCCAAAGGTATAGAAATGAAAATCCTGATCAACGCTATATTACTCGCCGCTTTCACACTGATCTCTGCATGCGGCCAGACTAAAACCCCACCTTTTGAAGTATCTCTTGGCGAGACGGGCGGCCAACCTGCAATTTTTCTAGAAGCAATCGTTGACAAAGTAAAACTTGAAAGCTTTCAGATAAATCGAGGTAACTGTTACAATAGCGGACCAAGATCAATAGACTTCGTATTCGGAGGGAAAACTATGTTTTCCACTTTCGGATGCAATGTGAAAGAGCTTTCAGTTAACACCGATCATGGAAACTTCACTTACTCCTTCTAGCTCTTTATATAAACCACTACGCCAACAACCTCCCAGAAATTCAACGAAAACCGCAAATCCCAAATAGCGCTACGAAACCGAAATCCATATAAACAAGGACGCATATGAATATTTTTTACGCAATCTCACTGACTGCTTTAGTATTGGTTGGTTGCGACAAACAGTCGGGGTCAGTGGTCCCAACCACCTCTGCACCAGCAGCGCCATCCGTCACTTATAAGCCGCTTATTGTTTCCGGTTCGGGCGTGGGAAACATCTTCACTTTCAGTAACCGTGAAATGGGCGGTCAGGCAATCAATTACCAATCGCGCACTGGCGCAGTCAATGTCATGGATTTCGTAGTCGACAATCCTGATGACACAGGCTACATCGGCGTCGAGAAAGCCTATGTTTTCGGCGAGAAGTATCTGCTTATTGTTTCAACAGGCGAAAATGGCATGAGCTGCCCTGCCACTACTTATGCGTTCACCTATGACAGCGAATCGGAGTCGGTTACTGGTAAAAAGCAGATCGATGGCTGCTCTGAAAATGTCGAAACTCTCACTGAGGGCAACAAGCTGACAGTAAAGAAAGAAGGTCAACCGACCGTTTTCTACAACGGCGAAGTCAAATAACCCCAGGGTAGGCACCACCGTTGGTCGTTAGCATTTCAGCTCCCCCTTCTAAATCGAGCCGTTATCTGGCGCTTTCTAGAAACAGCATTGCTGCGCCTGAAAAGGCTCAGCACCTCAATCATCGACGGAGTAGAGCTGCCTTCGCACTCGGCTGCGTGTCCCCGACGAGTGAGCTTATCATTGATAAGCCACTGCGCACTCTGCAACCCTTAAGCTCCCAAAGTACCGCCATAGCTAATACGCTCGATGGTCGACCGTACTTTGGCATCGGGACGCATAATGACTGCTGGCTCCTGAAAGAGATCGGGAGCGCAGCATCGGGAATAAAACTGCGGGGCTGAACGTGGGGTTTATGACACGCTGACAAAGCTCCAACAATAAATCACCTTCAGAATTACGCTTTCAAGCATTGAAAACATGTGGCTTGTGGCATCTAATTTTTCAATACATCTGAGCGGCTCTAGCTTAGCTTTCCGACCTGCACCGCTCACGTAAACACCAAGTCAATTTTTCTGCCCAGGCGTTAAAGCTGTCCGATTTTTTTCAATGCATTGGCCAATGTCTCGGAGCCTTCAATGGCATTTTTCTCGAACAGCATCATATAGCGATATCCTCCCTGTGAAACTTTCGCTTCCCAGAGCTTCCCTAGCTTCAGCTTGGCAGCACTGTCAGAATTATCCCGATCATCGCCCTTGGTCTCAAGAATTATTACTTTTCCAGACTTTAGCTTAATTACGAAATCCGGATAATGGTTGATGAAACCGTTTATTCGAAAACCTTTACCTCTGGACAAATTACGATGCCACCATTGAACGCTCTCAAGATTGGCTACGGCTTCGATCACACGGGCCTCAAATTGGCCAATCGACGCTTCCGTAGTGTAAAGGCTCTTCGGTAGTGATGGGGCATTAGCAGATGGGATGATAAATTCGGGTATAGTGAAGCTAGGTAGCACCTTGATTTTATCTAAATCTAGCATGTCGCAGAATACCGTCTGTGCATGCGCGGTAGCTAGCTGCTCAATTTTGACCTTGATCTTACGAGCATAAGCCACATCACGATCAAGACAATCGCGAATTTGCTCTGACGTAAAGCTTTCGATAATTCGAGAAACGTATTTGCGTAACTCTGGGTCCGTTATCGGCCACATATTACCGATCAGACCAGCAAGACGAGCCGCAACGTCACGAATCTGGCTTTCACGAGACAATGAAACAATCAAGTCGTTAAATTTTTGGCGACCAGCTGCGTCGACTTTAAAGGGTTTTGGTGCGTAGTCACCCTCTCCCGACTGCTCAAGATCGACTCGATAAACTTCGGCCACTACATCTTCAAAACTGATTGTAGCGTCCGCCGTGTCCAATCGAAAATCTTGCAACAGCTCATCGCGCTCAAGTAGCTGCATTTCATCTTTTTCAGAAAACCATCCACTGTTTGCAACTTCCACAAAAAACTGTGGTATCTGCAAAGAGAGTGCGTCCTCTTTGAAAATTTCTTTGAGTTTGTGCCGATTCACCTTTTCCTCCAGCTCGACCGGCACGTCACTAGCTACCGCCGCCTTGGCCTCGAATTCTTTATTTTCTATCGTCGCTTGTTTCTTGAGGACCTCTACAAAGGCAACAGACGCATCGCTTGCTGAAGGCGCTATAGACGTCGTCTCTGGGTCTTTCGCGACGACCAGTGGGACCTCAGGCCAGTCCTCATCTAACTCATTACTCGGCGGCTGACCTTCCGAACTGGTCGTACTAATTGATGGGGACTGCTCTGAACCTATAGAAGGCTGATGCAACTCGAAGATATCGGAGGTAGATGGCGTCGGCGCCAGACTTGGAGTGGCATTAAGGATGTCAGCTGAACGATAGTCTTTATTCGAAAACCCACTTCGATTCAAAGCCTTTACAACACTTTGAAGAGTGTCCGAAAAGCGATTACTGGCCGTAAAAACATAAGACAAATTTAGTAGATCATGGCCATGTTGTTGCACGTGAGGCATACGGAGCACGCGACCGAGAATCTGCTCCACATCTACCGCAGAGGACTTGTCTGCCAGCGAAGCCAGTATATAAGCGAATGGGCAGTCCCAACCCTCTTTGAGAGCGTTAATTGTAATGATGTAACGCACGGAGCAATCACGGCTCATCAAATCAAGACCTTTCAGCTCATTCAGCTCAGCCGTTTTTATCTTGATTTGATCCTCTGGAATTCCAGCTTTCACTAGCTGTTCACGGACTTTCTCGAAGGTGGTTTTATCCTCCCCTGTCCGAGGCTGTGCTTGAAATAGCACAATCGGGCGAATGTATTTTCCGCCCGTTTTTTCCTGTTCAAGTGCCAACTGCTCGAGCTGGCGACGCAGTATCACTGCGCTCTCGATAACATCGGTTCTGCTCCCCCGATTGGCTACAATCACAGGCAACTTAACCATATGCTGCTTCTTGAGAGCCATGGCATCTACGTAGCTGATTATATTGCTATTATTGCGAGGTGTAGCAGTTAGGTCAAAAATGAAATGGGGGTTTAAATTAACCAACATCTCCACCGACAAGTCGGTCTCTGCGTTATGACTCTCATCCACCACCACTACAGGCTTTAGCCCTCTGATAACATTTATCAAAGATGAAGCGTCGTGATCAGGCAGCAACCAATCGGCGTCATGGCCGTCACTAAGAAAAGAGGCCAAATAGCCGTTATCTTGATAGATCTTTCTGGCTTCTTTATTTTTCGCCCGCAAACTATCAAACGACATCACAACTATGGACAGTTGTTCTTTCACCGTATCAGCAGAAAACCCAGCACCCATTAACAAATCGGCCCGCTCGTAAATAGCGACTCGATTCCTGAATAAAAGATTGAGGCGTTGACGGTAAGGGTGGTGAGGATCTGTTAGATTTTCAATTGTCTGATCAAGTATAGTTAACGTAGGCACGAGCCAAACTACTACTTGAGGCCGCGTAGGATGTTTAGTAGCCAGAGCATCAAAAATGCTTTTTAGGGCATTTACGGCGATGTAGGTTTTTCCGCCCGCTGTTGGTACTTTGGCGCAAACGTGTGGAACGCCAGGTACGTTATTTTTGTAAGGCTCAGCAGCTATACCCTTTTGTCTCCAATAATCTGCGAAGGACGTACGCAAGTCTTGAGACTCAGACAGAATAGCCAAATATCCTGTCAAGTCCGAAATCACTTTACCCTGGTAATCTTTAAGTTCCATTTTGTTCAAAACCTCGTTATATCGCGAGGGATTTTTTTGAACGTTAATCCGTGAAGCATCATGAATTCCTTGGTTAGCAAGCAACGGTCGGCGTAAACAATCGCCCTCGGTGGCTTTTCAGCTCCAAAATTAAGAGTCGCTAGATAATCCATATTCAGGCACGTAGCTTCTCCCGGAGAGTAATTAAAGATCCATGCCATATCAGGACTGAGCCCCAAAACATGTGGCGAAAATGGATTATCGACGTCTGTCCGATACTCGTTGGGAATACCTTCTGCATATGCCACATAGTCACGAATTGCCTGAACCCCAGCCTCTTCGTTTAGCTGGTCCTCCGACTCAAAAATTGGCTCACCGATTGTGAAGTAATCAAATCCCCCGCCAAGGGGAAGAGTTCGCCCCTCTCCCTCGCCATATCCGTTCATAACGCGCCTGACGCGCTCCGCTGTGATGGTATCAGCGTAATCCATAGTCTCAATCAGGATAAACCGCCGATTACCCTTGTCTTCGGCGTTTAGTTTTAAAACCGCATGCGCTGTTGATCCGGAACCGGCAAAACTATCAAGTACAATTGCATTCGGAGCTGCTGCAATTTTAAGTATGCGTTCTATTAGGGTTGTAGGCTTCGGTGTATCGAACACGGCACTGCCGAAGATACTTTTAATCTCCTGCCCCCCTAAATCAGTGGTTCCCGTGTCCCGATAGGACCAAAGGTCAACAGGAACCATCCCAGATGCTTCCCACAAATACAGCTTCAGCCGGGGGTAAATCGCGTCACCATTTTGGCCCCACCAAAGACGCTTTTCAGCTTTGTGCTTGCAGTGTTCCTCATACGAGTATTTCCAGGCATGGGTCGGATGCTCGATGATCCGACCGTCAGGTGCCTCGATCTCATAGACTAAATTCGCCCGACGCTCACGGGTTGCTGGATTGACGTAGGAGGAGGTCATCCACGGACCACGAGGATCGTCGTCTTGGTTACTATAATTTGCATCAGCCTTCGCCGTCCGTCCTTCCTTGACTTCCGTCAGGTGCGAGCTTTTGCGGTAAACCAAAATTGTGTCTTTGAGCGAATAAAAAAGTTTGGCGTTGTTACTTCGCGTGTACCGCTTTTCCCAAGCGATAGCGGCCATGAAGTTCCCATAGCCAAACATCTCATCAAGCATCACGCGGGCGTGGCTGGCCTCGGTATCGTCTAAACTGATAAAAATCAAACCATCCTTAGCCAACAGACGGTGCAAAAGCTTCAGTCTTGGATACATCATACATAGCCACTTGTCGTGGCGTGAGAGATCCTCGCCTTCTTTGCCCACAACCTGGCCTAGCCACTTTTTCAGCTTTGGATCGTTGACATTGTCGTTGTAGATCCATCCCTCGTTACCGGTGTTGTAAGGGGGGTCGATATAGATACAATCCACCTGTCCCTCGAACTCGGGCAGCAGCGATTTCAAGGCTTCTAGGTTGTCGCCCTGAATGATCCGGTTGTTAAAGGTATTCGTTGGCGCGCCTGCCGCAGTCGAACGGAACTGCTCGGTTCGGTTGAGAACACGGAATGGTACGTCATGATGGTGATTGACGACTTTATCCTTGCCAACCCAGGTCAATGTAGGCATTTGCAGCTGTTCCTTGTGTTCTGGCTCGTTGCATGGCCTGCATTTTGCCTTAGTGAGGCAGCGCGTGTCTCATCCGAGGGCAATGACGACAGAGATTTCAGCATCAGCATTCGGCGCTAAGCGATGACGGTGAGATGCGCATTCCAGATGGGGGGACAAATGGGGGGACAAAAATAGCTCAAGCCATAATCGCCAGCAAAATAAGGCCTAAATGTCACAATAACGCCGCCCACAAGCCGGGCTAACCTAAAACCGAATGGCTAGAGCTGGAGGGATTGTGGGCCGATCCCAACGTTAAAGGCATTTGGTCGAGTCCTCCGGATCAGGAGGAACCTCATCGGCTCGGTCGATCACGCCTCAGAGCATTGCAAAGGGACTCGGTATTCCAAAGAGTATTCCAAGCAAAAAAAATACACATAAAAAAACTTAAAAATCAGTAGCTTACGAAATCAATTCAGATTACCCCGGCCCATCAAACGAAGCAAAACGAAGCCCGCCTTGTGCGGGCTTTGTTGCATCTGGGCTCCTGATTTTTCGGGCCAACCCTGCCGCCACTCGCCCCACCAGTAGGAGCCAGTTTGCTGGCGATATCGACACCAAGGCGCTTGGCGAGTACTTCCAAAGACGCTTTCGACAAAGCCCAGAACAGACAGGTTTGGAAACCACCCGCATCCTGGAAAATCTTGGGCTCGCCAATGGCGGCACACCCAATTTGGCCGGTTTGCTGCTCTTCGGCCAGGCGCCACAACGTCTGTGCCCGGCGTTCGATATCAAGGCCGTGGCGTTTCCGGGCACGGTGCTGCATGACCGCCACTATCTAGACAGCGAAGATATCGACGGCAATCTGCAGGAGCAGTACCGACGCAGCCTTTCCTTCATAAAGCGCAACCTACGCCACGTGCAGCGCCAGCAGGGCTTCAATACCCTCGGCCAACTGGAAGTGCCGGAGGAGGTGTTCGAAGAACTGCTGGTCAATGCCCTGATCCACCGCGACTACTTTGTCAGCGCCTCCATCCGGATCATGATCTTCGCCGATCGCATCGAACTGATCAGCCCCGGGCACCTGCCTGACGTGCTCGATACCGAGAAAATTCGATTCGGCCTGTCCAACCGTCGTAACCCGACGCTTACCTCCCATGCTGTGCACATTCTCCCCTATCGCGGTTTGGGCACAGGCATCCCGCGCGCTACCGATGCTTGGCCGATGATCCGGCTGGAGGACGACCGGCAGAGTAATCAGTTCAAGGTGGTGATTCAGCGCGCCGTTGAAAAAGGGCCTCTTTCGGGCCCAAATGGGGACCAAGCAGGGACTAAGTCGGGACCAAGTAGGGACTGAGTCCGCTGTCGAAGGAAAACAGGCCGAAACTCGCCTGCCTTTGCAGCAAGAGCAGGTAACGCTGCTGTGCAGGATGACAGGCGATCACACTGCGCCAGAGCTAATGACCTTCGTCGGGCGCAGCAACCGCAGCAAGTTCCGCGAACAGGTTTTGGCCCCGCTGCTGGCGCTTGGCGTGGTCGAGATGACCATTCCAGACAAGCCCAACAGCAGCAAGCAACGCTATCGCCTGACCGCAGCCGGCCGAGCGCTAAAGGCTGAACAACGCCCCTCAGACGACTGAGCCCGGACAACCACGCCTTTGCGCCAGCACAATGCAGCGCTTTGCACATTTTCGCCCCAGGTACAGGGAGACAACTGCTCGCACCGCGTGGAGCGCTAGTCATCCAGCGCTGGTTGCTTGATCAATGGGATCTGTCGCTACTCCCCAGGCTCTTGAGATGGCGGCTCGGGTTAAAACTGTGCTTCGTGGTAGCTCTGGACCACCCGCTCGCGCATAACGATGCCGTTGTGTTTTGTCGGTAGATATTTATAACTACCGACGTAATGCAACATCCCTGGCGAGTCGGCCTGGACTACCTGCTGTACGGCGATCAACGGGCCTTCCGCGCGCTCGTACCGTTCAACCGCTGGGCCCGGAACACCACCGCCAACCGCCCGAAGGCCTTTCACGACGGCTACCTGCTCGACGGCAAGCCCCTCAGCGACAACCCTGCCATGGCCGCCACCGGCGGCGATACGGCAGTCATTCCCAACGCCGCGAGCAATTGCACGCGTGGCAACGGCGTGTGATCGACCAGCAGGGCCCTCAATACACTGGCATCGGCTTCAAGCGGCATGTCCAGTGTCCTGCGTACCGATTTGGGCAGGGCCGCCCGCAAGGCCGTGACCATATCCACTGCCTCAGCCAATGATCGGCCCAGGCCGTTGTAGACCCGATAGCGCCCATCCGCCCGTACCAGCACCCGCTGCAACTCGGCCTGCTCAAGCCCGATGCTGTCCAGCAAGGCCCCCGCGGGGCTGTCCTGGCGCACCTCGATACGCATGCAGCCGGGCCAGCAAGGCAAGGTTTCCAGGGTGTGCAGCACCAGCACATCGCTGTCCTCTCCGGCCGCCGACGCCAGGTAGAGCCCCTCGTACGCGCGGTTCAAGCGCAACTGCTGGCGATACCACAGCGCATCCCGGAGCATCCGCGGGGGTGCCACCTGCGCCGTGGACAACTGACGAAGCTCGTCCTCGTCAGCCCGGGCGATCAGCTCTCGTACCATGGAGGTCGGCAGATCGGCAAAGAACCTTCTGACCTGCCGCACCCGGGGATCGCCCGACTGCTGCCGAAACTGATAACAGATGTCGAACACTTCGTTCCTGCGCCGGGCAAGGGCTTCGCCGGCTTTGCGCCTCAACGCCAACAGGCGGTCTGCGGCCGAGACGTAGTCGCCCCCCAGCCACTCCCTGATCTGCTCGTCGTCCAGATGATTCAGCACACTGATCCACAGGTCGCCGGCCATCAATTGAGCCTCGCTCACCGAGATTCGCGGCAAGTCCTCGGCGCTGTCTTGCGGGTACTCGACCCGGTTGGCGGCTCCCGCTTCGAACAACTGCAATACCCGTGAAGTGGGCCAGATCAGTTGCAGTCCCACTTGTTGCAGATAGCGTTGCACATCGGCGTCCTTTGCCGGCGTCTCGTCTTCGGGATGCTCGATGAAGCGCCTGATCTCCCTGTCCAGCCGGAAGCGCTCCACGGTATCGAGCAAAAATGCCGGGGGCTGCCGACGGTCCCCGGGCATCAGCAGCGGCCATGGCCAGGTTGACAATGGTCACCCGCCGTGTCGCGGCGGATCAGCCCGCGAGGACGGCCAACAGGTCCTCGTCCTGCGGAAAAGGTGACTGGAAAAGGCGGCGCCCATCTAAGTTTCCCTAATGCACCCACATCACCGCATAGCCCAAGGTCATCAGCCCCCAGGCCACGAGCGGATGAAACAGCACTTGCCACACTCGCGCACGCGGGTCGAAGCCCACGCCGTGCACATACCCGGCGGCCACGCCCCACATGACCAGCATCAGCAGGTTGTGGTTGTAGTGACCTTGGGCGTTGAGGATGGTGATGGGGTGGATCAGTAGAATCAGGCTCAATGGAACGGCCAGCAGCAGGGACAAGACCCTGCTGCTGGCTCGTCGCAACCGCGGTGCGGCTTCAGCGGTCACCCGCGGACTCCTTATCCAGCGTGTCGGTGGCTTCGAGCCACATGACGTTGATGATGCCGAAGCTACAGGCCAATAAGACGCCGAGGATCCAGGCAAAATACCACATAGTGTGCGTTCCTCAGTAAAGGCCGTGGGGGTTGGCGTCGATGTGCTTGGTGGTCACTTTGCCCCACATTTTGGCGTAGCACCAAAGGGTGTAGCAGAGGATCAGCGGCACGAAAATCGTTGCGGCAACCAGCATAATATTGAGTGTCATACGGCTGGAAACCGCATCCCATACGGTCAGGCTGGAGGCCGGGTCGATACTCGACGGCATGACAAAGGGGAACAGGGAAAAACCAGCGGTGCAGAGGGTGCCAACGATGGCCAGGCTGCTGCCCAGGAACGCGCAGCGACTGTGACCGCCGCTGGCCGAAAGCAGGGCCAACAACGCCCCGACTATTCCCACTACTGGCGCGATGACGGTCAGCGGGTATTTCCCGTAGTTCGCCATCCAGCCCAGGTTGCTCGCGGCGACGGTCTTGCTCAACGGATTCAGGGCCATGCCGGGCTCAAAGGCGGAGGTGATGGTTTGCCCTTCGATGCTGCCCAGCAAGAGCCAGAGACCGGCACCGATGAAGGCCAGCAGATAAACCGCCGCGAACAGCTGAGCAGCGCGGCGTGAACGCCGGGCAATATCTCCCTCCGTACGCATCATCAACCACGTGCCGCCGTGCAGGCAGAGCATGCTCAAGCTGACGACGCCGGCGAGCAGTCCGAATGGGCTGAGCAGTTGCCAGAAACTACCGTGGTAGCTGGAGCGCAGCGTGTCATCAAACTGGAAGGGCACGCCCAGGAGCAGGTTACCGAACGCCACGCCGAATACCAGCGAAGGCACCACACCGCCAACAAACAGGCCCCAGTCCCAGCTTTGCCGCCAGCGGGTGTTGCTCAGTTTGCTCCGATAATCGAAGCCTACCGGGCGAACAAACAAGGCAAACAGCACCAGCAGCAGGGCCCAGTAGAAGCCCGAAAACGCAGCGGCATAGACCAATGGCCAAGCGGCGAACAAGGCACCGCCGGCGGTAATCAGCCAAACCTGATTGCCATCCCAATGCGGCGCGATGGTGTTGATCACCACCCGTCGTTCGTTATCGTTGCGGCCGACGAAGGGCATCAGCGCGGCGGCGCCGAGGTCGAAACCATCGGTCAGGGCGAAGCCGATCAGCAAGACGCCAACCAGTACCCACCAGATCAGTTTGAGGCTTTCATAGTCGAACATCATCGTGCTCCTCAGACCAGGGCCGGCTGTGTGGCGTGGGCGAGTGGTGCCTCGCGTTCCAGGTGATAACGACCGGTATGCAGGCTGCTCGGGCCCAGCCGGGCGAACTTGATCATCAGGTACATCTCGATCACCAACAGCACGCTGTAAAAAGCGACCAGCGCCAGCAGAGACCCCCAGACATCACCGGTCGAAATGCTTGAAGCGGACAGGTGGGTCGGGAGTATTTCGCCGACAGACCAGGGCTGACGACCATGCTCCGCGACAAACCAGCCGGTTTGCGTGGCGACCCACGGCAGCGGCAGGCTGAACAGCGCCCACTTGAGCAACCAGGGTTTGCTCATTTCGTTCTTGCGGGTAGACGCCCAGAACGCACAGACGAACAAGGCCAGCATCAGGAAGCCGCTGAGTACCATCAGGCGAAAGGTCCAGAAAATCGAAGATACGCCGGGGATGGAGTCCAGCGCAGCCTGTTTGACTTGTTGGTCGCTGGCATCGACCACTTTGTCCGTGTATTTCTTGAGCAGTAAACCGTAGCCCAGATCTTTTTTCACGGCGTTGAAGGCAGAGACTGTCTGTTCGCTTTTATCCCCTGCGCGCAGTTGCCGAAGCAGGTCATAGGCAACCATGCCATTGCGGATCCGTACCTGGTGCTGGGCCACCAGGTCCTTGATGCCTGTCACCTGTGTGTCTAGCGATCGCGTGGCAATAATCCCCATGACATAAGGAATCTTCACCGCGTAATCGGTACGTTGTTCGGCCTGATTCGGCAGCCCGAACAACGTAAAGGCTGCAGGTGCGGCCTCGGTATCCCACTCGGCCTCGATCGCCGCGAGCTTGGTTTTTTGAACATCGCCGATTTCATACCCAGACTCGTCGCCCAGAATGATGACCGAAAGAATCGATGCCATGCCGAAGGCCGACGCGATGGCAAAGGAGCGCCGCGCGAACCCGATATCGCGGCCCTTGAGCAGGTACCAGCTAGAAATAGCCAGGACAAAAATCGCGCCGGTCACGTAGCCGGACGCAACGGTGTGGACGAACTTGACCTGTGCCACGGGGTTGAACAGCAAGGCGCTGAAACTGGTCAGCTCCATCCGCATAGTGGTGAAGTTGAACTCTGCCCCGATTGGATTTTGCATCCAGCCGTTGGCGATCAAGATCCACAATGCCGACATGTTCGAGCCGATCGCGACCAGCCAGGTGACCCCCAGATGCTGGACTTTGCTCAGGCGATCCCAGCCAAAAAAGAACAGGCCGATAAAGGTCGATTCCAGGAAGAACGCCATCAAGCCTTCAATCGCCAACGGAGCACCGAAAATGTCGCCGACGTAATGGCTGTAGTACGCCCAATTGGTGCCGAACTGAAACTCCATGGTCAGGCCGGTGGTGACACCCAAGGCGAAGTTGATGCCGAACAGCTTGCCCCAGAACCGGGTCATGTCCTTGTAGACCTGCTTGCCGGTCATCACATAGACCGACTCCATGATGGCCAGGAGGAAGGTCAAACCCAAGGTCAGAGGGACGAACAGAAAGTGATACAGCGCCGTCATAGCGAATTGCAGTCGAGATAAGTCGACGACTGATTCCGAGATCATTGGGGGGGCTTCTCCGGAGGTGTAGGAGTGGGGCCAAGCACGTGCTGGCCTACTTTGACGCCGTCATCCATGACCTCGACCGGAGCGCTGAACCAGATGCTTCGGATCCCCAACAACAAGATGAGCTTGATAAGCAATATCAGGCCAATTTCCTTCATTAATGGTTTTTTTAGAAAATCGAAGGGGCCTGGCATGATGGGCACTCGCAGGGATGGCGGAATTGTCCCGACGGCGAAGACGGCTAACCTTGACTCAGATCAATATTCTCGGCCTCGATGGGAGCGACGAAACGTCACACTCGGACAGCGGCAGTGCTCACTCATGCCAAGCGCGAGGACTTCTGCATCAGTGGAAGGCAATGATCTGCCATGGCGCTATCCGAGGGTTTCCCGCAAAATACGCCCTCCCGGATTTTGAGTGACCTCATCATGCATCGAGTCGGATTCTTCGTTTGCCATGGCCATGATGCTCTTGATCTTGCCGGCCCCCTTTCGGCGTTCAATCAGGTGGTCACCGCCGCCGGCCATACCCCCTATGATCTCCAGGTCATCTCGCAGGCGGGAGGGTCAGTGCCTGGCAATACTGGCCTTCCGATCGAGACCCAGTCGGCAGGTAGGCGCAGGTTTGACACCATCCTGTTCATTGGTGGCGATATCGAGCCGATGCGGACAGCGGAAAACATCGCCGCCGCCAAGAAACTGGGGGCCAAGGCCTCGCGGGTGGGAAGCGTGTGTACCGGGGCATTCCTGCTGGCGGAAACCGGCCTGCTGGACGGACGCCGGGCCACGACGCACTGGCTGTACGCCGCTCAATTGCAGTCGCGCTTCCCTGGCATCAAGGTCGGGGGGAACAGTATTTATATAGCGGACGGACATATCTGGACATCCGCGGGCATCGCCGCCGGCATCGACCTGGCGCTTGCCATGATCGAACAGGATATGGGCGCGGAAGTGGCGCGTGCCACCGCCAGGCTGCTGGTCGTGCCCTATCGTCGACCGGGAGGCCAGTCGCAATTCTCCGCCATGTCACAAATGGAGCCGGAGTCGGATCGCATCCGCATCGCGCTGAATTTCGCCAGGGAACATCTGGCTGAAGCGCTACCTGTCGAGCGGCTCGCCGATGCGGCCAGATTGAGCCTGCGACAATTCGGACGGGCCTTTCGCCGGGAAACCGGTGAAACGCCGGCCAAGGCGGTCGAGCGCTTGCGCGTTGAAGCGGCGTGCCTGCGCCTGCGCGATGGCAGCGAACCGATCGAACAGATTGCCCTGGCGGTGGGCTTCAGCGATCCGGAACGGATGCGCAGGGCCTTCGTCAAACTGCACGGACATCCGCCGCAATCGGTCCGTCGCGAGAGCCGATTGAGCGGTGAGCGCGGATAGATCGACGCCCTATCCGCGCGCGTAGCCTAGTCAGTGGCCACCAGGGCCACTGTTGTCAGAACCGGGCGCTCAACGCGCGTCAGGTTTCAGGGGGCCGTAATCACTCCACATGTCGCGGTGCAGCTTCCAGACGCCACCCTGCTTCAGGAAGACCAGGATCTGTTTACCGCGAAACTTGAGCGCGCCACTGTGATCACGGACATCGGCCTCCGAAACTTCGGTAACCGCCTGATCGTCACCGTAGAACTCGTAATTGCTGAAAGATACGCTGCCAGGCTGGGATCCGGCATAGCCCTTGGCGAAGTATTCGGTGATCGCGCGGGCGCCGATAACTCGGTCGCCCCCGGGCGGCAAGAGGGCGCCATCCTCCGTATAGAGGCGACCTATCGCCTCATAGTCACCTCGCGCGAAGGCCTGCGCCCATCGGGCGTTCTCGGCCTTGATGGCCGCTTCGGGCGGACGCGGTGGTTCACCGGCAGTGGCCGGCAGGGTAAAGGCGAAAAAGGAGAAGCCGACTGCAAGGGCAGCCGCACAAAGACGGATCTGTCGCATCTGATGATTTCCGATATTGGCTTGAATGGAAGAGGGCTGCACCCGATTGGGCAGGTGCAGCCCACATTGCCTGGCAGCGTTTCAGCGAACGCCGGGTATTCGCGCGAGCCCCTTGGATGCACCGGGCAGTTCTTTGTCGACCATCGCGATGACTTCTGGCCGAGCGTCCCTGGGATGACCGGAATGGAACGGCGGAGCGGGGTCATATTCGATCGCCAGTTGCGTGAATTCGGCGGCCTGTTGACCACGCAACTTCGCGGCAACACGAAGCGCGAAGTCGATGCCCGCCGTCACGCCGCCGCCGCTCATGAATCGGCCGTTGTCGTCCTCGACGAAGCGATCAGGAACAGCGATGGCTCCGTATTCAGTCAGCTTGTTGACGAAGGCCCAATGGCAGGCGCTGCGCTTGCCCTTGAGAATGCCCGTGGCGGCGAGCACGAGCGATCCGTTGCAGACCGACGTAATATGCTTGGCGCTTTCCGCCAGGCGCAGGATCTGTGCCTGGTACTCCGGCCGCATCGGTGCCGACAAATCAGAGCCGCCTGGGACCAGGAGCAGGTCGGTCCTCTCAATGTCGGCCAGTCGTTCAGTGTTGCCATACACGACCCCGAATTCGAGGGTCACATTGCCGCCATTGAGGCTCGCATAACGAACCTTGGTATTGGGTAGCCGGTGAAAAATCTCGCTGGGGCCGGCGAAATCGAGCAGCGTGCCGCCGTCGTAATTCACGATCAGAATATTCAGGGGTTCGTTCGGGGCCAGCTCTCCCCCGCTGCCGGCCTGCGCAAGAGCGGGAGCGGCACGGCCAAGCAGGGCTCCGCCGCCCAGGAGGGAGCCGAGGGTGACGATGCCGCCGAACTTGAGCACATCGCGGCGGGAACTCCCCGTGCTGAGTGGGCGCTCACCGGTGGCGTTGTTTTCGCTATGGTCGGTCACGATAACTTCTCCTTTAAAGTTGCGAGGCACCGCCATCGACCACCAGTTCGGTGCCGACCACATAGGAAGATTCGTCGCTGGCGAGATAGAGCGCCGCGTACGCAATGTCCTCGGCCTTGCCCATGTGGCCCACCGGAACCGCCTGGGCGAACTCGGCCTTACGCTCGCGAACCCACTCATCGGACATGCCCCACTTGCTGATCAGGGGCGTGTCCATCGCACCGGGCGCAATCGCGTTGAAGCGGATTTTCCGGTCGAGAAATTCGTAGGACCAACTGCGCGCCAGTGATCGCACGGCCGCCTTCGCCGCGGCGGTCAGGGAGATACCATGCTTGCCGGTCTGCGCGACGAACGAGGTGTTGAGAATGACCGAAGCGCCCTCCCGCAAGTCAGGCAGCACCGCCTGAAGCGTGACCACCACGCCCTTGACGTTGATGTCCATGATTTCCTCATAGAGGTCGTCGTCGATGTCGTTGAGTGCCGACGGGAATGCTCGACCGGCGTTGGCAAACACGACATCCAGGCCGCCGAACCGCTCTTTCACCTCGGCGGCAATCGCCCGCATATCCTTGAGCGAACGTACGTCGCCCTGGAGCACCAGCGCGTTCTCGCCCAGCTCGGCCTGCACACGCTCAAATACGGCAATATCGCGACCGGTCACCGCGACCCGCGCGCCTTCCGCAACGAAGAGCCTGGCGGTGGCGAGACCGATGCCACTGGTACCGCCGGTGATCAAAACCGATTTGTTCTTGAGCCTCATCTTCTGTCCCCTTCTCTGCCTCGTGATTGGTCAAGCCGAAAGGTCACGGCGTCATCACGGTTATGCGCATGTCTGCGCTCGATTTCCCGGGCAAATTATGGAAACAGGCTCTTGATGGCGTAAAGGTCGTATAACCCTCAAAAAACGCCACATAGGGGATATGCAATGAGTGTGGATCGGTTATCAGATCGAGTTCAAATGGGTGTTACAGTGGAGTGTAATTTCGAAAGACACTCCAATTTTCACTCCATATAAAAATCAATATTAACCATTAAATTCAAACGGTTAAGGAAGACATGCCTCAAGAAAGGCTCGACCTGTTACGACTTCCAAAACCCATCCGAGATCCTGTCAGCGACCTGGTCAGGGCGCTCAATGCCGCCAGCACCATCGCGGACCTGGAGGCTGAAAGGGCCATTCAGATTACGTTTATCGGCGGTTTGGAAAGTGCCAAGCGCTTGCGGCCAGCCGATATCGAAGCGCTCTACATCATTTTTGACGATGCCGTGGAGGCGAAGCTGAAGCAGCTGTCATGAGTTTCAGTCCACGGCTAACAGCACATACGGTGCCTACCTTCGTGACCCGGATGGCAACAAGATCCATATCGCCCATCGTGGTTAGAAATAATTTCAGGCACCCACGGAGCTCACCGCTGAAGCCTCAACGCAACCTCAACGGATCCACCAATCCCACCGCAATCACCATCCCCACCAGATCCGGGAGGCTCTGCGCCTCCATGCGCTTCATGACCCTGGAGCGATACAGGTCGATGGTCTTCACACTGACCCCCAACTGCTCGGCTATTTCCCGGTTGGCGTAACCCTGCACCAACGGTAACAACACATCGCGCTCTCGCGGGGTCAGGCTGTCCAGCCGGGCCTGGACCCGGGCCTGTCCTTCGCTCAGCGTCTGGCTGTCGTCGGCCCGGCTCAAGGCCTGCTGCACGCTGTCGAGCAGCAACTGTTCGTTATAGGGCTTTTCGATAAAGTCGTGGGCACCGGCCTTGAACGCCCGCACCACGATCGGCACATCGGCATGGCCACTGACAAAGATCACCGGCAAGCGGATATCCCGCGCCCTCATCTCTTCCTGCACATTCAAGCCGCCCATGCCCGGCATGCGCACATCCAGCAGCACGCAGGCATTGAGGCGGGCGTCGCAGGCCTCGAGAAAGTCCCGTCCACTGGTGAAGGGCAGCGCCTTGAGGCCGACCGACTCCAGCAGCCAGACCGTCGAGTCGAGCATGCCCTGGTCATCGTCAACCACATAGACCAGCTGCTGCGCCACACTCACCATTGCGTTACTCCTGTTGTTGTTCTTTTCGGCCGGCACCTTATTGCGCCGGCAAACGGCAGCGCATCCGCAGGCCGCTGGCCATGGGCTGCGCCTGCAACTCACCACCAAAGCCTTCGAGGATGCTGCGACTCATCGACAGCCCGAGGCCCAGGCCGTTGGCCTTGCTGGTGTAGAACGGGGTGAAGATCTGTTCCAACTGCGCCGGGGAAACACCGGGGCCCTGGTCGCTGACACTCACCTCCACGCCACCATCAGCACCGCGCTCGGCCGCCAGGATGATCCGCGACGCCTGCCGCGGGTGCACCTCGCGGTTGGCATCGATGGCGTTGCGCAACAGGTTGAGCAAGACCTGCTCCAGCAGCACCCGGTCGGCATAAACCGGCGGCAGATTATCCGGCAGGCGCTCCTCGATCGTCACCTGGCAGGCACTGGCTTCCCAGGCACACAAGCGCACCGTGTCGCGAGCCACTTCGCTGATATCCAGGGCCTGCATGCGCCGCCGCCCTTTGCGCAGGAACGCGCGCAGCCGCTTGATCACCTCGGAGGCGTGATTGGCGTGTACGGCGATACGCTCCAAGCCCTGGGCTACCCGCTCGACCGCCTGCGGATTGCTATCCAGGGCCTGCAAATAACGCTGGCTGGCACTGGCGTAATTGACCACCGCCGCCAATGGCTGATTCATCTCGTGGGCGATGCCCGAGGCCAGCTCGCCCAGGGTCACCAGCCTTGCGGTGTGGGCCAGTTCGTCCTGATGGTGACGCTGCTGGGCCTCGCGCAATTCGCGCTCGGTCTGGTCGTGAGCGACCAGGGAGTAGAAACGTTCGCCGCTGGCCGAGCGATGCGCCAGCAGCATCAGGGATACCGGCACCGAGGTAGCGCCATCGAGGGCTTGCAAGCGGGCCTCGATGCTCCAGCGACCATCCCGTTCGGCACGACTCCACCCCTCGCGCTGCAGAGCCGCCAAGACATCGGCGGCCAGAAATTCGCCCAGGCTCGGCATCGCCGACTGCTCGCCGAGCTTGAGGGTGCGCCGGGCCGCCGGGTTGAGATAAGTGACATCGCCACTGGGCTCGATGAACAACACCGGGTCAGGGTTGGCTTCCACCACCTCCGCCAGCCGGTGCTTGTTTTCTTCGGCCTGGACCCGGGCGGTGATGTCCCGGGACACACTGACCACTTCCACCACCGACCCGGTATAGGTTTCGCGGATGGCGCGGCAGGCGGTCTCGAACCACCGGTAATGACCGTCGCGATGACGGATGCGATAGGTCATGGTGTGATAACCGTCCTGCTCCAGGGCATCACGGGTGCGGTGCATCAGGCCGGCCAGGCCCTGGGGATGGAACAGGCTGTGGGCCGGGCGGCCGCGCAACGCTTCGGGCCAATAACCGAGCAAGGTCCAGGACGCCGGGGAGGCATCGAGAAAACAGCCATCGGGGGTATGCCGGGAAATCAGGTCGGTGGTGTTTTCCGTGATCAGGCGATAGAGACGCCTGGCCGTGGCCGACTCGCGCTCGGCAAGGACCTGTGCGGTGGCTTCGCGACAACGCGCCAGCACACGGTTCTCCCGCGGCTCGGGAATAAAGGTCCAGATCAGGATCCGCTGCTCGAATTGCGCCTCGACCCCTTCGATGGCCCGTTGCTGTTCCAGGCAGGCCCGCACCAGCGGCAGATGATTGACCGGCAACAGGCTCATGGCATCGGCCAATGGCTGTTGTTCGAGCAACGCCAGCAGCGCCCCGTTGAGCGCCAACGGTCGTGCCCCGGCATCGAGCAGCAGGCTCGGCTGCGGATCATGTTCCAGTAAAGGCGAACCCTGCACCAGGCCAATGGAGGCGGACATCATCGCGGCCACCACCTGGAGAAAGGCCGGGCCGGCAGCGACTTCACGGGCAGTGCAGAGGTCATGATTTGAGCCTTGAAATTTTTATAGTAGATATACTATACAACTCAGGTAGTACTTCCATACCTATCCGCAAACATTATATAAAACACCCCGGATAAGTCATCGAGGGGTCGGTAAAGACCGAACGCCTCGGACATAGAGCTAATAATCAGCCACCGGGTACCCGAACCATGTCCATCTACGAGCAAGGCCTCGCGCCAACGGCCGTCAATCATATTGCCCTGTCTCCGCTCAGCTTTATCGAGCGTACTGCCAAGGTCTACCCCGACTACCCCGCCGTGATCCACGGCTCGATCCGCCGCACCTGGGCCCAGACCTACGCACGCTGCCGGCGCCTGGCCTCGGCACTGGCCGGACGCGGCATCGGCCGTAATGACACAGTGGCGGTGATGCTGCCGAACATACCGGCCATGCTCGAAGCCCACTTCGGCGTGCCGATGATCGGCGCGGTACTCAACGCCCTCAACGTGCGCCTGGATGCCGAAGCCATTGCCTTCATGCTGGCCCATGGCGAAGCCAAGGTACTGATCGCCGATCGCGAGTTCCATGACGTGGTGCAGGCCGCCATCGGCATGCTCGACCACCCACCACTGGTGATCGATGTCGATGACCCGGAATACGGCGAAGGCCAGGCCGTCAGCGACCTGGACTATGAAGCGCTGCTGGCCGAAGGCGATCCGGCCTACGACTGGCAGTGGCCGCAGGATGAATGGCAGGCCATCGCCTTGAACTACACCTCAGGCACCACCGGCAATCCCAAGGGCGTGGTCTATCACCATCGCGGCGCCTATCTCAGCTCCCTCGGCAACCAGATGATCTGGAGCATGGGCAACCACCCGGTGTACCTCTGGACCTTGCCGATGTTCCACTGCAACGGCTGGTGCTATCCCTGGGTGGTCACCGCGATGGCCGGGGTGCATGTGTTCCTGCGCCGGGTCGACCCGCAGAAGATCCTCAACCTGATCCGTGAACACCAGATCACCCACCTGAGCGGCGCGCCGATCGTGCTCAACGCCCTGGTGAACATGCCCGAGTCGGCCAAGGCCGCGATCGATCACCCGGTCAACGCCCTGGTCGCCGGCGCCGCACCACCGGCCAAGGTGATTGGCGCCGTGGAAGCCATGGGTATCAAGGTCACCCACGTCTACGGCCTGACCGAGGTCTATGGCCCGGTGACCATCTGCGCCTGGCATGAGGCCTGGGATGAACTGCCGCTGGAAGAACGCGCGCAGGTCAAGGCACGCCAGGGCGTGCGCTACCAGACCCTGGAAGGGCTGATGGTGGCCGATCCGAAAACCCTGGAGCCGGTCCCCGCCGATGGACAGACCATCGGCGAGATCTTCATGCGCGGCAACACGGTGATGAAGGGTTACCTGAAGAACCCCAGCGCCACGGCCGAAGCCTTCGAAGGCGGCTGGTTCCACACCGGCGACCTGGCGGTGACCCATCCGGATGGTTACGTGGAGATCCGCGACCGGCTCAAGGACATCATCATTTCCGGCGGCGAGAACATCTCCACCATCGAACTCGAAGGCGTGCTCTATCGCCACCCGGCGGTGCTGGAAGCCGCGGTGGTGGCCCGTCCGGATGAAAAATGGGGGGAGACGCCATGCGCCTTCATCACCCTCAAGGCCCATCACCCGGACGTGCGTGAAGCCGAGATCATCAGCTTCTGTCGCGAGCATCTGGCCGGTTTCAAAGTTCCGCGGACCGTGATCTTCACCCAGTTGCCCAAGACTTCGACCGGCAAGATCCAGAAGTTCGTCCTGCGCGATATGGCGAAAAACCTCTAGCCTTTCCCTATCCTCCCCGGCCGTTGTCGACGTCCGGGGTAATACGCATCGCCCATGGCGCGGCCGCGGCCGTGTCTCCATCCCCTGTTTGCAGGATGTTTAACGCCATGCCCGAGTTCAACGCCCCCCTGCGCGACATGCGCTTCGTATTACATGAAGTTTTCAACGCCAGCCAACTCTGGGCCCGCCTGCCGGCCCTGGCCGAGACTGTCGATGCGGAGACCGCCGACGCGATTCTTGAAGAGGCGGCCAAGGTCACTGGCAATCTGATCGCCCCCCTCAACCGTAGCGGCGACGAAGAAGGCGCCCAATGGCACGGCGGCCAGGTCAGCACCCCGAAAGGCTTCAAGGACGCCTATGCCACCTATCTCGAAGGCGGTTGGGTCGGCCTCAGCGGCAACCCGCAGTTCGGCGGCATGGGCATGCCGAAGATGCTCGCCGTGCAATTCGAAGAAATGCTCTACGGCGCCAACTCCAGTTTCGCCCTGTATTCGGCGCTGACTTCCGGCGCCTGCCTGGCCATCGACGCCCATGCCAGCGAGGCGCTGAAAGAGCGCTTCCTGCCGCTGATGTACGAGGGCCGCTGGGCCGGCTCCATGTGCCTGACCGAAGCCCATGCCGGCACCGACCTGGGCCTGATCCGCACCCGCGCCGAACCCCAGGCCGACGGCAGCTATCGCATCAGCGGCAGCAAGATCTTTATCACCGGTGGCGAACAGGACCTGACCGAGAACATCATCCACCTGGTGCTGGCCAAGCTGCCGGATGCACCGCCAGGCGCCAAAGGCATCTCGTTGTTCCTGGTGCCGAAGATCCTCGTCGAGGCCGAAGGCAGCCTGGGCGCCGCCAACGCCGTCAGCTGCGGCTCGATCGAGCACAAGATGGGCATCAAGGCTTCCGCCACCTGCGTGATGAACTTCGACGGCGCCAGCGGCTGGCTGATCGGCGAAGCCAACAAGGGCCTGGCGGCCATGTTCACCATGATGAACTACGAGCGCTTGTCCATCGGCATCCAGGGTATCGGTTGCGCCGAAGCGTCCTACCAGAACGCCCGGAGCTATGCCCGCGAACGCATTCAAAGCCGCGCCCCGGGCGGGGCAGTGGCCAAGGACCAGATCGCCGACCCGATCATCGTCCACCCCGACGTGCGGCGCATGCTGCTCAGCATGAAGGCCATGACCGAAGGCGGCCGCGCGTTCGCCAGCTATGTCGGCCAGCAACTGGACCTGGCCAAATTCTCCGACCAGCCTGATGAGCGGCACAACGCCGAGGCCCTGGTCGCCCTGCTGACCCCGGTGGCCAAGGCGTTCTTCACCGACACCGGCCTGGACAGTTGCATCCACGGCCAACAAATTTTCGGCGGTCACGGCTATATCCGCGAATGGGGCCAGGAACAGTTGGTGCGGGACGTGCGCATCGCGCAGATCTACGAAGGCACCAACGGTATCCAGGCCCTCGACCTGCTGGGCCGCAAGGTGCTGGGAAACGCAGGTGTCGCCTTGCGCCTGTTCATCGCCGAGATCCGCCACTACGCCGCGCAGCCCGGCGTAGCCTACGCCGACGATCTGCTGGACGCGGTGCAACGCCTGGAAAGCCTCAGCGACTGGTTGCAGGAGCAAGCCGTGGACGACCCCAACACCATCGGCAGTGCCTGCGTCGAATACCTGCACCTGTTGGGTTATGTCGCCTACGCCTATCTCTGGGCGCGCATGGACCGGGTCGCGCAGGACAAGCACAGCGAGGAACCTGGATTTTACGGAGCGAAACGGGCAACCGCGCGGTTCTATTTCAGCCGGTTGCTGCCGCGCATCCTGAGTCTGGAACAGAGCATCCGCGCGGGCAGCGCTTCATTGTTCGGACTGGAGGCCGAGCAGTTCTGAGGCGACGCGGCGGCGAGTGAGACCCGTCATCGCCTTGCCGCCGGCTTGTTCCAACGGGCGAACTGCTGATCCGCACCCGCCATGTCTTCGGCGTTGACCAGGTCGAAATGCCGATAAAAAATTCATAAATTTTTACTCGCCATTCTCTCTCACATTTGGTTACATTCGCCGAAATAACCACGGAGAACTCCTATGGACCCCAGCTCTAGTAGGCCGGTCACACTGACTGGAATGGTGCCGCCTGGCAGGTAGGACTGACCCTGGTTGATCTCCCCCCGCTCGAACGCCCCGCGCTTTACGCAGTTCCCTTCCGTGTGACCTCCAAGCAACCCCGACCGACCTCGGTCAGCGGTTGAACAACCCAATTTATTGCGTTTCCCGTAACGCCAGGAATGCCTGTCATTTCGTCTCCAACAAAGCCCACGGATTGTGGCCAGGAGAAGGAAGACCCGTGCTCGCCTGTCCGATGGGAATCGAAAGCGGCTGCCAATGCCACGCTTTGGAGGAACTCACCATGTCCAACTTGAATGCCCAATCCGCTGTCCTCGACAGCGCCCATATCGGCGATATCCGCGGAGCCTTCGGCACCATCCGCCATGACGATGTCGCCCCACGCAACGGCTGGATGCATCGCCTCAAGACCCTGATGGCCATCCTCGGCCCAGGCCTGATCGTCATGGTCGGCGACAACGACGCCGGCGCCTTCAGCACCTACGGCCAGGCCGGCCAGAACTACGGCACGCTGTTGCTGTGGACCCTGGCCCTGCTGATCCCGGTGCTCTACGTCAACCAGGAGATGGTCCTGCGCCTCGGTGTGGTGACCGGTGTCGGCCATGCCCGCCTGATCCTCGACCGCTTCGGCAAGTTCTGGGGCGCGTTCAGTGCCATCGACCTGTTTATCCTCAACGCCCTGACCATCGTCACCGAGTTCATCGGCATCAGCCTGGGGATGGATTTCCTCGGGGTGCCCAAGGTGGCCGGCGTGTGCCTGGCAGCGGTGTTCATCATGCTGGCGGCGTGCACGGGCAACTTCCGGCGCTTCGAACGGTTCGCCCTGGTCCTGGTCTTCGGCAGCCTGCTGCTGGTGCCGATCTTCCTGATGATCCACCCGCCCATGACCCAGGTCGCCCATGACTTCTTCACCCCGCAACTGCCGGCTGACGGCAAGCTGTCGGAAGTGTTGCTGCTGATCATCGGGATCGTCGGCACCACCGTGGCGCCCTGGCAGTTGTTCTTCCAGCAAAGCTATGTGATCGATAAGCGCATCACCCCACGCTTCATCAAGTACGAACGCGCCGACCTGTGGCTGGGCATCGCCCTGGTGGTGATCGGCGCGGTGGCGATGATTGCCTTCACCGCGCAGGTCTTCGTCGGTAACCCGGAGTTCGGCAACTTCACCGACGCCGGCGCCATTGCCGCCGGTATCGCCAAGTACCACGGGCGCCTGCCGGGCGTGCTGTTCGCGGTCGCCCTGATCGACGCCAGTATCATCGGGGCCATGGCCGTGTCGCTGTCGACCGCTTACGCCCTGGGTGATGTCCTGAGCCTGAAGCACTCGCTGCACCGCAAACCCGGCGATGCCAAGGGCTTCTACCTGATGTACTGTGGCCTGATCGCCGTCGCCGCCGCCCTGGTGCTGATCCCCGGCGTCCCGCTGGGCCTGCTGACCAACGCGGTACAGACCCTGGCCGGCGTCCTGCTGCCCAGCGCCACGGTGTTCCTGCTGCTGTGTAATGACAAGGAAGTACTCGGCCCCTGGGTAAACAAGCGCTTCACCAATCTGGTGACCGCGGTCATCGTCGCGATACTCGTGCTGTTGTCCGTGGTCCTGACCTCGGCCGTGGCCTTCCCGGACATGTCCGGTGAAACCATCACCGATATACTGATTGGCGGTGGTGTCGTGGGCCTGGTCATCGCCATCGCTGTCAACGTGCTGCATGCCCGCGAAGCCGTGGACAAGGTGGGCCTGCCCCACAAAACACCCCCCGTCACCCAGGAAATGTTGAACTCCTGGCGCATGCCGCCACTGGGCCAGCTCAAGCCCATGATCCTGTCACAACGCAATCGCATCTGGATGGGCGTGCTGCGCGGCTATCTGGTCGTCGCCATGGGAATGGTGATTTTCAAGGTGGTGCAGTTGGCGATGGCGTAAAGGCTTTGCGTTGAACGTACCGATGAATCGGACCGAACGGAGCCCTGCCCTGAGCAAGGCTCCGCTCGGTTGATCGATCGGCCTGCGGAGTGATGGAGATCAGCAGAAGGTCCTGGAATAAGACCGATAATGAAAGATTCATCAGGCCGGATCGTTCCTGTCGGCTCGATTCCCGAACCGTCATTCAATGATGTCATAATGACGCGTGACCAGTCGGTCACCGGGTAAACGCCAATAAAATTGCCGATGAAGTGCCTATGAACAACGCCAGAATACAATCGGGGTTTACCCTGATCGAAATGATGATCACGGTCGCCATTGTCGCGATCCTCGCCGCCATCGCCCTTCCGGCCTATAACAGTTACATCACCAAGAGCAACCTCAAGTCGGCCGAGGCGGATCTGGTCGCATTGAGCCTCAACCTGGAAAACTATTACCAGAAACAGTTGGTGTACCCGGTCTCGACCGCCAGCGGTGTCACCCAGATCCAATGCGTGCTGCTCGGCAGCCCGTCGCCCTGCACCAGCCCGACGTCAGGCTGGCAACCCAGCCAGTCCAGCAATTTCAGCTATTCCCTCAGTTCCACCGCCACAACCTACACTGTGACCGCCACGGGTACCGGCGCCACTGTCAGTGGCTGCGTCCTGACCCTGGACCAGGGTAACAATCGCAACCTCTCCTCCTGCAGTCCGTATAGCAGTTGGCTGTAATGCACAGCCGTGGCTTCACTCTGATCGAGTTGATGATCACGATTACCGTGTTCGCGCTTTTGCTGGTAGTGGGGGTGCCCTTGACCCAGTCGTGGACCAACAGCGCCTATCAGCGCGATGCCGCCGGCCTCGTGAAACAAGGACTCAGTCGCGCCAAGTCGATCGCCCTGCGCAACCCGGGCAAGGTGCAGGACACCGCACCCGCCGCCGTGCTGTGCGTCTCCGGCCAGAGCCTCAAGTTATTGAGCCTCACTCCCGGGCAGACCATCGATTGTACCGCGACCACATCACTCCTCTGGAGCGCCCCGCTCCCGGCCGCCGCCGTTATCCAGGTCGCCAGCGTCAACCTGGCCTGTGTCGCCTTCAACAACCGCGGTTTCGCGGTCAGCAGCGGCTCATGCACCACCGGCACCCTTCAAGTCACGGCAGGCAGCGAGATTGCAGTCAATGTCCCGCTCATCTAGGTCGGCCGCAAAGCCGCAACGCGGCGATATCCTGATCGAGGCACTGGTCGGCATCCTGCTGATGGCAATCATCGGCCTGGGGATCACCTATATCGCGTCGAGGGCTGCGGTGAGCCAGCGCGACATGAAACTGGAAAATATCGTGGTCAGCCAGATGCGCAGCCTGCTGGAGCAGAATGGCGCGCTGTTGTGCACAACCAACGCCGCCCTGCTCGTCGTGTCCCTTCCCACCCAGACCACGACCCAGCCGATCGTCGCGACCTGCACCAGCCCCGCTGCCGTCACCGTCGGCACCAGCGTCCTCACCGGCGGTGCGCCGCAGAGTTCGGTGGTGCTGACCACCCGCACCCAGGACAGCGGTATTTTTGGCGGCATCATCCGCGTCGGAGACGAGCCATGAGCCGTACGCAACGTGGCTTCACGATGATCAGCCTGATGGTCGGCACGGTCATTTCCCTGCTCAGTATCCTGGCCATGCTCTCGCTGTATAAAAACCTGGTCTATAGCACGGTGACATCGCTCCAGAGCGCCAGCCAGGATGGCCAGGTCGCCTCGGGACTGCTGACGGCCCAACGTGAACTGATGAATGGCGGGTTCTGGAGTGGCAGCCCCACCGCGCGCGCCACCTCCGATATCGACAACAATTTCGTGCTGCTGTCCGGCGCCACCCTGACCAATGGCACCCTGACCGGCACCGCCACCGCCCAGGCCAACTTCCCGACCCTGACCAGCGCCGCGCCGAACGGCACCACCGGCAACGCGATTGTCTGGTCCTATCAGACCAGCTCAGCGGCCGTAGCCAGTTGTGCCGGGCTGCTGGTCAGCAACGGCGCCCTGATCAGCATCAATAGCGGGGCCACTTGTACCCAGGCCTCGGCGCAATGGGGCAGCGCGACCTGGACCAGCACCACACTGATCGCCGCCGGCCAGAGCACCACGCCGTTCTCGGTCGGCTTCGCCACCTGCTGGCCTTACGGCCGTAACACCGACACCACCAATACCGCCTATCGCCTGCAAATCACCCTGAGCGCCAACAACAGCACACTGGACCCCAATAGCACCAACCCACAGCCCGCCTACGTCCAAAGCAAGGCGACGGCGTGCCTGATCAATTTCGAAAAACCCTCTTCCTGACCGAGCCCCCGATGCCAGCCCGATCGTTTTCCCAATCGCCGCGCGCCGCTCAACGCGGCATGGCCGCAACGCTGATGATCCTGTTCGTCGGCATGGCCCTGACCGTGACCGCCCTGGGGATGATGTACGGCATACGCGGCGCCCAGCAGCAACAACTGGCGGCACACGCCACTTCGCCGGCGGAATCGCGGGTCTGGAGTGGCGTGGAATGGGTGCGCCTGTACTTGCAGGCGCAATTGCAGCAGGACAGCACCCTGGCCAATGTGACCGTCGGCAACCTGCCGATCAGCGCCAGCGGGCTCAGTGCGCAGATCATTTCCAAGGTCGCCAGCGGTAGCAGCACGCTGGTCACCGCCACCATCACCGCCACCAACACCCTGGCGACCAACACCGTGCAAGTGGTCTACGTGCTGACGCCGGCCAGTGCCGCGAGCTCGCCTCCCAGCGGTAATCTGCCGCCGGCGTTGCAGTTCAACGGCAACTTCAACTACAGCGGTGGCAGCCTGTCGATCACCAACGGCAGCACCCTGGCGAACATCGCCGTGACCGGTGTGCTGACCATTTCCAACGGCTCGACCGCCTATGTCTCCGGCTGCGCCAAGGGCGGCATCAACCTCAGCGGTGGCGGCATCGCGAACAACGCGACCCTCTACACCGAAGGGACCTTTGCCATGAGTTCCAGCAGCCAGCCGGTCAACCTGACGGTGGGCGCCAAGTCCATTGCCATCTCCCAGTCCGGCGGCAGCTATGTGGCGATCACGGCAGGTGCGTTCAAGGCCAACGTGCTTTCGGGCGGCTCGACGATCGGCACCGCCCTGGTTGGCGGCACGAAAAACCCCGACAACTCGATCACCGCGGCCGGCAGCGGCACCGCCCTGATCACCCTGACCGACGGCACGGTCTATACCCTGGACCTGAGCAAGGTCATCCAAGCCAGCGGGGTCATCAGCACCACGGCCGGCGCCGTGCTGATCTCCGGGACCAGCAGCCTGCCCGCGAGTATTTCGCTGACCTACAACTCGGTGTACGGCGGCGATATCAACTTCCTCACCGGCACCGTCGGCACCTTCTGGGGCAACACCATGGCGTTGACCGGCTACAGCGCCACCTACACCGCGCTCAAGGCCAACAGCGACGTGTCGATCCTCACCGCGACGGTGGGCCAGTTCCAGGGCGGCGGCAATTTGAGCGTGACGCAATACAACACGCCATCGTTCACCGCCGCCAGCCAGATCGCCGGCAAGCTGCTCAACCAGAACGGCACGGCCTACACCGGCGCCGCCCTGGCGAACCTGACGCAGAACGTCGCCACCGCCTCACCCGGCCTGCCCGGTGTGCCGTACTGCAACATCACCACCGTCGCGGTGGATGTCACGCCCCTGAAAAGCCAGGCCAACTATGTGTTCGACTTTGTCGGCAACACGCCGATGCTGACCATCCAGAACGTCAAGACCGCCGCCGGTACGGCGGTGCCGGCGGGCCCCTACAACCTGACGACCACCGATATGCGTACCCTGCTGGGGGCCAACTTCCTGATCTGCAACTATGGCAACACCAGTTGCGGCAGCAGCGCGACACCCAGCAGCGGATGGACCTTCACCGGTATCAAGGCCATGCCGCCGGGCGTGCTCTGGTTCAATGGAAATATCACCCTCGATGGCGTGCAGAGCCTGACCCGACTCACCAATACCGTGCTCACCAACGCCAGTGTCACCCTGACCAGCAGCGGCATGGTGCCCTTGTACTCGCCGAACTTCTCCGGCTATACGAACCTGTGCGGCGGGTCGTTCTACCCGACCAACCTGTGCAACAAGACAGCGGGGACCCTGGCCACCTGGACCGACGCCTCCAACGTCAGCCACAGCGGCCTGCCCATCGGCAACATTGCCATTGAAGCCAACAGCGGACTGAGCACCAGCGGCTGGACCTTGTACGGCAACGTCATCCTCGGGGGCCTGGTCAGCACCTCGGGCGCCACCACCAATATCAAAGGCGCGCTGTCCACCGGTAACAATGGCACCAGCCCAACCACTATTTCCCAGGGCGGCATCGCCATCGACGTGTCGAGCGTCACCGCCGATCAGACCGTCACCACCCAACCCACCACGGGAAGCGGAGGCGGGGCGGTCCAGGCCTCGACGAAAGTGCGCTGGATCCGGGCGTTTTGAGTACGCCTTTATGACGACGTATTGAGTGCATAGAACTCATGCAGCTTGGCCTGTAGCAACTGTTTGTCCGGCAAGCGGGTCTGGTATTCGGCAATCAAGGCTGGCGACAGGCTGCGGTTGAGCGCGTACTCGACCACCTCATCGTCCTTGCTGGCACAGAGCAATACACCGATAGCTGGGTTCTCGTGGGGTTTTCGTTCATTGCGATCCAGCGCTTCCAGATAGAAGTCCAGCGCATCGGGGTGAGATTGTCTCAGCACTGCCGAAACCTTTGCTGGTTGGGTAACACTACGCTCGAACAATGCAGCCTTTAACTGACGCTCCAGCTCGCGTGTCGACCACTTTTCCTGAATCGCCAAACGCAAATAGAACTCACGCTCTTGCGGGTGTTTACTCTGCCCCAGAATGAGCAGATTGTGGGTCCAGGGCAATTGTGTCAGCAGCGCTGACACTTTCTCATCGCCCCGATAAGTCTCGTAAAACTGGCGCATACGAAAAAGATTACGCCGGGTAAATCCACGTAACCCAGGTTGCGTCCGAGCCAGATGCTCGGCCAACTGGCTGACCACCGCATCGCCCCACTCGGCCTGTTCCAGCTTATGGCTGATATAAGCACCCACCTGCCAATACAACTCGATCAGCTGGGTATTCACCGCTTGCACGGCTTGCTGCCTGGCCCCGCCAGCTCAACGATTGTTCCCGCCGCCACGCCCGGACTATAGTGCCGAGCAAGTCCAAGGCAGGAGCCTACACAGTGCACTCACGTTTTCCATCACGTCGTTTCTCCCTTTGCGCCCTGACCATCAGCCTCGCGCTCGCCGTCTGCAATGCACCGTTTGCCTCAGCCGACGCCACCCTGCCCGACGCGCCGGAAATCGGCACGGGCTATCGCACCGGCATGCTCACGCAACACGCGACCCGGCACATGGCCGCGGCAGCCAACCCCCTGGCGGCCGAAGCCGGGCGCGAGATCCTGCGCCAGGGCGGCTCCGCCGTGGATGCGGCAATTGCCATGCAAGCCGTGCTGACCCTGGTGGAACCGCAAGCCACCGGCATCGGCGGCGGTGCCTTCATCATGGTCTGGGACGGCCAAAAGGTGCATGCCTACGACGGACGTGAAACCGCACCGGCAGGCGCCACCGAGAAACTCTTCCTCAACCCTGACGGCACGCCGATGGCCTTCACCCAGGCACAGATCGGCGGACGTTCGGTCGGTACACCCGGGGTGATGCGCGCCCTCGAACTGGCCCATCGCACCCAGGGCCGCCTGCCCTGGGCGAAGCTCTTCGCGCCGGCCATCCGCCTGGCCGAACAGGGCTTCCCGATTTCGCCACGCCTGCACAAGCAGATCGTCGCCAGTCCGTTCCTGCCCCACTCGCCCGCCATGGCCGCCTACTTCCTCAACGCCGACGGCAGCCCGAAAGCCGTCGGCACGACGCTGAAGAATCCGAAGCTGGCCGCCGTGCTCAAACGCATCGCCAACGAAGGCACCGACGCACTCTACAAGGGTGTCATCGCCGAGGAGATCGTCGCGGCGGTCAATGGCAGCACCAACCCCGGAACGCTCTCGCTGGCCGACCTGCAAGGCTATCAAGCCAAGGAGCGCGCACCGGTGTGCTCCGACTACAAACAATGGCAGCTCTGCGGCATGCCGCCACCGTCCTCCGGCGGCATCGCCATCGCGCAGATCTTCGGCACCTTGCAGGCCTTGGAAGCGCAGGACAAACGCCAGGCCCTGGCCGCACTCGGCCCGCTGAAAAGCTCAAGTCCCGCCGGTCTCGAACCGAGCCCGCAGGCCGTGCACCTGATCGCCGAAGCCGATCGCCTGGCTTATGCCGACCGTGGCCTGTATGTCGCCGACAGCGATTTCATCCCGGTCCCGGTCGCCGGCTTGATCGACCCCGGCTACCTCGCCAGCCGCGCGCGCCTGATCGGCGAACGCAGCCTGGGCAAGGCCGAGCCCGGGGTACCGGCCGGTATCCAGGTGGCCCTGGCGCCGGACCGCTCGCCGATGCGCATTTCCACCTCGCAGATCGTCGCCGTGGACGACCAGGGCGGCGCCGTGTCGATGACCACCACGGTGGAAAGCTCGTTCGGCTCGCACCTGATGGTCGAGGGTTTTATCCTCAACAACCAGTTGACCGACTTTTCCTTCGTGCCCAGCGAAGACGGCAAGCCGGTGGCCAACCGTGTCGAAGCGGGCAAGCGTCCACGCTCGTCGATGGCCCCGACCCTGGTGTTCGACCGCAAGAGCGGCGAGTTTCTCGGCACCGTCGGCTCGCCCGGCGGCTCACAGATCATCGAGTACGTTTCCAAGACCCTGGTCGGCCTGCTGGACTGGAAACTCGACCCACAGTCGGCCATCAACCTGCCCAACTTCGGCAGCCGCAACGGCCCCACCGAACTGGAACAGGGCCTGTTCTCGCCGCAATTGGTGAAGGCACTGCAGGACAAGGGCCACGCCGTCAGCGAGATGGACATGACCAGCGGCACCCAGGCGATCATGCGCGTGCGTGATGCCAAGGGTCTGTCGTCATGGGCCGGTGGCGCCGACCCTCGCCGCGAAGGTGAAGCCTTGGGCGACTGAAACATTTAGACATACCCTAAGGCGATAGCTCTTCACAATATGTTGAGAAATCGCCCCGTATACTTTTTCAATCAACAGATTGCCTTGCGGCCCGCTTCCTCTCTATTCGGTATCACTATGCGAATGACACGCCCCTTCCTGATCCTGCTCTTGATGAGCGGCCTACTGTTCTTTTTCGGACTGGGTAACCATGAGCTGCAAGGCTCCACCGAATCCCGGGTAGCCGGGATCGCGATGGAAATGCACCTGACCCGGGATTGGGTCACCCCGCACCTGTTGGGCGAGCCCTTCCTGGAAAAACCACCGTTGAGCCTCTGGCTCGATGCCGGCGCCATCCAGCTGTTTGGCGGCAGCCCCCTGGCCGTGCGCCTGGCCTCGGCCTTCGCCGGCCTGTTCACGGTGCTCTCGCTGTTTGCATTCCTGCGCAAGATCGGGCGTCCGAGCGTGCTGGCCTGGACCGCCGCCGCCATGCTCGCCACCATGGCCAGCTACCTGGGCAACGCGCGCCAGGTCGGCGAAGACGCACTGCTCAGCCTCGGGGTGACCCTGGCCCTGCTGGCCTTCTTCCGCGCCACCGAGCAACGCACACAAGGCAAGCCAACCCTGGCGGCGTGGTGTGTCTTCGCCCTGGGCATCGTGATCTCGACCCTGAGCAAGGGCGTACTGGGCCTAGCCCTGCCGGGTATCGTGATTTTCGTCTACCTGGTGAGCCAAAGCCTGATCGACAGACGCTTCAGCTTCGGCGACTGGCTGCGCCCGGCGCTGTTCACCGCGCTAGGGCTGATTCCCCTGCTGATCTGGCTGGTGCTGCTCTACCAGCGCGGCGGTATGCAAGCCGTCGGTGAAGTGCTGTGGGCCAACAGCGTGGGCCGCTTCAGCGGATCCTTCACCGCCGCCGGGCACTACGAGCCGTTCTACTACTACCTGGCCAAGCTGCCGGAAGCCTTCCTGCCCTGGAACCTGCTGGTGTACCTGGGCCTGTGGAACCTGCGCAAGCGCCTGGTAGCCAATCGTCACCTGTTGTTCGCGACTGTCTGGATCCTGGCCCAGTTCACCCTGCTGACCCTGGCTTCCAGCAAGCGCATGGTCTACCTGATGTCCATGGCCCCAGCCGCCGCCATCATCGCCGCCGAATACTCGCTGGTGATTCTCGAATGGCTGCGTCGGCGCTCGGCCACCTCCCCCTTCAGCGCCAAGCTGGTGAAACTTCACCGTCCGCTGGCGATGGGGCTGATGGCACTGGTGGTCGTCGGCTACCTGGTAGTGGCGTCGCTGGAGTCGCGCTCCGACCTCAAGAACTCCTTCAAACCGCTGACCGACCAGGTCATCGAACTGCAGGCTCACGGCAAACAGGTCGCCCTGTTCCAACCGGAGGAGCGACTGGCCTCCACCGTGTTCTATACCCAGCGCCAGCAGCAAGTGCTGATGACCGAAGCCGAGTTGACAGCCTTTCTCACAGCCTCGCCGAACAACGTGGTCATCGTCGACCAGGGGTTGAACGTGCCGACGCCGCCAGCGCCGATCAAGGTCCTGAGCACCATCACCATCGGCGGCAAGCGTCTGTATAATTTCTACGGCCAATAAATTGCCTCGCATGATCGAGCAGTAAAGAACCGGCGCCTTCGGAGCGCCGGTTTTTTTTGCCTGAAATCGACCTCACGAACAGGCAAACGACAAACAAAGCTATCCTCGTCCTCACAACGCAGAAACATGCTGTATGACAAAATATCGTTCAGCTATTTGTGTTACCGCCGATAAAAGCTCTACCAACAAATTCAGCTGGCTCCAAAAACAACACCTTCCAGCCACCCGATAGCATGCAACACAACGTTCCTGGAGGAATTCGATGAATAGCTGGTTTGGCAATATCAGCGTCAACCTGAAACTTGGCCTGGGTTTCGGCTTGGTACTGCTTCTGACCACCATCCTGGCCCTGACCGGCTGGAACAGCCTGGGTGGGCTGATCGACCGCAGCAACTGGATGAGCGACATCACCCAGCTCAACGCCTCGCTGACCAAACTGCGCGTGGCGCGCCTGCAATACATGCTGACCAACGGCGACGAAACCGCCGCCCAGAACGTCCAGGTCAACCTGCAAGCGTTCATCGATCAACAGCAGAAGCTGATCGGCAGTTTCAAGAGCCCGGAAAACCTCAAGCTGCTCAAGGAGCAGGCGGACCTCATCACGCAATACCAGCAATCGCTGAACAAGATGCGCGATGCCTATCGCACCGGTAACGGCGCACGCCAGACCATGGGCGACAACGCCGATACCGTCAGCAAGCTGATCACCGCCATCAACGATCAGGTGCTGCGCATGCAACCTGGCGAGGAAGGCCGCTTCGAACGCTTCCAGGCCATCACCCGGGCCAAGGAACAGTTCCAGCTCACCCGCTATGAAGTGCGCGGTTACGCCGCCAACAGCAACCCGGACACCGAGCAGAAAGCCTTCAATCAGCTGAGCGAAGCGATCGCCGGGCTCAAGGACCTGGAGCAAGCCTTCAGCAGCGCCGAACAAGGCTCCGTGACCCAGCTCGAGACGGCCCTGGGCAACTACCGCACCGCGTTGCAGGCCTACAAGTCCGCCAACGCCGCCGCCGTGCAGGCGCGCAAGGAAATGACCGACCAAGGCACCGACATCGTCACGCGCAGCGAAGCGCTGTATCAGATCCAGCTGGACCGGCGTGACAGCGAAAGCGCCCAAGCCCGTACCTTCCAACTGGGCAGTACGCTGCTGGCGTTGCTGGTGGGGATTCTCGCCGCCGTGGTCATCACCCGACAGATCACCCGCCCGATTCGCGAGACCCTCGGCGTGGTCGAGCGCATTGCCGCCGGCGACCTGACCCACAACCTGGTGGTGACCCGCCGTGACGAGTTGGGCGTGTTGCAACAAGGCATCCAGCGCATGGGCAGCACCCTGCGTGACCTGATCAGCGGTATCCGCGATGGCGTCACCCAGATCGCCAGCGCCGCCGAGGAACTCTCGGCGGTCACCGAACAGACCAGCGCCGGGGTCAACAGCCAGAAGATCGAAACCGACCAGGTCGCCACTGCCATGCACGAAATGACCGCCACCGTTCAGGAGGTCGCGCGCAATGCCGAACAGGCCTCCCAGGCCGCCGCGGCCGCGGATGGTGAAGCCCGTGAAGGGGACAAGGTGGTCGGCGAAGCCATTGCCCAGATCGAACGCCTGGCCACCGAAGTGGTGCGTTCGACCGAAGCCATGAGCGTGCTGCAGAAGGAAAGCGACAAGATCGGTGCCGTCATGGACGTGATCAAGGCCGTGGCCGAACAGACCAACCTGCTGGCACTCAATGCCGCCATCGAGGCAGCACGGGCCGGTGAAGCCGGACGCGGTTTTGCCGTGGTCGCCGACGAGGTACGTGGCCTGGCCCAGCGCACCCAGAAGTCCACCGAGGAGATCGAAGGCCTGGTGGCCGCCTTGCAGAACGGCACCCAGCAAGTGGCCAATGTGATGAACAACAGCCGCACCCTGACCGACAGCAGCGTGGCCCTGACCCGCAAGGCCGGCACCTCACTGGAAAACATCACCCGCACGGTGTCGAACATCCAGTCGATGAACCAGCAGATCGCCGCGGCAGCCGAGCAGCAGAGTGCGGTGGCCGAAGAGATCAGCCGCAGTATCGTCAATGTCCGTGACGTGTCCGAACAGACCGCCGCCGCCAGCGACGAAACCGCGGCGTCCAGCGTCGAACTGGCCCGGTTGGGTAGTCAGTTGCAGGCGATGGTCAGCCACTTCCGAGTCTGATAACCCCAGTCTCGCCAAGCCCACGGAAGGGAATCTGTGGCGCCAATCAGGTCGAAGAAAACAGCACTGCCTTCCACCTCGTGCATCCACGAAGCTTTTGCCGGCTTCATGGGCCTCTTCGCGGCGATCCGGCGTCCCGGCAAGCTCCGCTCCCACAGATGACCGCCTTCAACCCGGCTGGACGTCGTCAGGCGCAAATCGCGTTGGTAAACACCAGCCGATTGCCGAACGGATCACGTAGCGTCATGTCCAGGCTGCCCCAGGGCATGGCCTGAATCTCTGGCGGTACATCGCCGCCGGCCCTGTCCAGCAACTGCGCCCTGAACGCTTCCAGCTCGTCGGTTTCAATACGCAGCGCCGCTCCCGGCGTGGCGTCGCCCTTGTGCTCACTCAGGTGCAGCACGCAGTCACCCCGGGATACTTGCAAGTACAACGGAAACCCGGGCTCGAAACGGTGCTGCCAATCGACGCAGAATCCGAGGAAGTCGATGTAGAACGCCAACGCCCTGCCCTCGTCATCGATATGCAGGACGGGAGTGGTTTTACCAAAACTCATGACGGGTCTTCCTGGCTACCTGGATCAAAGCGCTTCGGCCTCGAAAGCAGATTCTTTAATAGCCAGGTGCCACCACCGCAAAAAGCGCGAAGTGGCTCGCAAAAACCACGTCTTAAAGCCTCCGGGACGCACAGGCAAGCGCACAGATCAGAGCGCCTGGCCGGGCTGATCGCACCCAGGTCCGGGAACGATCAACCCGCGGCTGCGTTACACCATCTCGTTGAGAATCCACTCGGTCACCGACGTACGCTTGGGTGCCCAGCCCAGCAGTTCGCGGGCTTTCTTGCCGCGTACCCGGCTGTTGGAACCCAGGCCGTAGTTGGCCATTTCATAACCCCACTCGGCCTCGGCGTCAGCCAGCGGCCAGTCCTGCGGCTCGCCCAGGTTCAGGGCCCGGGCCATGGCGGAGGTCATCTCGATAAACGCGGCCTCACCGCTTTCCACAAAGTAGAAGGCGCCCGCCGGGGTCTTGGTCAGTGCCAACAGATACAGCGCCACCACATCATCGATATGCACGTTGGACCAGATGTTCCGGCCCGTGCCGACATGGCGCACCACACCACTCTTGCGCGCCTGCTTGAGCAGCCGTGGCAACTGCACGCTGTCGCGGTTCACGCCCCGGCTGTGACCGTAGATCAGCGTGTTGCAGAGCACCGCCGAGCGCACGCCGAAGGCGGCCGCGCCCAGGACCAGGTTGTCGATGGCCACGCGCGCGGCCTTGTCGACAGTCGGTTCGGGCAGTTGGTCTTCATAGTAAATGTGGTCGCTGGCCAGGCCGCCGGAGGCATCACCGACAATGCTCGAACCGCTGGTGTGCAGGAACACCTTGTCGGAGCCGCGCAGGGCGCCAAGCAAGGCTTCCACCGCCCCTCGATGGTCGCTGCTGGCGGCGTTGATCACCGCGTCGGCCTGGCGTGCCTGTTCAGCGAGCAATAGGCTGTCATCCAGGGTACCGATGACAGGGGTAATGCCCAGGCAACGCATTTCTTCAGCCTGCTCGGCGCTGCGCACAAGGCCCGTGACCTGATGACCGGCCTTGACCAGGCCAGTGGCGATGGAGCCGCCGATAAAGCCGGCGGCGCCGGTAATGAAAACGTTCATGGAGAAACTCCGTGCGTGGGTCAGTGATGGACCCAGTATCGAAGACTTATCCGTGCCGAATAAGCCTATGCGACCCAATTCACTCTTGCGCAGGCGTCACGAATGATCTGAAAGCATCAGATCCGCCCCCCCATGCCGACACCTACACGGCATACCCCGCCAGCTTGTCCTGGATGAAATCGAGGAAGCACTGAATCCGCAACGCCAGCTGCGAGTTGCGGTAGTACACCGCGTGAATCGGCTGGCGATAGCCGCTGTTGGCCTCGGGCAGAATCACCCGCAGGCGCCCGGCCTGGATGTCCTGATGGGTCATGAAATGCGACAGGCAGACAATGCCCTGCCCTTCCAGGGCCAACTGGCGCAATGTCTCGCCGCTGGACGCGCAGATGCCCGGCTGGATCTGCCAGCGATCACCCTGGGCATGCCGCAAAGGCCAGTGGTTCAGGCTTTCGGTCTGGGTAAACCCGAGCAATGTATGCCCGGACAACTCGCTGACGCTGGCCGGCAGCCCATGCTTTTCCAGATACGCGGGGCTGGCGAGGATATTCAGCGGGCTGCTGCCCAGGGAGCGCGCGTGCAGGGTCGAATCCGCCAGATTGCCGATACGAATGGCGATATCGGTACTTTGCTCCAGCAGGTCGATGATCAGGTCGTTGCTGTTGAGCTCCAACTGGATATCCGGATACAAGCGGCGAAACTCCGCGATATAGGGCACCACCGCATGCAACATGAAGGGCGAAGCGGCATTGATCCGCAGGCGCCCGGCCGGCCTGCGCTGACGCAAGGACAGGCGCTCCTCCAGCTCATCCATCTGCTCCAGGATCTGCTTGGCTCGCTCGAAGAAAAACTTGCCCTCCTCGGTCAGGTCCATGCGCCGCGTGGTGCGGTTGATCAAGGTGGTCTCCAACTTGGCCTCGAGCCGCGACAGGCTCCGGCTGACCGCCGATGGCGTCTGGCCAACCTGTTCGGCTGCGGCGGAAATCGAGCCGCACTCGATGACACACACAAAGATCTGCAATTCATCGGATCTGGCTTTCACCTGTGTTCCTCATGGAAAACTCGCTCGACAATCGCCCTATTCAGCGGCTGCGTTATTTTGTCTGAAATGTATTAATCCAAACACAATTATTACATTGCCAGTGCCGGCCTCCAGATACACTTCCCTTAACTAACTTCGGCACTTAAATGCCTATTGACGCCAATATCCCGACATAAACCGACCTATTCCCCGCCACCCTGTTCTTCAAGACGGACTGTTTTGCCTCCAGGGATAATTCCTTATTTCAGAAATCCCAATTATCAATTATTCTCAGCCACACAAGAATTACACTACAAAAATTGGGATGGACTCCCCTCAATCTAGAGAAAAGTCCTACTCGTTACGCCGACAACAAAGACAGCGCCGCCTGACCTGCCTTTGGGCATGAGGTGATGGACGGAAGGTGAGTGCTTTAAGGATGCTTGTATTAATGCGTAACGGACTTGCCAATGTCGCTTGATTTCGCAATTGATGTCCAAGACCTGAGCAAGTGCTACCAGATCTACGACACCCCCCAAGACCGCCTGCTGCAAATGCTGCTGCGCAATCGCAAGCGATTCTATCGTGAGTTCTGGGCGCTCAAAGCCATCTCCCTGCAAATTCGCCGGGGCGAAACCGTCGGTATCATCGGCCGAAACGGCAGCGGAAAATCCACGCTCCTGCAGTTGCTCTGCGGGACCCTGACGCCCACCCAGGGCACCCTTCAGGTCCAGGGCCGGATTGCCGCCCTGCTGGAGTTGGGCGCAGGCTTCAATCCGGAATTCAGCGGTCGCGAGAACGTCTACCTGAATGCCGCGGTCCTGGGCCTGACGCCGGCACAGATCGACGCCCGTTTCGAAGAGATCCAGGCCTTCGCCAACATTGGCGACTTTATCGAGCAACCGATCAAGACCTACTCCAGCGGCATGCTGGTGCGGTTGGCCTTTGCGGTCTCGGTATGCGTGGAGCCGGATATCCTGATCGTCGACGAGGCGCTTTCAGTGGGTGACGCAGCGTTCCAGTTCAAGTGCCTGAACCGCCTGGAGACCCTGACCAAAAGCGGCACCACGCTGCTGTTCGTGTCCCACGACATGAACCTGGTCAAACGCTTTTGCCATCGGGTGATCTACCTGGACCAGGGCCAACTGGTTGCCAGCGGTGCGCCCGAGGACATGGCCGAACTGTACCTGCTCGACATGCGCGATGAACAGCGACGCTGGGCCTCCGGAGGCGATATCGCGGTCACGCGCAAGTCATTCCTCGACACCCGGGACGGTATCGCCTTCGGTACCTCGGAAGGGCATATCAGCAGCGCCGTCTTCACCAACACGCAAGCGCTGACATCCGTCTACCTGTACGGCGAAAGCGTCGAAATCCACGTCCAGGCACGGATTCAAACGTCCATCCGCCAACCCTCGATCAGCTTCACCCTTCAAGAAGCCCACCTGCTGGTCATCGGCGGCGCCAACCTGGCGCTGGTGGTAGAGCCAGCGGAAGATGGCTGGCAGCACGCGTCAATCACCGTCACCTTCAAGGCCAAGCTGGCGGCGGGTCGCTATCACGTCACCCTCAAGCTCATGGATGGGCTGATCGAACACACGGCCCAACTGATCGAAAAACAAGTGGCACCGCTGGCTTTCGAGATGCTACCCAATGCCGAGAGCTTTCTCGGGACCGTCGACCTCGGCTGGCTGGCCGTCGACACCACTACCCGGGCAAACCCTCTACTCAGTAACGGAACCGTGCCATGCAAATGACCGGACGCACTTGGCACATCGGGATCTTCGGCACCTTCGATGTCGAGAACTATGGTGACCTGCTGTTCCCCATCCTCGCCGAGGCCGAATTGACCAAACGCCTTGGCTCGGTTCAACTGCATCGTTTCTCCTACAATGCGAAAGACCAGGCCGAGTGGCCCTATGCGGTGACTTCGGTCGCCGATCTGCCGGAGTTGGCCGAGCAGCTCGACGGTGTCCTGATCGGCGGCGGGTTCATCATCCGCTTCGATAAAGTCGTCGCCCATGGCTACTTCCCTCCCAGCCCGGATATCCATCACCCCACGGGGTATTGGTTATCGCCGGCGCTGATTGCCCAGCAGCATGGCATCCCGGTGGTCTGGAACGCCCCGGGCATGCACTGCAATGATATTCCCGAGTGGAGCACGCCCCTGCTCAAGCTGGCGCTGGAGCACAGCCAGTGCGTGCGGGTCAGGGATGAACCCACCCGCGAAAGCCTGGGCGCGCTCAGCCCGAACACCGACATCCAGGTGCTGCCCGATACCGCCTTCAACCTGCCCAACCTGATCGATGAGCTGCACCCCAGCGCGGCCTTTGCTGAACTGCGCCAGACGTTCGGGCTGGATGCGCCCTATATCGTCATTCAGTCGATTCACGTGGTTGAACCGTTTTTGCAGCTATTCGAGCAACATCCGGAGGCGCTGGCCGGCTACCGCCTGCTGGTCATGCCGATCGGCCCGGTGCTGGGCGACCATCCCATGGTGGTGACCGCGCGGATACCCGACGCCATAACCCTGCCGTTCTGGCCGGAGCCACTACTGCTGGCGGAGATCCTCTGCCACGCCCAAGCCATTATCGGTCACAGCTATCACCTGTCCATCAGTGCCCTGGTATTCGGCGTGCCGGTGTTTTCGACGGCGGATCTGAGCACCGGCAAGTACACGGCACTGGCCGAGATGGGGCAGATGCATGCCCTGCCGCCAGCCGAAGAACTGACGGTGCATTGGTTTACTTCACGACTTGGCAAAACCCGGCCATCGGCGTCGTTAAGCGCCGCAAAGGTGGCGCTGGCCGCCTATTGGGACCGGGTCGCGAAGATCATCGCCCAAGGCAAGACCTCGACTCGCAGCGCCCTCAACCGCTTCTGGCAAAACCTGCCCACCTTGCTTGAACATGGCGATAACCAGCCCTCGGCACCGACAGCAATTGCAGCACCTACGCTCGACTTTCTGAATATCGAGCTCAATGCACGACAGCGACAGATCTTCCTGCTGACCGAACAACTAGCGCTCAGCGAAGCGAAGGTCACGAGACTGCAAGCATCCAACAGCTTCAGAGTTACGGCGCCTCTGCGCTCACTGAGGCGTGGTTTCAGAAAATTGAGAGAGCGATAATGCAACCCATCCTGAACCTGTCGGCGCTCAAACACGGCGCACTCAAGACCGATCCCTATGCATGGGCCGAGATCGGCAACCTGTATTCGGCACAAGATGCCGCGGCCCTGGCCGCGACCTATCCCCACGATCACTTCAAGACCGTAACGGGCTATGGCGGCGAAAAGAATTATGACTACGAGGCCCGCGCCCTGTTGCCGATGGGCAGCGAGGCGATTGCCTACGAGCCGGAACTGAGCGATGTCTGGCGCCGACTGGCCCGGGATCTGTGCAGCGCGGCCTATCGCGAGGCCCTCAGCGCCCTGACCGACCAGGACCTGCGACAGGCACCGATGGAAGTGAATGTTTTCCACTACGGCCCGGGGGCCAGCCTGGGCGCCCATCCGGACCTGCCGGACAAACGGGTCACCCATATTCTCTATTTCAACGAGTCCTGGGACCGGGCCCATGGCGGCTGCCTGAACATCCTGCGCAGCAAGGACCCCGCCGACGTGACTGCACTGGTCGAGCCGCTGGTGGGCAACTCTGCCGTGCTGGTCCGCTCGAACAACTCCTGGCACGCCGTCTCTCCAGTCGTCCCGGAGCAGAGAATCTCACGCCGTAGTATGACGGTGACTTTCTACCAGCCCGGTTCCGAAAGCTCGATGTGGCCGCCTGGCGATACCACGCCGCTGCACAGCTATCCGCGGGGCTGATTGAAACAAGACCGGGGCTGGAGCCCCCAGCCCCCGGTCATTTCAAGCCATCAGCCGCCGATCAGCAGATGCCCACCCAGCAGGCCCAGGCCGATAAAGAACACCCGTTTGAACAGCGTGGCGCTGACCCGTTGGCGCAGCCATTGCCCGAACAGCATGCCAAGGATCGCGGGGAGCAGCACCAGCAATGAGGCCCCCAGGGCCCCCTCTCCCAGCGCCCCACGCCAGAACAGACCGAGGGCCAGCGCCAGGGTCGAGACAGTGAATGACAGGCCCAGCGCCTGCACCAGCTCATCCTTGTTCAAGCCCAGTGCTTGCAGGTAAGGCACGGCGGGAATCACGAACACGCCGGTGGCCGAGGTGATGATCCCCGTGACCAATCCACAGGCCGGACCCAACCAGGGTTCCGTCCGCGGCCCCACCCGTAGCGTCGGCAGAAACAGGCCACTCAAGGCATACAACAGCAAGGCGACGCCCAATCCCCGCACCATCCCATGGCCACCCTCCACCCCACCCAGCCACCACGTGCCGGCGCCGGTGCCGAGGAAGATCGCCAGCAACATCGGCCAGAGCCGTTTGAGTAGGGTCGACAAGTGCCCACCCGCCGCCAGTTGCCAGACATTGGTCAGGGTCGCGGGAATGATCAACAGCGCCGCAGCCTGCGTCGGGGCCATAGCCAGGCCAAGCAGGCCCATGGCAACCGTCGGCAGCCCGAGGCCGATCACCCCCTTGACCATGCCCGCCAGCAGAAAGGTGCCCAGCACCAGCAGGGAAAGGGCCAGGCCCAGGCTTTGGTAAAACTCGAGGAATGTACTCATGCCGACAGACTGGACCCGGGCGGCGAGTTTGAAAATCTGTCATGCATTGAGCTAGCCTTTTGCAAAGAGAGAGGCTGAGCATGCACTTCGACCTGATCGACCTTAGGCTGTACCTGAATATCCTCGACGCCGGCAATATCACCGCCGGGGCGGCGCGCAGCCACCTGTCGTTGCCGGCCGCCAGTGCACGGATACGGGCTCTGGAAACCTCCCTTGGTACGCCGTTCTTCCAGCGTGGCCGCCGTGGCGTCACCCCCACACCCGCCGGCAAGGCATTGGCCCAGCATGCCCGGCTGATGCTGCAACAGGCCGAACGCCTGCGCCAGGACCTCGCCGAATACGCCCACGGCGTGAAAGGCCAGGTCCGCCTGCTGGGCAACAGCGCCGCGATCAGCGAGTACCTGCCGGAACGGCTCGCGGACTTTCTGCGCAACCACCCGCATATCGACCTCGACCTGCAGGAGTTGCCCAGCCTGCGAATTGTCCACGCCATCAGCCAGGGCGCGGCGGAGATCGGCATCGTCTCCGACGCGGTGGATACCCGGGACTTGCAGACCCGAGCCTTTTGCGACGATCCGCTGGTGGTGGCGATTCCCCTCGGCCACGCCCTGGCGGAACAATCGCACCTGCGCTTCAGCGATACCTTGCGCCACGAACAGGTCGGTCTGCCCGCTGGCAGCGCCCTCGCCGCCTACCTGGAAGAACAGGCCTTGCACCTGGGGATGCGCCTGCAACTGCGGGTGCGGGCCGACGGCTTTGACGGGGTGTTGCGCATGGTCGCGCGCGGCGCGGGTCCCGGCATCGTGCCCCAGGCAACCCTGGATCGTTGGCCGGGTGCGACGGCCTTTGTCAGCCGCCCGTTGCCCGAGCCCTGGGCCCGACGCAAGCTGCTGCTGTGCGCCCGCTCGTTCGAACACCTGCCGGGTTATGCCCGCGCCTTGCTCGACGCGTTATGCGCTCATGGGCAGGTCGATGTCGAACCTGGACAACTGCCCGGTGCCGACGACCGCTAGGGTGCAGGCTTCCTCAAGAACCTGCGCCCGGAGCCCAGCATGTCCAATCCACCGATCACCGTTCTGCGCGACACCCACCCGTTGCCGGTCCTCGATGCCTGCAAATGGGAAAAACTGGCGGGCGACCCGCACACCGTCAACCTCAACGCCTACACCAGCGAAGACGGCAGCAAGATCATGGGCACCTGGATCTGCACCCCGGGCAAATGGCGGGTCGAGTACCTGAAGTGGGAGTACTGCCACTTCCAGGAAGGCTACTGCATCATCACCCCGGACGGCCTGGCGCCGATCCACCTGCGCGCCGGCGATATCTTCGTGATCGAGCCCGGGATGAAAGGCACCTGGGAAGTGGTGGAAACCGTGCGCAAGTATTTCGTCTTCGCCTGATTCCGCCGCGCCGGAACAGACCGCGAGAGAAACGACGGAGAACCCTGTCCGTCGTTTCCCCCAGTCCCTCTAGACCGTTTCACCGAGCGCTGAAACAGCCGCCGCCCTACGATTGGCCAGCACATAAACGATCGCCCCGCTGCCGGCACCGATCAGCCATCCCCAGTCACCGACATTGAAAATCAAGCCGAATGCGCCCAGCAACGCCAGGCCGATCGACAGGCTTCCCGAAACGATCAGCGCGAACAGGGCCTTGTTGTTCCAGCCGCCCTCGAAATACAGCGAGCCTTCAGGCGACAGCGTGTACAGATCCTCCAACTTGATGACCTGGCGCTTCACCCGATAGTAGTCGGCGACCATGATGCCGAACATCGGCCCCAGCACCGCACCGAAGATACTGACGAATATCGTGATCGCCTGGGGACTCGAGACAAACAGCCATGGGCAGACCAGCACCGACAGGATCGAAGTGATCAAGCCGCCCAGCTTGAAATTGATTTTCTGCGGCGCCAGATTGGCGATGTCATAGGCCGGCGAGACGAAGTTCGCCACGATATTGATGCCCATGGTGGCGACGATAAAGGTGAGCGCGCCGATGATCGACACCAGGGGGTTATTGATTTTCTCGACAATCAGCACCGGGTCCATGATCGCCTCGCCGAAGACCTTCATCGAACCGCCCGTGACAATCACCGTGATGATCGCAAAAACGATGAAGTTCACCGGCAGGCCCCAGAAGTTGCCCTTTTTCATCACCGCTTCGCTCTTGGCGAAACGGGAAAAGTCGCCGAAGTTCAGCAGCAGCGCGGCGAAGTAGGCGACGATCAGCATCGCGGCACTGGCCATCAGGCCGATCGACTCCAGGCCCGTGAAGTGCTTGTCGGAGAACTGCATCGAGAAGCTGTCCAGGCCGGTCTTGGAGATCATCCAGCCGGCCAGCGCGAACATCACCACGTAGACCACCGGGCCGCAGAAATCGATAAATTTGCGGATCGTTTCCATCCCGGCCAGGAAGATCACCAGCTGGAAAAACCACATGAAGGCGAAGCTGATCCAGCCCAGCGTGGACAGCCCCAGCAGGCTGTTATGGGTGAACTCCGCCGCCGAGGGCAGCATCGCGATCACCAGCACCTGCACCGCCTTGGAGGCGAAATAGGTCTGTACCCCATACCAGACGATACCGACGATTCCCCGCACGACCGCGGCGAGATTGGCGCCGCGGACGCCGAAAGACATGCGCGCGACCACCGGAAACGGAATGCCGTACTTTTGCGACGGCCTGCCGATCAGGTTCATCAGGAAGTAGACGATGGTGATCCCGACGATCATCGAGAGCAGCACCTGCCAGCCCGTCAGCCCGAGAAAGAACAGGCTGGCGGCAAAGGTATAACCGCCGACCGAGTGAACGTCGGACATCCACATCGAGAACAGGCTGAACGTCCCCCAGGTTCGCCCCTCCGGCGCCGTGGGCGCCAGGTCCTGGTTGTAGAGCTGGGCGTGCGCGCCGGTGATGACGACCACCGGGACCTGATTTGCATCGATAGACATCGGGGTGACTCCCATGATTTTTCGCATTCTGATTGGCATTATTTTGAATACAGATGCATGCAAGATTGGCCACAACCGCAAGCCTGATAAACACGTATCAGCAAAATACGCGCCAGAAAAATCATGAGCCGTCTGATGAACGCTCGAAGATCTGAACTTGAAGGGGCCGTGCTGCTTGGAGACACTCCGATTGGTGCGACTGAAGTCTTTAAAATGGATACATCCAATGAATAAAATTGTTCATTGAAGTGTTCGATCAGCGTAGACGCTTATTTTTCGGGCACGGGCTTTCCGATCCCTTTTTGGGTTCGAAATCCTGCCGAGGCGTATTTGGACGATACGGGGGTCGCCGTTTGATAGCGCCCAGGCGCGAGTCCGGTGCAACCGTTGCGCCAATCTGGTGCCTGCAGGAGCCCGCCACCGGCGCCCAGCAGACCTCGGTGGCGAGTACCGAACTGTCGCGACTGGCGGCCGATATGCATCGCTTGGTGGCGCGCTTCAGTCTCTGAGGTTGACGCTTAGAACAGCCCCAACTGCCCGCCGATCAGGGTGCTGAAATCGTCCTGGACAAAGGGCAGGATCGCATCCGCCACCGGCTGTAGCTGCCGGGTGATGTAGTGGTCGTAGTCGATCGGCGCGCGGCGTATCTCCAGCGGCTCGGGGCCGGCCAGGGTGATCACGTAGCTGATCCAGCCACCGTTCTGGTACTGCCGGGGCCGGCCTTGGGCATCGTTGTACTCATCGGCCAGGCGTGCCGCCCGCACATGGGGCGGCACATTGCGCTGGTAGTCGCCCAACTGGCGACGCAGGCGCTTGCGATAGACCAGCCGGTCGTCCAGTTCGCCCGCCAGAGTCCGGCGCACGTAGTCACGTACATAATCCTGATACGGCATCCGGTCGAAGATCCGCCGGTACAGCTCCTGCTGGAAATCCTGGGCCAGGGGCGACCAGTCGCTGCGCACGGTTTCCAGGCCCTTGTAGATCATCTCCTGGGTACCGTCGGCACGGGTCACCAAACCGGCATAACGCTTCTTGCTGCCCTCCTCGGCACCGCGGATCGTCGGCATGAGGAAGCGGCTGAAGTGGGTTTCGAATTGCAGCTCCAGGGCGCTGTCCAGCCCGAGCTCCTGTCGCAGGTGTTCGCGCCACCATTGGTTGACCTGGGCCACCAGGCTGCGACCGATCTGCGCCGCCTCTTCATCGCTGTGGGCTCGCTTGAGCCAGACGAAGGTGGAGTCGGTGTCGCCATAGATCACCGCGTAACCCTGGGCTTCGATCAGCTCGCGGGTGCGCCGCATGATCTCGTGGCCACGCAAGGTGATGGACGACGCCAGGCGCGTATCGAAGAAGCGGCAGCCGCTGGAACCGAGCACGCCGTAGAAGGCGTTCATGATGATCTTCAGGGCCTGGGACAGCGGCGCATTGTGTTCGCGCTTGGCCGTCTCCCGGCCCTGCCAGACACTCTCGACAATGGCCGGCAGGCAATGCCGCGTACGGGAGAAACGCGCGCCGCGAAAGCCGGGAACCGAGTCACTGTCGTCGGGATGGCGCAGGCCTTCCACCAGCCCCACCGGGTCGATCAGGAAGGTGCGGATGATCGACGGATAGAGGCTTTTGTAATCGAGCACCAACACCGATTCGTACAGGCCGGGCCGTGAGTCCATGACAAAACCGCCGGGGCTGGCTTCGGGGGTGCGCTCCCCCAGGTTCGGCGCGACAAAGCCCTGGCGATGCATCAACGGCAGGTAGAGGTGGGTGAACGCCGCCACGGAGCCGCCGCTGCGGTCGGTGGGCAAACCGGTGACCGTGGCGCGCTCCAGCAGGAAGGTCAGCAACTGGGTCTTGTCGAAGATCCGCGTCACCAGCTCGCAGTCCTTGAGGTTGTAGCGCGCCAGGGCGGGCTTGTCCTCGGCGAACATGCGGTCGATCTCGTCCATGCGCTGGTACGGGTTGTCGATGGACTTGCCCTCGCCCAGCAAGTGCTGCGCCACATATTCGAGGCTGAAGGAAGGAAAGCTCCAGGTGGCCGAGCGCAGGGCCTCTATGCCGTCGATGATCAAGCGGCCGGCGGCGGCGGCAAAATAATGGGTGTTGCGCGCGCCGTTGTCGCGCCAGCCCATGACGTCGCCGCCACGTCCCAGGCGCAGCGGCACCTTCAGGCGTTCAGCGTGCTCGTGCAGGACGCGCAGGTCGAACTGCACCAGGTTCCAGCCGATGATCGCGTCCGGGTCGTGCAGGGCCAGCCAGTCGTTCAGGGCCTCGAGCAAGCCGGCACGGGTGTCACGGTAGTCGAACTTGAAATCCACCTGGGTGGCATCGCCGTTGGCCGGTCCCAGCATGTACACCTGACGCTCGCCGCAGCCTTCCAGGGCGATGGAATACAGTTCGCCCTGCATGGTGGTTTCAATATCCAGGGATACCAGCTTCAGGCGCGGGCGATAGCCCGGCGCCGGTTTCATCTGGGTATCGAGCAGCGGGCCGTCAACGTTGGCGGTGCCGCCGAACTGGACCGGCGCGGTGATAAAGCGCTCCATCAGGAAGCGCTCGGGCGGACGGATATCGGCTTCATAGACATCGACGCCGCCCTTGCGCAGCAGCTTCTCGATATTCATCAGTTGCCGATGTTGCTGGCAATACAGGCCGAGGATGGGACGATGGTGGAAGTCGAGCAGTTCCAGGGGACGCAACTCGACTCCACGCTCACCACGCAGCAAGGCTTCGGCACGTTGGCGATGGGCGACGGGAATGAAAGCGACGGAGGGTTGCGGCGGTAGCCGGACATGCCGGGGACCGTTGTCGGTGGCCAGCCAGAACTCGACCTGCGTGCCCGTGGGGGTGTCGCGCCAATGCCGGGTCAGGACAAACCCCTGCTGTAGATCCACCACCCGCACCTCGAAAGCATTTTCAGGGGGATGATTCTACGCGTCATGGACGGACAGGTGTGCGGATCCGGCCCCGTTCAGGCCCTCAAGAACACTGAAGACCTGTAGGAGCGTGGCTTGCCCGCGAAGCTTTTAGCGGTCTCACGGGCCTCTTCGCGGGCAAGCCACGCTCCTACAGTTTTGTGTCGTACGTTTAGGCGCGTTCGGCGAGAAACCGTAGCCCCCACTTAAGGTTTGCGATAAGCGTTGACGATCGCCGAGAAATCCAACCCCCCTTCCCCACGCAAACTCATCGCCTGGTAAAGCTGCTGCGCCACCGCGCCCAGCACCACCGGCTGATGCGCCTGACGCGCCGCTTCCGTCGCCAGCCCCAGATCCTTCAACATCAACTCGGCCCCGAAACCACCGGTATAGCCACGCGACGCCGGCGCCGTATCGACGATCCCCGGCCAGGGGTTATAAGTCTCCGAACTCCAGCAACGTCCGGTGGAACTGTTGATCACCCCGGCCAGCACCTGGGTGTCGATCCCCAGCGCCGCGCCAAGGGCCATGGCTTCGCTGACCCCGACCATGGAAATGCCCAGCAGCAGGTTGTTGCAGATCTTGGCGATCTGCCCGGTGCCCACTTCGCCGCAATGGACGATATTGCGGCCCATCTGCGCCAGCACCGGCTGCAGGGTGGTGAACAGCTCCTGGGAAGCCCCGACCATAAAGGTCAGGGTCCCGGCCGCCGCACCGCCGGTCCCGCCGGACACCGGCGCATCGCCCATCGCCACGCCCTGCCTGGCCGCCGCCGCCGCGACATCCTTGGCGGTCTGCGGATCGATGGTGCTGCAATCCACCGCCGGCACGCCCCGACCGATACCAGCCAGCACACCGTCCTCGCCCAACCAGACGCTACGCACATGGGCAGCGGCCGGCAGCATGGTGATCACCAATTCGCTGCCCTGAGCGGCAACTTTCGGCGATTCGCTGATGGTCCCGCCGAGGGCCGCCAACTCTTCCAGCACAGTCTTGTTCAGGTCGAACAGATTCAGGCTGTGCCCGGCCTTGATCAGGTTGCGCGCCATCGGCGCGCCCATATTGCCCAGGCCGATAAATGCAATCTTCATGGCAGATTCCTCGCTCAGCGCAGATTGATGGTGGTGTTCACACCATGGTTGACACTGTCATCGTCGAACCAGCGACTGGTGACCGTCTTGGTCTGAGTGTAGAACTGCACCACCTGCTTGCCGTACGGACCGAGGTCACCGAGCTTGGAACCGCGCGAACCGGTGAAGCTGAAGAAGGGTACCGGCACCGGAATCGGGATATTGATACCGACCTGGCCGACGTCGATTTCGCTCTGGAACTTGCGCGCCGAGGCGCCGCTCTGGGTAAACAGGCCAGTGCCATTGCCGAACGGGTTGGCGTTGACCAGGGCGATCGCCTCGTCGAGGGTGTCGACTTCCAGCACCACCAGCACCGGGCCGAAGATTTCCTGGGTGTAGATCTGCATATCGGTGGTCACCCCGGAGAACAGGGTCGGGCCGACAAAGTTGCCCTGCTCGAAGCCCGGCACCTGGATATCGCGACCGTCCAGCTCCAGCTTGGCGCCTTCCTTGATACCGCTTTCGATCAGGCTCAGCACACGCTCTTTCGCGCGCTTGGAAATCAGCGGACCGACATCGGTGCCCGCCTCGCTGCCGGCATTGACCTTGAGTTTCAGGGCCAGGGCCTTGAGGTCCGGCAGCCATTGTTTCGCCGCGCCCACCAGCACCACCACCGAAGTCGCCATGCAGCGCTGGCCGGCCGCGCCGAAACCGGCACCGACCAGGGCGTTGAGGGTCTGTTCACGGTTGGCATCGGGCAGCACCACCGCGTGGTTCTTCGCCCCCATCATCGACTGCACGCGCTTGCCATGACGGCCGGCGAGGTCGTAGACATGGGTGCCGACGGCAGTCGAACCGACGAAGGAAACAGCCTTGATGTCCTTGTGGGTGCACAGCGCATCCACCACTTCCTTGCCGCCATGCACCACGTTGAGCACGCCTGGCGGTACACCGGCTTCCAACGCCAGCTCCACCAGCAGCAGCGTCGACAGCGGGTCCTGCTCGGACGGCTTGAGGACGAAGGTGTTGCCGCAGGCAATCGCCATCGGGAACATCCACAGCGGAATCATCGCCGGGAAGTTGAAGGGGGTGATCCCGGCACAGACACCGATGGGCTGGCGCAGGGTGTAGGTATCGACACCACCGGCGACGTTCTCGGCGAACTCACCCATCTGCAGGGTGCCGATGGAGCAGGCGTGTTCCACCACTTCCAGGCCGCGGAAGATATCGCCTTCGGCGTCGGCAATGGTCTTGCCCTGCTCGGCGCTGAGGACCACGGCGATGCGCTTGGAGTGTTCGCGGATCAGCGCTTGCAGCTTGAGCATGATGCGCATGCGCGCGCCGATGGGGGTCAGCTTCCAGGTCTGGAAGGCGCGGTGCGCGGCGTCGATGGCGGCGTTGACTTCAGCGGCGGTGGCGAACGGGACTTTGGCCAGTACTTCCTGGGTGGCCGGGTTGACGATGTCGTGCCATTCACTGGTCTGGGATTCGACCCACTCGCCATTGATCAGCAGCTTGGCGGTCTTGAGGGTGGTGTCGGACTTGAGAGAAACGTTCATTGAAGTCTCCTGAATTATTGTGGGGCCGAATCCGAGGCGGGCGAGGCAGCGCCCGAGCATGGTGACTGGACTGTTTTTGGAGTATAGATGTGCGTTCTTCTAATAAGAATGCACATAAAAACCGGACCAACATGCAAAAAAACATCACGTCTTTGGGTTCATTGAACTGGGACGACCTGAAGTTTTTCCTCGAGGTCGCCCGTACCCGCAAAGCCAGCAGCGCGGCCAAGCGCCTGTCGGTGGACTACACCACGGTGTCGCGCCGCATCAGCTCACTGGAGGGTGCGCTAGGCACCTTGCTCTTCGAAAAATCCCGGACCAACGGTTTTGTGCTGACCGCTGAAGGCCAGCGTTTGCTGGGCTATGCGGAGTCCATCGAAAGCACCTTGCACATGGCTTGCGAGCAGGTCTCGGGGTCTGGCGTGGCGCTGTCGGGGCATGTGCGGATGGGCTGCACGGAAGGGTTCGGCAGCTTTTTCATCACCCCGCAGTTGAGCCATTTCGTCGATGCGTACCCGGCGATTTCCGTCGATATCCTACCGTTGCCGCACTTCATCAGTTTGTCCAAGCGCGAGGCGGATATCGTTATTGCGCTGGAACGGCCGGAGCATGGGCCGTATGTGTGCTGCAAGTTATGTGATTACCGCTTGCAGCTGTATGCGACCCAGGAATATCTGGACCAGCATCCGCCGATCCGTCGTGCCAGTGATTTGGGGCGGCATCGGTTTGTCAGCTATGTGGATGATCTGGCGTTCAGCAATGAGCTGCTGTACCTGGCCAATGCCCTGCCGAATGCCACGGCCAATTTGCGCAGCACCAGCGTGATCGCCCAGTTCGTCGCGGCGCAACAGGGTCGGGCGCTGGCGATCCTGCCGTGTTTCCTCGCGGCCCAGGACCCGAGGTTGCTGCCGGTGCTGGCGGATGAGGTGAATATCACCCGGCAGTTCTGGATGTACTGCCGGGAGGACCTGCGCAAGCTGAAGCGCATTACCTTGTTGTGGGATTACATTCGGGATGTGACGGAACGCAATCAGGCGCTGTTGATGGGAGAAACGCGGAGCATGGTTTTCCACGATTGAGACCGGGTGCGATCCCTTGTGGGAGCTGGCTTGCCGGCGATGGCGTCATTGCGGGCGACTCAAGCCTCCAGGGCCCCATCGCAGGCAAGCGCAATTCGGCACTGCGGAAGAAGTCTTCACTCAGCTCGGGGATTTCGCTGGTGTCGATATCCTGGTCGTTCAGCTTGGCCAGGTGCTCCCAGTCAGTTTTCGATGTTTTCGACAGAGTATCTGGCCTCCTGCTTGGGAGATTTTCGGGCACACCAGATGCTCGGCAAGACCGGGCGCGGTCCCTTGTAGGAGCAGGGCTTGCCCGCGAAGGGGCCCTCAAGATCGCTAAAAGCTTCGCGGGCAAGCCACGCTCCTACAGGTTTGTGTGGTGTTTTCAGATCCGCGTTTTTCCGATCAGGCCTGCAAGGCGCTTGGCTGCCGATCCGTGAATCGCCCCTGCATTGCATCCAGCGCATCGCAGCCATCCTGCAATAACAGATAGGCCGCTGAGGCGAAGTGCTGGAGATCGCGATCACAGGTATTGCCGATGCTCATGCAGGTCAGGCTGTGGCTCAGGTCGCGAGCCGCCTTCAGGCGCTGTATGGCAAATTCGTAGAGGTTGCGCACCGGGACATCAATCTTGAGGTAGAGCACCGGGGCGTCAGTGAGGTTGCTTTGTAGCGGGTGGAAATTGGTCATGGTGTCACTCCGTAATAGTCATAGAGTCACCAACATCTGCGGCTAAACAAACGAGGGTGGCAGCTGTACGCGGGTTAGCCGACCGGGGACTATTACGAAACCCGGCACACCCGCAGGTGTCCCACGCACAGCCGCCATGGCAAAAAACCAGGCAGCAAAAAGCGCCGACATCATAGGGCGCTTCTGCGTTTCGTAACAGTTTCGATCGGCTAAGACCGGTCACCGATTCGTCGATGACCACCGAACTATAGTCCAGCGCCCCGCCGAATAGCTGCCGCTTTTACACCCTGAAATACGTGCCAGTACCGCTGCCAGCAATGGCATTTTCACTCTCTGCGACAGGGCATTCAGCGTTGAACACCTCGCTTCAGACACCCGCCAACTTCAACCGCCGCGCATGCTCGACAAATAACCGGATCGGCTCCGCGCCCTTGCCCACCAACCCGAACGACTGGTTGACGATATCGAGGTGATCCAGCGGATAGTCATCGCCGATCACCGTTCCCAAATGCGAGCTGTTACGGCCGACCATGCCATCGCACTGCCCGGCCTCGCGCACGAAGGTTTTGGCAAACAGCCGGCAACTGCGGTTGGTGCCATCGAACAGATTGCGCCCGCGATCCGTGATCCCGGGCTGCAAGATCCCGGACCAGGAGTAGTAACGCACGCCATTCACCAGTTCATCGCCCTGCCCGCCCCAGCTCTGCGGCAACCCTTGCGGGTATTGCAGATTGAACAGCGCAACCCCTTCGCTGGTCAGCGACTGGTGTGACGCCGGCAGGTCCATCGGCAGCCTCAGCCCGTAATGGCCCGTGTCCAGCCATCCCATCACCCGCGCCACCATACAAAGCACCAGGCTGAGCAGACGAGCCGGCAGCCCCTCACGTGGGTAATGCTTGTCAAAATAGTCCGCTAATTCCGAGCCATGGTTAGGACCTGCGACCGAGGTCACCGAGGCCACCCACTCCGGCCGTTTCGCCGCCGCATAACGGGCGGTCAATGCGCCCTGGCTATGGCCGATCAGATTGACCTTGTCGGCCCCGGTGTCGCGGCGGATCTGCTCGATCCGCGCCAACAATTGCTCGCCACGCACCTCGCTGGAATGCAGCGGCGAGACCGCCACCGGAAATACCTGCGCGCCACCACGGCGCAAGGCCGGCACAATCCCGTACCAATAGGGAAAAAACACCAGCCGGACAAAACCGAGCATGCCCGGCACCAGCACCAGCGGATAACGTGTGGCAAGTTCTTGCGGCATCCCGTGAGCGTCCCTGAAGGTCAAAAGCCAAAGCCCGGCAGCACTGCGAAGGTCAAAGCATCGGCATTGAAGATGACAAATGCATTGTGGCGAGCCGGCCAGCCGGTATCACGCCACGCTTTCAGCCCTTCACCGTCTTCGGTGCCTTGCCCGCACGCATCTGTTCCAACAACGGCGCGCACTGGTTCGGTACATCGCCGCTGGGCGCCACCAACGCCAGCAGCCCCGCCGCCGGCCCGGCAATCAAGCCCAGGGCGACCATGCCGGCGCCGCGCAACATCAACGGCACCGCCTGCACGCCGGCATCAGGCTTGATAAATTTGCCTCGCACATACAAAGGCGAGCGCAAGGACAACAAGCGGAAGCCCTTGGATTCCGGCGTGACCTTCAAGTCCAACTGCTCGTTGGCAAAGTTGGCCGTGCCATCGATATAGATGATTGCGTTCTCGGTATCGAAGACAAACAGCCGGGTGGTCGCCAGGCCGCTCTTGATCCCCAGGTCCGCCGCCGCGCAATTGATCTTCACTTCCTTGTCGCCAAAGATTTTCCCGACCACGTAGTTGCCCACGTTGAGCCCGGCGATCTCCATCAACCCACGGCTGATAGCGCCATCGTTGACCAGCATCTTCAGGTCGCCATTGGAGGTGCCGAGCAACTTCGCCACCGAGTTGCCGGTGCCGGCGATATCCGCATCGCCATTGAGTTCACCGAAGCTGGTCTGCATCGGCTCGAAGGTGGGGAACAGTTGCTTGAGCTTGAAGTTGCGCGCCGTCAGCTTGGCCCGGCCCTGCATCGGCGTGGTGCGGCCGTTGAGGCGGATCTGTGCGTCGAGCTTGCCACCGGCCACGCCGAAACGCAGGGGCTCCAGGCTGAGCTCGCCGTCGGTGAGCACCAGATGGGTATAGAGGTCGGTAAACGGTAATTCGCTGCTATGGACGATGCGCTTGCCAGTGAATTCCACATCGGCGTCCATGTCGCGCCAGCGCTCGGTGCGGAACTCTTCCACCGGCAGCACCCTGTCCGCCGGCTGTTTGCTTTCACCGCCACGGGCCTTCTGCTTGGCGTTGGAGTCGGCGCCGATCAACGGCGCCAGGTCGGTCATCAGCAGTTGATTGGAGACCAGGGTGCCACTGAGTTTGGGCCGCGGCTGGCTCGCCAGATAAGTGAGGTCGCCGTGGATATCGCTGGTGCCGATCTTGCCGTTGAATTTCTCGTAGGTGAACGCGGCCCCGGCGGGATCCCGTAGTTTGGCGATCAGATGACCGTCGGTCTCATACGCCGGCGAATCCGGCAGGGTGACGCCGGTCAACGGGTAGAGGTTGCCCAGGCTGGTGCCCGACAGCGTCAGGCGCAGGTCGAGGGCGCCGAGATTGCGTGGGTCGGTCAGGGTCCCGGCGACGGCGATCCGGGTGTCAGCGATCTTCACGTCAGCCTGGACCGGGAACGGTTTGGCCGCGTCCTGCAAGGCCAGCAAGCCGCCGATCTTGCCGCTGCCGGCGAGGTTCTGGCCGTGGTACTGGCCTTTGACCTTCAACGCAAAGGCATAGTCCTGGGGGGCAGCGCCTTTCTCCAGAGCCTTTTTCGCGGCTTTGTCACCGACGATATCGCCGAACGGAATCGACTTGCCCAACGGATCGATCACCAGGTCAAGGTGCGCTTTCAGGCTCTGGTCGTCGAGGGTGACATGGCCCTTGTCAAAGCCGATGGCACCGATATCCACCACCCAGCTGGACGGTTCGGCATTCGGGTCCTTGGGATCGAACTGGAAGGTCCAACTGGCCCGGCCATCAGACAGGCGTTCAAGGCTGGCATTGGGCTCGGTCAGGTCGATACGTGGGATCACCACCTGCTGCGCCAGCAGCGGCAACGGCGAGAGACGCAGTTCGACGCGCTTGAGGGTGACCATCTGCGGGCTCTTCGACCAGTCGGGATTGCCCAGGGTCAGGTCCTCGGCGATCAGATGCGGCCAAGGCACCCAGGCCCGCCAGCCGCCCTCGTCGGCTTCACGCTGCCAGCGCAGGGACAAATCACCATTGATGGCGAAGGGCCGATGGAGGATGGCCGAGACCTTGGCATTGATCGGCGGTTTGACCCGGTTCCAATCGAACAAGGCGATGACGGCGACCAGCACGGCCAGCAGTAGGACAAGGCTGGCGCCGGTCCAGGCAAGAATCTTTCGAGTGCGCGTCATTGCACGGGGCTCCTAGAACGACTGAGCGTCCAAAAATCGACGCATTATGCCTGTACGACCCACAAACGCCCGACAAGGTTTAACGCCAAAAACCATTAATCGACCCGGGCTGGGAACCAACGGTCCTGACCCATCCGCCAGCTTTTCGTTCACTGCATGCCCCCATGTGGCGCGGCAGTGAGTCGAAAATACCCATTGCGGGGCAAAGGTAACGCGCTGTAAGCCTTGATCTAGAGGGGTTTGGGTAGAACCATCAATTCCGTTGATTATTAACATTGTGCTTATGAACTTTTATATCGATTTTGCAAGAGTAGCATTAGCTCCGTACCCACTTTATCGCCCTCCTACGGAGCAACCGATCATGAAACGCCAATTAATCCTCAGCCTCACCCTTGCCGTCCTGGCTGCCAATGCCTACGCGTTGCCAGCCCGTGAACAAGCTGCACCACAGGCTCAAGCCAGCCATGCGACTGTTAGCCAAGTGCTGAATACCTTGGCTGCCGACGGTTCCAGCAAGACCGCTATCGGCGAACGGAATGGCGACACTGTCAGCGAGAACGGCTCTGACCACACTCCTCTGGGCCAAGCCCTGGCTGCCGACGGTTCCAGCAAGACCGCTATCGGCGAGCGGAATGGCGACACTGTCAGCGAGAACGGCTCTGACCACACCCCTCTGGGCCAAGCCCTGGCCGCCGACGGCTCCAGCAAGACCGCTATCGGCGAACGGAATGGCGACACTGTCAGCGAGAACGGCTCTGACCACACTCCTCTGGGCCAAGCCCTGGCCGAGAACGGCTCCAGCAAGACCTCCATTGGTGAGAACGACAAATTCGCCGAAGGTGGCCGTGCTCGCCTGGAAGAGAAAGGCCTGGTCCAAGACGGCGGTGACCGTGTGATCGAACGCAACAGCAGCCTGAGTTAAGGCCTTGCTGGCCTGGAACAAAGCCCGGTCTCCTGGACCGGGCTTTGATATTTCAGGGCCCTGAATATTCGAAATCCCGCGATTGCCCCCCTCTCTTGGTTCGACGCCGGCAAAGCTGATTTGCTAGAGTGCGCCGCTCTCTTCATCCAGAAAATACCCTTGCGATGCTGCCCCGCGCCGAACAGAAACAACAGACTCGACACGCGCTCATGGACGCTGCCCGGCACCTGATGGAATCCGGCCGTGGCTTCGGCAGCCTGAGCCTGCGGGAAGTGGCGAAGACCGCCGGCATCGTGCCCACCGGTTTCTACCGACACTTCGACGACATGGACCAGCTCGGCCTGGCCCTGGTCCGCGAAGTCGGCCAGACCTTCCGCGAAACCATCCGGCTGGTGCGCCATAACGAGTTCGTCATGGGCGGCATCATCGATGCGTCGGTGCGGATTTTTCTCGATGTGGTGGCGGCCAATCGCTCGCAGTTCCTGTTTCTCGCCCGTGAGCAATACGGTGGTTCGCAGCCGGTGCGCCAGGCCATCGGGGCGTTGCGGGAAAATATCAGCACGGACCTGGCGACCGACCTGGGCCTGATGCCCAAGCTCGACCACCTGGACCCCGCCGGGTTGGCGGTCATGGCCGACCTGATCGTCAAGAGTGTGTTCGCCACCCTGCCGGATATCATCGACCCACCGTCCGATCCCTTGCCGGAACATCTGACGCCCCAGGCCAAGATCACCCAGCAACTGCGCTTCATCTTTATCGGATTGAAGCATTGGCAGGGTCTGGGCAGTACCGAGTAACCGGAACGGGTGCCCTGCACCCGGATCGCCGGCAAGCCCCTACAGTTCGACACGACAAGATCTTGGCGTTGAAACGCAGACCTGTGGGAGCCGGTGTGCCGGCGATGAGGCCCGCCAGGCACCACAAAAGCGCACTTACATCACTTGCGCACCATCTTGAAACATTCTGAAACATGACTACGCTCCCTTTTCAGGCATCCAGCGCTTTCTGACGGGACTTTCCTACGCGGCGAACGATTGGCAAGCCCCTTGCTCTAGCTCAACCATCGCTCATTGCCGGAAGCCTCCTGATGTTGGTGATTCATCGCAGAATCGAAGCGCAATCCACCTGGGCCGCCGAGCTGCACCTGAACTTCGAAGCCCGCAGCAAAAGTCGCCTGCGCTGTTTCAGTGCCGAGGGTGAGGACGTAGGACTATTCCTTGAACGTGGCCAGCCACCGCTGTACGACGGTGAATACCTGGAAGCCGAGGACGGCCGCATCGTGCGGGTCTGCGCACGCCCCGAACAACTGCTGCACGTCACCTGCCGCAATGCCTTCGAACTGACCCGCGCCGCCTATCACCTGGGCAACCGTCATGTCGCCCTGCAAGTCGGCGACGGCTGGCTCAGGCTGCTCGACGACTACGTGCTCAAGGCCATGCTCGAACAACTTGGCGCCCATACCGAAACCCTCGAAGCGCCGTTCCAGCCGGAACACGGTGCCTACGGCGGCGGCCATCACCACTCCCGCCACGGCGACGAAGACTTCAACTACCCGCCGCGCCTGCACCAGTTCGGTGTGCGCCCATGAACCCGGCCTGGGCGCTGTTGCGCCTGGCCAGCCCGCAATTGCCCATCGGCGGCTACAGCTATTCCCAAGGCCTGGAAATGGCCGTGGAACAGGCCCGGGTCAAGGACGCAAGCGGCGCCCGGCGCTGGATCGCCGATCAATTGCTGCTCAACCTGGCCCGCTTCGAAGCGCCGCTGCTGCTTGCCCATTGCCAGACAGCGGCGGACGAAAACTGGGGCGAGTTGCAACAGCTCTGCGAAGAACACCGCGCCAGCCGTGAAACCCGCGAGCTGTATCAGGAAAGCCGGCAGATGGGTTATTCCCTGCAGCAGTTGCTCAGCGGCCTGCCGGAACTGGATGACACCGCCCGAACCTTCCTCGCACAGCAAAGCGAACCGCATCTGGCCCTGGGCTGGGCGCTGGCCGCCCGTGCCTGGCAGATCAGTCCCCAGGACGCCTTGGCCGCCTGGCTCTGGAGCTGGCTGGAAAACCAGCTGGCCGTGCTGATGAAAACCCTGCCCCTGGGCCAGCAAGCCGCCCAGCGCCTGACCAGCGAGTTGCTGCCCCTGCTGCAACAGGCCCAGCAAGCCGCCACGGCCCAGGACCTTCAATCCATCGGCAGCGCCGCCTTCGGCCTGTCCCTGGCGTGCATGGCCCATGAGCGCCAGTACAGCCGCCTGTTTCGTTCCTAGGAGAACATGATGAACGCACAACCTCTGCGTGTCGGTATCGGCGGCCCGGTGGGCTCCGGCAAGACCGCCCTGACCCTGGCCCTGTGCCTGGCCCTGCGCGATCGCTACAACCTGGCGGTGGTCACCAACGATATCTACACCCGCGAAGATGCCGACTTCCTGGTGCGCAACGAGGCCCTGGCCCCGGAGCGGATCATCGGCGTGGAAACCGGTGGCTGCCCGCACACCGCGATTCGCGAAGATGCCTCGATCAACCTCGAAGCCGTCGACCAGTTGAACCGTCGCTTCCCGGGGTTGGACCTGATCCTGGTGGAGTCCGGCGGCGACAACCTCTCGGCGACCTTCAGCCCGGAACTCTCCGACCTGACGATCTACGTGATCGACGTCTCGGCCGGCGACAAGCTGCCGCGCAAGGGCGGGCCGGGAATCTGCAAGTCCGACCTGCTGGTGATCAACAAGATCGACCTGGCACCGCTGGTGGGCGCGTCCCTGGAGATGATGGACAGCGACACGCGGCGCATGCGCGGTGACAAGCCGTTTGTCTTCAGCAACCAGAAAACCGGACATGGCCTGGACGCCATCGTCGCCTTTATCGAACGCCAGGGCCTGCTGACAGCAGCCTGATGCCTGGCCAACCGCTACTTCAACAATACGGAGCCCGACCATGACCTTGAAAAAAATCCTCGGTACCCTCGCCCTGCTGCTTATGCCGGCCATCGCCTTTGCCCATCCCGGCCACGGCGACAGCGGCTGGATGGCGGGTGTCAGCCATCCGGTCAGCGGCATCGATCATTTGCTGGCGATGGTGGCCGTCGGTTTATGGGCGGCGCAGCAAAAAGGCAGCGCGCGCTGGGCGTTGCCCTGCACCTTTGTCGGAACCATGCTGCTCGGCGGGGTACTGGGTTTCGAAGGGCTGGCGCTGCCGGCACTGGAAAGCGGGATTGCCGCGTCGGTATTGGCCCTGGGCCTGGCGGTGGCATTGGCGGTACGGCCGCCGTTGAGCCTGGCGCTGGCGGCGACGGCGCTGTTTGCCTTGTTCCACGGTGTGGCCCACGGTCTTGAACTGCCAGAGATGTCGAGCCCGTGGACCTATGCGGCCGGTTTTGTGGTCGCGACCGCGACTTTGCATGCACTGGGTTATGCCGTGGTGCGGGTGTTGCCGCAAGCCGCGGCACCGTTGGTGCGGGTGGCCGGTGTTGCGTCGGCGGCGACCGGGGTCTGGTTGCTCGCGGGCTGAGTCTTGTAGCGCCAGGACGGGCCTATTCGCGGGCAAGCCCTGCTCCTACAGTTTTGCGTCGAACCTCAATGGGGTGATCGACATAAACCCTGTAGGAGCAGGGCTTGCCCGCGAAGAGGCACGCATGATCAGCAAAAATGTCTCAGGCAGACCCCATTGCGCTATTCCTACGTTCTGCTCACCACAACCACAGCATCGTCCGCTACCGCCTGTTAACATGTCGCGCAACCGCCCTTGCCCTGACGACGCCAGCCGATGCCCGATGTTTCCAGCTCCGCCTCCACGCCTGAATTGAGTGCACTGTTCAACACCGTGCAAGACCACTTCCGCCAGGTCATCGTGCCGCTGTGGCAAGGCCCCGGCTGGAACGCCGAGATGGCGCTGCCCTACGAGGCGCTGGACGCCGACCATCGGCCGTTGCCCGCGCAACGCTATCGCGCCATGGCCTGCGCCCGTCAGTTGTATCTGTTTTCCAGCCTGATCGGCGACGCCGCTTTCCCCGCCGCCAGCGAACGCGCCAGCGCGCTGTTCCGTTCGTTGCAACGGCATTTCCACGATGCCGAGTACGGCGGCTGGTTCTACAGCGTCGACCCCCACGGCAAGCCGCTGGACACCAGCAAGGATCTCTACACCCACGCCTTTATTCTCTTCGCCTGCGCCCATTACTGGGCCAAGGTCCGCGAGCCGCTGGTGGAGTCGGTGCTCAACGCCGCCCTGGAAGTGATCGCCGTGCGTTTCGCCAATGGCGACGGCCTGTATGAAGCGAGTTTGGATCGTGACTGGTCGCCCCTGGGCAGCGGGCCGTTGCAGAACCCGTTGATGCACCTGGCCGAAGCTTTTCTGGCAACCCTGTCGGTACGTGAAGACGCCACCACCCAGGGCGCACTGCTGGCCCTGGCCACCGGCATGCAGCAACGCTTTATCGACCGCCACCACGGCGTGATGCTGGAGAAACCGCTGGGGGCTGTGGATAACTGGTTCGAACCGGGCCATCAGTTCGAATGGCTGTTCCTGCTGGAATCATCGCCCTTGCTGCGCGGCACCGCGCTGCATGGCTCGCTGGAGCGGGCGTTCGCCTTTGCCGAGCAATCGGGGGTCGATCCGCAAAGCGGCGCGGTCAGCGGCATGCTGGGCATCGACGGCAGCCTGCGCGACGGCACCCAACGGATCTGGGCCCAGGCCGAATACCTGCGGGCGCTGACGTTGCGTGTGGATAACTCGGCGCGCCTACAGCACCAGCTGGCGGCCTTGCAGCAGCACTTCCTGCACCCGGGCGGCTGGCACGAGTGCCTGGACGCCAAGGGCGAGGTCAGCCGGAAGGATATGCCGTCGACCACCCCTTATCACCTGGCGACCTGCCTGAGTGGCCTGGCCGAGTATTTCGGCTGAGCCAAGCACAAGCAGGCACTTGAAGACATTGCGGGAGCGGTGCTTGTCGGATCGCCGCACCGCCGCGAAGCTTTTAGCGGCCTCAAGGGCCTCTTCGCGAGCAAGCTCTGCTCCCACAGGGGACAGTGCCTGGCCTTGGCTGCAAGGCATCAGGCCAAACCCGCTCGCCACAATAAGCTAACGTTCTCAGCCTTTGTTCCGCTCAATGGCAAACCCGCTCCAGGTCTGGCTCACCGGCATCAGCTCGAGGCTGTTGATATTGACGTGGGCCGGAGTGTTGAGCACCCAGAAGATCGTATCGGCGATGTCCTGCGGCTGGATCGGCTCGGCACCGGCATAGGTCGCGTCGTAGCGCGCCTGGTCACCGGCAAAACGCACCAGCGAGAACTCGCTCTCGCACAACCCCGGCTCGATATTGGTCACCCGTACACCCGTGCCCTGCAAATCGCAGCGCAGGTTCAGGGAGAACTGTTTGACGAACGCCTTGCTCGCGCCATAGACATGGCTGCCCGGGTACGGGTAGTTGCCGGCAATCGACCCCAGGTTGATGATCCCCGCCCCACGGCCATAGGCGATCAGGTGCGGCAGCAGCAGACGGGTGCTGTACATCAAGCCCTTGATGTTGGTATCGACCATGGTGTCCCAGTCGTCGAGGTCGCACTTGGGCGCCGGATCGACCCCCAGGGCCAGGCCCGCGTTATTGATCAGACCGCGCAGTTTGGCGAAGCTCGGCGGCAGGTTGGCAATGGCTTCTTCCATGGCCTTGCGGTCGCGCACATCCAGCACCAGGCCATGCACTTCGGTCTGCTTCGACAACTCGGCGCACAAGGCATTCAAGCGCTCCTCACGACGACCGGTGAGCACCAGCTTCCAGCCGGCCTCGGCAAAACGACGGGCACAGGCCTCGCCAAAACCGGAAGTCGCGCCCGTGATAAACAACGTGGATGTCATGGAGTTCTCCTTGCTCGGCCCGCGGGCCGCCAGATATGAATACGGTCGTTGCGCAGCATGCCTCAACGCCGGCCACTGAAGAAATGGAATCTTGAAAACAACGCAACTGTACAAAAAACACCCAATCACAGCAAAGCCACGCAAACCGTGGCCTGGCGCCTGCTGTACGCACCTTATCCACAGCCCCGTCCACAGTATCCGGGGGCAACTCGAAAACCCGCCGATCCGCTGTACACAAGGCCTCCAGCGGTATTTCAAAAGTTTTTCCCTTGACCCCGGAACAGCCGTTGTGTAGCCACCGGCGAAAAATCCCCTGGGGACGATTTCACGCCAGTGGCTCCAGGCCAGTAATTACGCCACCCGGGGGCATGTTTCCAGAGTTTGCCCACAGAGTTATCCACAGGCTGTGCAGGCGGCTTGTCGGGCGCAAGGCGTGACAATGTACCTGTTGACAAAACGTCCCGGCGCTTTGCAAAAGACCACTGATCAAAAAACAACCAGAGCGCTGCAAGCCACGGTTTCAAAGGCTCTCAGCCAGCTACTCCCACGTTACCCACAGCCACCTCCACAGCAAACGGGGACAAGTCAAATTGATGACAAAACAATCATTTGCAGCGGTTTCATGTCGCACTTTGGCAGGTTGCCCAGATTGTTTTCCACAATTTCGGATCCAGGCTGTGGACAGACAAAAAAACGCCCCGGATCCGAAGATCACGGGGCGTTTCAGGGTCGCACAAACCTGTAGGGCTCTAATGCCCGCCCAGGTAGGCGTTGCGCACTTCCTCGTTGACCAGCAGCTCCTTGCCGGTGCCACTGAGGCGAATCTCGCCGTTGACCATCACATAGGCCCGGTCCGACAAGCGCAGGGCGTGGTTGGCGTTCTGCTCCACCAGGAAGATGGTCATGCCCGAGGCCGCCAGCTCGCGCAGGGTGGCGAAGATCTGCTTCACCACGATCGGCGCCAGGCCCAGGCTCGGCTCGTCCAGCAATAGCAGCTTGGGCCGGCTCATCAGCGCCCGGGCAATCGCCAGCATCTGCTGCTCGCCGCCGGACATGGTCATGGCCCGCTGGTTACGCCGCTCCTTGAGCCGTGGAAACAACTCGAACATGCGCTGCATGTCCTCGTCGACGAACTTGTCGCCAATGGGGATGGTGCCCATCTGCAGGTTCTCTTCCACGGTCATGTCCGGGAACACCCGGCGGCCTTCCGGCGACTGGGCGATACCGTTGGAGGCGATGTAGTGGGACGACTTGTGGGTAATGTCGACGCCCCGGTAGATGATCTCCCCGGCGGCGGCTCGCGGCTGGCCGAAGATCGACATCAGCAGCGTCGACTTGCCCGCGCCGTTGGAGCCGATCAGGCTGACGGTTTCGCCTTCGTTGATGTGCAACGAGACCTTCTTCAGGGCCTGGATCGGCCCGTAGAACACTTCCAGGTTCTTCAGTTCGAGGATAGGTTGACTCATACCAGTTCCTCTTCATCGGCGCCCAGGTAGGCGGCAATCACTTTCGGGTCGTTGCGGATGGCTTCCGGACCGCCCTCGGCAATCACGTTGCCGTGGTCCAGTACCACGATGTGGTCGGAAATACTCATGACCATGCCCATGTCGTGCTCGATCAGCACCACGGTCAGGTCATGCTCGTCGCGCAGCAGCCGGATCATCGCGCTCAGCGCTTCGGTTTCCTGGGGGTTGAGGCCCGCCGCCGGTTCGTCGAGGCAAATGATCCGCGGCCGCGTGCACATGGCCCGGGCGATTTCCAGGCGGCGTTGCTGGCCGTAGGACAACTCGCCGGCCAGGCGGTTGGCGCAGTCCACCAGGTCGACCACTTCCAGCCAGTAGAACGCGGTGTCCAGGGCGTCGCTTTCAGCCTTGCGGTAGCCCTTGGTATTGAGGATGCCGGAGAGCATGTTGCGGTTGACCCACATGTGCTGGGCCACCAGCAGGTTCTCCAGCACCGACATTTCCTTGAACAGGCGAATGTTCTGGAAGGTCCGGGCCAGGCCCGCACGGTTCACCAGGTGGGTGCCGCCGAACATCTTGTAGTAGAGCCGGCTGAAGAAGGTTTTCGGCGAAGCGAAATCCCCCAGGCGAAAGGATTCACCCAGCAGCTGGATCACGTTGGTGCGCTTGTCGCGCACATTCAGTTCGATCTTGCCGCCAGTGGCCTTGTAGAAGCCGGTCAGGCAGTTGAACACCGTGGTCTTGCCCGCGCCGTTGGGGCCGATCAGGGCGAAGATCGAGTTGCGTTTGACTTGCAGGCTGACGTCGCTGAGGGCCTTGATCCCCCCGAAGTGCATCATCAGCTTTTCGACTTTCAGAACGATGTCATTACTCATTGGCCAGTCCCTCCCACCAGGACGCCCTTGCGTGGGGTCACCCCGGTGCGGCTGATGCGGATCAGGCCACGTGGCCGCCAGATCATCATCAACACCATCAATACGCCGAACAGCAATACACGGTACTCGGCGAAACTACGCAGCAGCTCCGGCGCCACGGTCAGTACAAACGCCGCGATCACCACACCGATGGTCGAGCCCATGCCGCCCAACACCACGATGGCGAGGATCAGCGCGGACTCGAAGAAGGTGAAGGAAGTCGGGTTGACGAAACCCTGGTAGGTGGCGAAGAACACCCCCGCCAGACCGGCGGTGGAAGCCCCCAGGGTGAACGCCGAGAGTTTCACCAGCACGTGGTTCAAGCCCATGGCGCGGCAGGCGATCTCGTCTTCACGCAAGGCTTCCCAGGCGCGGCCCACCGGCATGCGGGTCAGGCGATGCTTGATGTAGAGCACGGCCAGTACCACCAGGAACAACACGGTGTAGATGAAATAGAACTTCACGTCCGGGTTGTAGGCGATGCCGAAGAACTCATGGAAGGGAATCCCGCCCTCCTTCGCGCGCTTGCCGAACTCCAGGCCGAAGAAGGTCGGCAGCGGCGCCGGCATCCCGTTCGGACCGCCGGTCAGCGACAGCCAGTTGTTGAGGATCAGGCGGATGATCTCGCCGAAACCCAGGGTCACGATGGCCAGGTAGTCACCGTGCAGGCGCAGGACCGGGAAGCCGAGGATGCACCCCGCCAGCGCGGCGGTGATGGCGGCCAGCGGCAGGACGGTCCAGAACCCCAGCCCGAGGTATTGATAACCCAGCGCCAGGCCGTAGGCACCGATGGCGTAGAACGCCACGTAGCCCAGGTCGAGCAGGCCGGCGAGGCCCACCACGATGTTCAGGCCCAGGCCGAGCAGGACATAGATCAGACCGAGGATCACCACACCCAGCAGGTAGGAGTTGGCGAAGACCGGAAAGATCACCGCGATCGCGATCATGATCGGGATGATCCAGCGCAGGCGCGACTTGTAGTCCGGCGCCAGCACATGCACACCGGAACCGGTGCTCTCGAAGCCTTCGAGAATCCGCAGGCCCTTGGGTGTCTGCAGGAACAGGCTGAGGGCAAAACGGCCGAGCATCACAATCGCCACCAGCCAGGCGACGCGGGTCGGTTGCAGGTTGAAGCTGTAGCCCTCCAGGACGACCCCGACGATGGGGCCGAAGACAATCAGTGCGACCAGGCCGGCGAGAATGGCGTCAACCAGGCTTTTTTTGATATCGAGCGATTTTTGAGTGGTTGAGGACATTGCTTACACCTTCGACACAAGAGGACGGCCCAACAGGCCTTGCGGCCGAAAGACCAGTACCAGGACCAGCAGCGAGAAGCTGAAGACGTCCTTGTAATCCGAGTTGACCAGGCCGGAGAACAGCGATTCGGAGATGCCGAGGATGATCCCGCCGAGCATGGCGCCCGGTAGCGAGCCGATGCCGCCGAGCACCGCGGCGGTAAACGCCTTGATGCCGATCACGAAGCCGGCGTAGAAGTCGAAAGTGCCGTAGTTCATGGTGATCAGCACACCCGCGAGGGCCGCCATGGCCGCGCCGATGATGAACACATAGGAAATCACGCGGTCGGTGTTGATCCCGAGAATCGAAGCCATCTTGCGGTCTTGCTGGGTCGCGCGACACATGCGGCCCAACTTGGTGTACTTGATGACATAGGTCAAAAGGCCCATGCCGAGGAACGCGGCCACCAGGATAAAGACCTTGGTGTAGGTGAGCTGGACAAAGCCGGTGCCGACATCGACGCGCCAGGCGCCGGTGAGCAGCGTCGGTACGCCCTGTTGCTTGGCGCCCTGGGCGATCTGCGCGTAGTTCTGCAGGATCAGCGAAATCCCGATGGCGCTGATCAGCGGTGCCAGGCGGGTGGAGTTGCGCAGGGGTTTGTAGGCGATACGCTCGATGACCCAGCCATACACCCCGGTGACGATGATGGTGAAGACCAGCGTGCCGAGCATCAGGAGCGGGAAGGATTCAATACCGAAGTAAGCCAGCAGAGCCAGACTGATTGCCGCGAGGTAAGCGGAAATCATGTAAACCTCGCCGTGGGCGAAGTTGATCATGCCGATGATGCCATAGACCATTGTGTAGCCGATGGCGATCAGGCCATAGACCGACCCGAGGGTCAGGCCGTTGACCAGTTGCTGCAGGAAAATACCATCCATAACGCAATCTCACGCATTTGAGAGACTGCACAGAAGCGCACCGCGACGGTCGGGGTTCAACCACCGTCGCAGCACAGCCATGTGCAGCTCTACGAGAAAAGACAGGTACTGCACGGACACGCTTGGCGACTGGCTGGCGCACGGGGCGCCAGCCGGGTCAGGCCTTCATGTCACTTCTGTTTTTCCAGCTGATGGTATTTGCCGTCTTTGTCCCACTGGTAGACCACGTAGTCGGAGATCTTCAGGTCGCCCTTGGCGTCCCAGGTCTTCTCGCCCATCACGGTCTTGACCGGGTGTGCTTTCAGCCACTTGGCCGCCTCTTCGCCCTTGTTGGACTTGGCGCCGTTGAAAGCCGCGGCCAGGGTCTGTACCGAGGCGTAGGCATAGAGGGTGTAACCTTCCGGCTCGTAGCCCGACTTGCGGAACTGGTCAACGACCGCCTTGCTGTCCGGCAGCAGACGTGGGTCGGCGCCGAAGGTCATGAGTACACCGTCGACGTATTGCGGACCACCGGCAGTGGTCACCAGTTCGTCGGTGACGATACCGTCGTCAGACATGAACTTGACGTCTTTCAAGCCTTCAGTGCGCAGTTGCTTGACCAGCGGACCGGCTTCCGGGTGCAGGCCGCCGAAGTAGACCACGTCGGCACCAGCGGCACGGATCTTGGTCACCAGGGCGCTGAAGTCCTTCTCGCCACGGGTCAGGCCTTCGTAGATCACCGGAGTCACACCGCGCTTGATCAACTGGGCCTTGGTGGCATCCGCCAGGCCTTGGCCATAGGTGTCCTTGTCGTGGATGACCGCGACTTTCTTGCCCTTGAGCACGTCGACGATGTAGTTGCCGGCCACGATGCCCTGCTGGTCGTCACGACCACACATACGGAACATCGCACCCAGACCGCGCTCGGTCACCTGAGGGTTGGTAGAGCCCGGGGTGATCGCGATGATGCCCGCTTCGTCGTAGATCTCCGAAGCCGGGATGGTGGAAGAGGAACAGAAGTGCCCGACGACGCCGGCGACTTTCTGGTTGCTCAGGTCCTTGGCGACCGTTACCGCCTGTTTTGGCTCACAGGCATCATCGCCCTTGACCAGGACGATTTTTTCGCCGTTGACGCCACCGGCCGCGTTGATCGCATCCGCCGCCGCTTGCGCACCTTTCATGTACTGCTCGCCGAAAGAAGCGTTGGCACCGGTCATCGGACCCGCCACGCCGATCTTGACGTCAGCCTGAGCAAACGCAGAAACACCCAACGCAGCAGCCACTGCGAGGGCTACAAAGCCTTTCTTGTAAAACGTCTGGGACATGAGGTGGTGCTCCAAGGTTTTTTTAGTTGGCACTGCGACTTCAATGAATGCTCAGAGCAAGGGGCGTGCCATAGGTTTTTTGTTCTGCAAAAAGTCGCTGTCTTATTGTTTTATGGACTGTTTCGGGCCCTTTTTAACTGGGCGTGCAACCGTCTAAACCGCGGAAGGTGGAACCTTTCAAGAAAAAAGGTGCAACCCAGCGGTGCCACTATTGCAACCATGGCGCCGAAGGGCGTGCAACCACCCTGTAACAACGTGCGTCACCGAAGTGCACACTCGCGGTGCGCGACTGCTACATCGCGCACCATTACAGGCTAGCCGTCTCGAACAAAAGCGCCGTCCGATTCGGCATTTTTTGTTGTTTCAAATGACAATCCGCAGGCACTGGCCCGCGTGATACAGCGAAAAGCCAGCCTCGTAGAGACCACTGCGCAGGCCCACCGCCGGTATCGGCCGCATGGGCGCGAAGGGAATCGGCAGGGCCTGAGGATTTCCGTTACACAGGTAATCGGCGAACGCCTTGCCGACCACCGTGCCCGTGGTCACCCCACGCCCGTTGTAGCCGGTGACTGCCACTAAACCGGGCGCCGGTTCGAACAGGCGCATCAGATGGTCGGGGGTAAAGGCGATACAACCGGTCCAGGTGCATTCCCAGTCGACCTTTTTCAGGTAGGGGAAATAGTGCTGTTGCACGCGGTCGGCCCAGGCCCGCAGGAACCACGCCGGTTTCTGGTTGCCGTTGCCCAGGCTGCCCAGCAACAGGCGACCGTCGGCATCGCGGCGAATGCTGCTGAGCACCTGGCGGGTATCCCAGGAGCCCTGTCCGCCCGGCAGTATCTGCCGCGCGGCTTCTTCGGTCAGCGGGCTGGAGGCGACCTGGTAGTAGTAGCCCGGAAAGAAGTTGCGCCGCAGTTCGGTCCACTCGCCTTCGGTGTAGGCATTGGAGGCCATCACCACCTGTTCGGCGCTGACCGCGCCCTCGGCGGTCTGCACCGACCAACGCTGGCCCTGGCGTTCCAGGCGGGTGACCGGGGAATGGTCGAACAGCTGCGCCCCCAGCCGCGACGCGGCCTTGGCCAGGCCCGAGGTATAGGCCATGGGATTGAGGGTGCCGGCGCGCCGGTCGAGCAAGGCGGCGCCGATTTTTTGGGTGCCGGTGGCGATTTCGCAATCCTTGCCGGTCAGCAGCTCCACCGGTGCGCCACGACGTTTCCACTGCGCTTCACGGCTGCGCAGATCGGCCTCGCCCTTGGCGTTGTGGGCCATGTGCAAGGTGCCTTCGCGGCGCAGTTGGCAATCGATGCCATGCTTGTCCACCAGGCTGAAGACCAGGGCCGGCGCCGCCCCCAACATGCGGTTGAGCTGGCTGCCCACCGCTTCGCCGAAACCGGCCTCGATCTCGTCCGGGGGAATCCACATCCCGGCATTGACCAGCCCCACATTGCGTCCGGAACCGCCGTGGCCGGTACGATGGGCTTCCAGCACGCAGACGCTCTTGCCTTGTTCACGCAGATGAATCGCGGCCGAGAGCCCGGTGATACCGGCGCCGATCACGCAGACATCGACCTTCAACTCGCCCTTGAAGGACGGTGCTTCAGGCCGCTGCGGCGTCAGTGTTTCCCATAGACATTCTTCACGTAACGGCATTGCCAGACTCCGAAAATGAAACCCGTCAGTCGAAGGTAATGCCCTGGGCCAGCGGCAATTCCAGCGAGTAGTTCACGGTATTGGTCTGGCGGCGCATGTAACCGCGCCAGGCGTCCGAACCCGACTCGCGACCGCCACCGGTTTCCTTCTCGCCGCCAAAGGCGCCGCCGATCTCCGCACCGCTCGGGCCGATGTTGACGTTGGCAATGCCGCAGTCGCTGCCTACCGCCGACATGAACTGCTCAGCCTCGCGCACATCGGTGGTGAAGATGCACGAAGACAGGCCTTGTGGCACCGCATTGTTCAAACGCAGGGCTTCGGCGAAGTCGCTGTAACCGATCACGTAGAGAATCGGGGCAAAGGTTTCGTGGCAGACCACTTCGCTCTGCTCCGGCATCTCGACGATGGCCGGCGACACGTAATAGGCATTCGGGAATTTGTCCTGCAACTGGCGCTCGCCGCCGAACACCCGGCCGCCTTCGCTCAGGGCCTGCTCCAGGGCGTCCTGCATGTTCTCGAAGCTTTGCTTGTCGATCAGCGGGCCGACCAGGTTGCCTTCCAGCGGATGACCGATACGCACCTTGGAATAGGCCGCTTTCAAACGGGTGACGATTTCCGCCTTGACCGATTCATGGGCAATCAGACGCCGCAAGCTGGTGCAGCGCTGGCCGGCGGTGCCGACGGCGCTGAACAGAATCGCCCGTACGGCCATGTCCAGGTCGGCGCTTGGGCCGAGGATCATGGCGTTGTTACCGCCCAGTTCGAGAATGCTGCGGGCAAAGCGTGCGGCCACTTTTGGCGCCACTTCACGGCCCATGCGGGTGCTGCCGGTAGCGCTGATCAGCGCCACACGCGGGTCATCGACCAGGGCGGCACCGGCGTCGCGGCCACCGATGATCACCTGGCTCAGGTACTCGGGCGCATCGCTGAAGTTCTTCAGTACACGCTCGAACAGGGCCTGGCAGGCCAGCGCGGTCAGCGGGGTCTTTTCCGAAGGTTTCCAGATCACCGAGTTGCCGCACACCAGCGCCAGGGAGGTGTTCCAGGCCCAGACCGCGACCGGGAAGTTGAAGGCGCTGATCACGCCGACCACACCCAGGGGATGCCAGGACTCACGCATATGGTGGCCCGGACGCTCGGAGGCGATGGTCAAGCCGTACAGCTGGCGCGACAGGCCCACGGCGAAGTCGCAGATATCGATCATTTCCTGCACTTCACCCAGGCCTTCCTGGGTGATCTTGCCGGCTTCCCAGGAAACCAGCTCACCGAGGTCGGCCTTGAATTCGCGCAGCACTTCACCGAACTGGCGCACCAGCTCGCCACGGCGCGGCGCCGGCACCTTGCGCCAGGCGTCGAAGGCGTGCTCGGCACGGCTGACCTGCTGCTCGACCTCAGCCGCGCCCTCCCAGTTCACGCCGGCGATGCGGCTGCCGTCGATGGGCGAATGCACGGGCTGTTTGCCCTGTTGATACAGCGCCGGGTCCACACCAAGACGATCAAGCAATGCGGCAACCATGGGGGTCACTCCTGTAGGCGAAAAACGGAACGCTTGCGTCGAAAACAACACGACGATTCAGACCTTCAGTTGTAGCGGCCTTCAGCTTTGCCAACAAACGACGATTAGGCGAGATATCATTCCATTTATTCATGCAGCGCAAGACAGAAGAAAAAGGCCCGTCCATGCTGAATAAAAGATACCTGCCTTCGATCACGGCCCTGCAATGTTTCGAAGCCGTCACCCGCCACCTGAGCTTCACCCGCGCGGCGGAAGAGCTGAACCTGACCCAGAGTGCCGTGAGCAAACAGGTCGCACAGTTGGAAGAACTGTTGCAGCACCTGCTGTTTCGCCGGGTACGGCGACGCCTGCAACTGACGCCGGCCGGGGATCTGTACCTGGTGGAAGTCCGAAAAATCCTGACCCAGGTGGAGATGTCGACCCACTACCTGCGTTCCTACGGCGGTGAAACCGAAGTCCTGCGGGTGTCCACACCCTCGACCTTCGGCGCCCGCTGGCTGGTGCCGCGGCTCAAGGGCTGGCGCCTGCGTCACCCGCATATCCACCTGGACCTGTGCAACGAACAGGAAGCCGACGACCTGCTGCAGGGCCGCAGCGACCTGGCGTTCTATTTCGGCCAGGGTTCGCGGCCGGGCACCGAGTGCGTGAAGCTGTTCGGTGAAGAGCTGGTGGCGGTGTGCGCGCCGGGCTGCCTGCCGGAGAAGCCCTTCAGCGATCCGACGCAGTTGAGCGAGCTGGTCCTGCTGCAGAACGCCTCGCGGCCCCAGGCCTGGCACGACTGGTTCGACAGCCAGGGGTATCACACCGAACACAGTTACCACGGGCCGCGTTTCGAGACCTTCTATATGTGTATCCGGGCGGCCCAGGTCGGCTGCGGCGTAGCCTTGCTGCCCAGGTTCCTGGTGGAAGAGGAACTGATGGAGGGCAAGCTGGTGCTCGCCTGGCCCCATGCGATGCCCAACCACGACGCCTATTACCTGGCATATCCAGAGCACTCGGCGGAAGTGCCGAAGGTGCGGGATTTTGTCTCATGGATGCTGGAGCAGATCGACAGTCCAGTGCAACCTTGAGGGTATTGCGCTGCCCTCTCGGGCCTCTTCGCGGGCAAGCTCCGCTCCCACAGTCTCGAGTCGTACCTGAGTTCTGCGCACGACCGGGAACCTGTGGGAGCGGAGCTTGCCCGCGAAGAGGCCGGCACCCGCAACAAAAATCGCTGGTAAAACCGCCAACGGATATGCGCCACTAGCGGTCTTCATTCAAGAACTGCCAGGACGCCGCTGTAACGCGCGACCGGCATGGAGATACCCGTTATGAGCGATAAGGCCTTTGGCGATCGCATTGTGCAGAACCTGCTGGACACCGACTTCTACAAGCTGACCATGATGCAGGCGGTGCTGCACAACTACCCCAACGTCGAAGTCGAATGGGATTTCCGCTGCCGCAACAGTGAAGACCTGCGCCCGTACCTGGCGGAAATCCGCTACCAGGTCGAACGCCTCGCCGAACTGAGCCTGAGTGCCGACCAGTTGGGTTTCCTGGAACGCATCAGCTTCCTCAAGCCGGACTTCCTGCGCTTCCTCGGCCTGTTCCGCTTCAACCTGCGCTATATCCACACCGGGATCGAGAACGGCGAGCTGTTTATCCGCCTGCGCGGCCCGTGGCTGCATGTGATCCTGTTCGAAGTGCCGCTGCTGGCCATCGTCAGCGAAGTGCGCAACCGCTATCGCTATCAGGAAACCCTGCTGAGCCAGGCCCGCGAACAGCTGTACCGCAAGTTCGACTGGCTGAACGCCAATGCCTCCCCCGATGAACTGGCGGAACTGCAGGTCGCCGACTTCGGCACCCGCCGGCGCTTCTCCTACCGAGTCCAGGAAGAAGTGGTCAGCGTGCTCAAGCACGACTTCCCCGGACGCTTCGTCGGCACCAGCAACGTGCACCTGGCGCGCGAATTCGACATGAAGCCCCTGGGCACCATGGCCCACGAGTGGATCATGGCCCACCAGCAACTCGGTCCACGGCTGATCGACAGCCAGATCGCCGCGCTCGACTGCTGGGTCCGCGAGTACCGCGGCCTGCTCGGCATCGCCCTGACCGACTGCATCACCACCGATGCCTTCCTCACGGACTTCGACCTTTACTTCGCCAAGCTCTTCGACGGTTTGCGCCATGATTCCGGCGACCCGGTGATCTGGGCCGAAAAATGCATCAATCGTTATCACCAGCTGGGTATCGACCCGATGAGCAAGACCCTGGTGTTTTCCGACAGCCTCAGTCTGCCCAAGGCCCTGGGGATATTTCGCGCGCTACGCGGTCGGATCAATGTCAGCTTCGGCATCGGCACCAACCTCACCTGCGACATCGAAGGGGTGGAACCGATGAGCATCGTGCTTAAAATGACTGCCTGCAATGGCCAACCCGTGGCGAAGATCTCCGACGAGCCGGGCAAGGCCCAGTGCAAGGACCCGAATTTCGTGGCCTACCTGCGCCATGTGTTCCAGGTCCCCGGCTAGAAATTCGTCCAGTGGTACCGATCAACCTGTTCCAGACCCCATCCCGCAAGGAGTGAATCATGCAAGCCGTACAGCGCCAGATTGCTGAACAGCTCAAGGTCCAGCCACCGTTCGCCGACCAGGCCGCCCTCGAAGCCGAAGTCGCGCGACGGGTCACCTTTATCCAGGATTGCCTGCTGAACTCCGGGCTCAAGACCCTGGTGCTGGGTATCAGCGGCGGTGTCGACTCATTGACCGCCGGCCTGCTGGCCCAACGCGCCATGCGTGAACTGCGCGAGCGCACCGGCAACCTGGATTACCGCTTCATTGCGGTGCGCCTGCCCTACGAAACCCAGTTCGACGAACACGAAGCCCAGGCCTCGGTGGACTTTATCGCCCCCGACGAACGCCACACGGTGAATATCGGCCCGGCGGTCAAATCCCTGGCTGGCGAAGTCGCCGCCTTCGAAGGCAAGGCCGCCGTGTCGCGGGACTTCGTCCTTGGCAATACCAAGGCGCGCATGCGCATGGTCGCGCAGTACACCATCGCTGGCGCCGCCCATGGCCTGGTGATCGGCACCGACCACGCGGCGGAAGCAGTGATGGGGTTCTTCACCAAGTTCGGTGACGGCGCCTGCGACCTGGCGCCGTTGAGCGGCCTGGTGAAAAACCAGGTCCGGGCCATCGCCCGGCACTTCGGCGCGCCGGAGTTCCTGGTGGAGAAAATCCCCACCGCCGACCTCGAGGACCTGGCACCGGGCAAGCCCGACGAAGCCTCCCACGGCGTGACCTATGCCGAGATCGACGCCTTCCTGCACGGCGAGCCGGTGCGCCAGGAAGCTTTCGACATCATTTGTCGGACGTACGAAAAAACCCATCACAAGCGTGAGATGCCATTTGCGCCGTGATTTATTCGGCGGGAATGTCGTAGGAATCGTCTATTTTTCCGCCTAGCACTTGAGGCAACATCGGTCACTGGGCAGTCTTCGCCGCATCTTGTTGTTGGCAGGGCCCAACCCGATGTTGCTCAATCGCAAATACCCCAAGTTGCACGCGCAACCCGTGTTCCGGCACCCCTGGTTTTTTCCGCTGCTCGGCGCGCTCGGGGTGGTCTGCTGGGTTGCCACCGCCGCCAGTACGCCGGACAAGCAGGCGGCCGGCCAGCCCAGCGCCGCGCATTTTCTGCTGATCGCCCAGATGCCGGCGCAAATCGCCTTGCGCGCCAACGCGCACTACATCCCGCAAGCCAACCAGACCGGCTGCCCCTATCAACCGCCGGTGCTGCATTTCAATACCGCCCTCGCCGACACGCCCCGCAGCTCCGACTTCAAGGTACCCCTGGGCTACGAATTGCCTGACTGCAAACTGTATCTGAGTGAAGTGGACTTCGAGACCGAGGCGTTCTACGGACCTGACAACCTGAACCGCAGCATCACCCATGGCGGCTCGATTGCCGTGCGCGACAACCTGCGGCCGGGGGTGTCGGGTTTTCCGAGTTCGGGAGAGAAACAGTATGAGGGCTTGTGCGATTGGGAGATTACCGACCCCGACGCCCTCTTCGGGCCGGGCCAGGTACTCACCTGCCATGCGCTGGACGATCAGGGGCGGGTGATCGGCGGCAATCGCAAACCCTCCAGGCTCGGCGGAACCCTGAGCCTGGAGGACCTGCAAGGCAAGCGTATTCGTCTGAATCTCAAGATGAAGGATCAACCCTGACCGCTGGAGCCAGGGTTGCGGCACGGGTTACTTGACCGCGAGCCTGCCTTTCATGATCGAGTTGTGGCCTGGGAACGAGCAGAAGAACTCGTAGTCCTCACCGGCGGTCAGTTTCGACACGTCGAAGGTGACCGAGTCCTTTTCACCGGCACCGATCAGCTTGGTGTGGGCGATGACGCGGGTGTCTCCGTCCTTCAGGTAGTTCTTGTCGATCCCGGCGCCCATGCCTTCAGACGCGATCGCGGCCATGTCGGAGGCCTTGCTCAGTACCCAGTTATGGCCCATGACGTTCTTCGGCAGGCTGCCGGAATGGCTCAGGTTCACGGTAAAGGTCTTGCAGCTCTTGTCGATGTTGATTTCCTTGACGGTGTAGGACATCTGATCGGTGGAGTCGACATCGACCTTACATTCGGCGGCAAGCAACTGACCACTGGCGAGGGCCAGCAGGGATACCGCAACAACTTTGGCGAACATGGTGAATCTCCAAGGCAGGGTATGAAAATCAAGGGCTCAAATGGGGAGAATAACCAAAATATGGCTCAGTTCTCCTGATCTGCATCAACAGATTGTATACAATCCTATGCTATCGCTTCGATGGATACAATCAACCAGCCAGACGAACTGGCGCCCTCTAACATTAGGACGTTCTCAGCCAACGGAGCGTCTACCATGTCAATTAACAGCCTGTTGCAAAGCTTGCTCGCCGCTTACGCCTGCGGGGCCAGCGGTACCTTTGAAAGGCCGTCGCGCGAGGTTTAATCCTTGGAGAGTCGCCTGCCAGCCTTTACTCTGGGGTCAGCCTGTCGCGAAAAACCATTGTTTCGTGTGCTGCGCCACGAACACAGGCAGAATACGCGCCGCTCAACCTCACCTTCGACCCCAGAGGATCGCCCATGGCCAAACCCAATTACTCCTTTGCCAAACGTCAACGCGACCTGGCCAAAGAGCAGAAGAAAGAGGAAAAGCTGCAGCGCAAGAAAACCACCGCCGAAGAAGAGGCCGCGGCCTTGTTGAACCCCGAAGCGGAAGGCGAAGAAACCGAGGCACAGGATCCGACCCCGAACGCCTGATTGCACCGGGCTCTGCTCCTACAGATTCAGGCCGTACGCAAAACCCGCGCTCGACGCCAAACTGTAGGAGCCGGGCTTGCCCGCGAAAAGGCCCTCAAAACCGCCAAAAGCTTCGCGAGCAAGCTCTGCTCCCACAGGTTCCGTAGCGTTTTCGAAGTCATATCCGGCTTAGCTGACCGACCGCCCCACATCCCCCATCGGCATCACCGTCACCTGGACTTCCGGGTCATGGTTGCCGCCCCCCAGAATCACCCCGCGCAACGGCGACACATCGGAGAAATCCCGGCCCCAGGCCAGGGTGATGTGCTCCAGGGCCGGCTGCACATTGTTGGTCGGATCGAAATCCACCCAGCCCGACACCGGACAGAACACCGACACCCAGGCATGGGAGGCATCGGCACCGATCAGCCGCGGCTGGCCGGGCGGTGGCTGGGTCAGCAGGTAGCCGCTGACATAACGCGCCGCCAGGCCCCGCGAGCGCAGGCAGGCGAGCATCAGGTGGGCGAAGTCCTGGCAGACCCCGCGCCGCCGCTCCAGCACCTCCACCAGCGGCGTGGCGACCTGGGTCGCCTCGGCATCGAAGGTGAACTCGCTGAAAATCTTCTCCATCAACGCCTGGACACCCACCAGCAACGGACGCCCGAGCGGGAAACAGCTCTCGGAAAACTCGACGAAGCTTTTCTTCAGATGCACGTAGGGCGATTCAAAACGATAACGGCAAGCCTCGAGAATCTCCGGGTTCAGCACCTGGCCGCTGTAGGTCAAGGCGTTGCGTGTGTCATCCCAAGCCGCGGACAAATTGAAGTTCACCGCCGGTCGTGCCAACACCTCGACATTCAGCCAGGCATTGACCAGCAACTCGTCATGGGGCCGCTCGAACGCCAGCCGGGTCAAGGGATTGCCGAACACATCGAGCTCATCCCGGCGGCTGGTGGGCTCGGGGCTGATCTTCAACATCTGCTCGCTGCACACTTGCCAGTCACAAGCCCGTGGCCACAGGTGGGCGAGTTGCTGGGCCAGGGACACCGGGCTGTCGTAGTGATAGTGGGTATCGTGGAAAATCTGGTAGAGGGCACTCATCACACGGACACCGTCTGCTGGCTGACATCGTCGACATGGGCAAAATGCCGCAAGGCCAGGCGATCGGAGACTTGGCCGCTGGCATCGGCGACTTCCTGCAACAGCTCGGCCAGGCCGTCGAGCACATCGCGCACGCCGGTCTCGCCGAACAGGGCGCTTTCCAGGTTGCCCAGATCGAAACGCCCCAGGCGCTCGACCAACTGGTTCAGCCCCAACTCCCGCGGCACACCGAAGTCATCGTTCAAACGGCGCAAGGTGCGGCTCACCAGTTTCAGCTGGAACAGCACCGCATGGGGGTTCTGCTCATCCAGCAGCAACAGGTCGAGCACCGGGATCAGCTGCGGCACCGCCAGGTAGCGCGAACGATAGGTGATGCTGCTGTTGCCCAGCTCCAGCAACCACTCCAGCCCGGCCTGATCGAACACCGCGATGCCGCGCAGGAAGGCCGCCAGGCTGCTGCTGAGAAACTGCAGGCGCTCGATGCGCCGACCGATCATCAGGAAACGCCAGCCCTCGTCGCGGGTCATGTCGTCCAGGGCAAAGCCGGACAAGGCCGCCAGGGACATGACCAGGCGGTTGAGGAAGTCCAGCAGTTCGCCGAAGTTCGGGTCTTCGCTTTCCAGGCTCAGGGCTTCGCGCTGCAACTCCACCAGCGCCTGCCAGTTTTCCCGCGACAGCTTGCCGCGCACCTGGGATGCCGCCCACTGCAAGCGCTGCAAGTTGGAGCGCAGGCTGAACGGCCAGTCGTCGCCGAGCAGGGCCGCCAGCAGGCGCTCGGGCAATTCGCCCTCGTCCGGCAGCAGCATCAGGCTTTCGCCAAGCTCCACCGCCGCCTGCAGGGCCTGGGGATCATCGCCGTCGACATAACGCGCCAGCATGATCCGCAACAAGCGCGCGCTGTCATCACAACGCTCGCAGTAGCGGCCGAACCAGAACAGGTTTTCCACCACCCGCGACGGCAGGTAGGGATCGCGTCGCACCAGGTCACGGACCCCGAGGGAACGCTGGGTGCGCCATTGCTCACCGCTGGGCATGCGTTCGCTGAGCACCCAGGTGTCCTTGCTCGCACCGCCGCGCTGCATCGACACCACCTCGGCGTCAGCGTCGGCAGCCACCCGCGTCAGGCCACCGGGCAACACCCGATAACCCTCGGCGCTGGCAACAGCGTACACGCGCATGCCGATAGCCCTCGGTTGCAAGGCGCCCTCCTCGGCTTGCCAGATCGGTGCCTGGGACAACTGCGCCAACTCCTGGGCGACATAGGCGTAAGGCCGTGCGCGTATGCGCTCGGCCAGGGCCTGGCGCTGCTCGTCATCGAGGTCGCGGCCGAACACCGGGACAAAACTCTGGGACGGGAACGCCGGCTTGATCAACAGCTCAGGCAGTTTTTCCAGGGCCTGGGCCAGCACCGGCGGCTCACCGCACCACCAGGTGGCAATGGACGGCAGGATCAGTTCTTCACCGAACAGGTGCTGGTTGATTTTCGGCAGGAAGCCCAGCAGACCGGGGGACTCCAGCACGCCGCTGCCCAGGGCATTGGCCACCAGCACCCGGCCCTGGCGCACCGCCTCCAGCAGGCCGGGCACGCCGAGGGCCGAGTCGGTGCGCAGCTCCAGCGGATCGCAGAAGTCGTCGTCGAGCCGGCGCATGATCGCGTGCACCCGCTGCAAGCCGCTCAAAGTCTTGAGGTAGACCGTGGCGTCGCGCACCGTCAGGTCGCCGCCTTCCACCAGCGGATAGCCCAGTTGGCGCGCCAGGTAGAGGTGTTCGAAATAGCTTTCGTTGAAACGTCCCGGGGTCAGCAGCACCACCAGCGGCGCCTCGGCATCGCTCGGCGCCTGGCGTACCAGGGTTTCCTGCAGGGTGCGGAAGAACCCGGCCAGGTGATGTACCCGCAAGTCGCGGTAAAGATCGGGAAAGGCCCGCGACACGATGGTGCGGTTTTCCAGGGCATAACCGGCCCCGGAGGGCGCCTGGGTCCGATCCGCCGTGACCCACCAGCGACCGTCCGGCGTGCGCGCCAGGTCCACGGCGAACATGTGCAGGAAGGTCCCCGCCGGTGGCTGGATGCCCTGGCACGGCCAGAGGAAATTGTTGTGGCCGAAGACCAGCTCGGCGGGCAGCAGGCCGTCGCGAATCAGGGTTTGCGGGCCATAGAGATCGGCCAGCACCGCGTTCAACAGTCGCGCGCGCTGGGCAATGCCCGCCGCCACCCGCTGCCATTCGTCAGCGGGGATGATATGCGGCAACAGATCGAGCTCCCAGGGCCGGTCGGCGCCCTTGGGGTCGGCATAGACGTTGTAGGTCACGCCGTTTTCCTGGATCTGCCGGGCCAACAGGGCCTGGCGCTGCGCCAGTTGTACGGGCGTGCTGCGTTGCAGCTGGTCGACCAGCGGCCGCCAATGCGCACGCACGGCGCCGCCGTCGTCCAGCAGTTCGTGATAGGTCCCCGGTGTCAGCGGGTAGCGGTCAAGCAGGTCGGGCATGGAAAGCTCGGCAGACGGCAAGGGCAATCAAGGTTAACGCAGACAGATGGCGCACGGATACGCGAAAACTCCGTGCGCCCTGTCAGCTTTATATGTGTCGCAGGTCCAATGTCATCGGCAGTTCGTCGTTGATCTTCAACGTCGGAACCGGCAGCGTGCCAGGACTGTGGCCGAGGCGGAAGAACCGCGCCATGCGCCGGCTTTCCGCTTCGTTGGCGTTCACCGGCAAGGTCTCATAGTTGCGCCCGCCCGGGTGGGCGACATGGTACTGGCAACCGCCCAGGGAGCGATGCATCCAGGTGTCGAGCAGGTCGAACACCAACGGCGCATGAACCGGGATGGTCGGTTGCAGGCAGTTGGCCGGTTGCCAGGCGCGATAACGCACGCCGGCGACAAATTCGCCGACCCGCCCGGTGGGTTGCAGCGGGACCGCCACGCCGTTGCAGGTCAGCAGATAGCGTTGCGGCGCCAGGCCGCTCAACTTGACCTGCAGGCGCTCCAGGGACGAATCCACATAACGCACCGTGCCGCCGACCGCGCCCTCCTCGCCCAGCACATGCCAGGGTTCGAGGGCCTGGCGAACTTCCAGCTCGATGCCGTTGACCGCGTAGTCGCCGACTTTCGGGAAACGGAACTCCAGGTGTGCGGCGAACCACTCGGCGCGCAGGGGATAACCGGCGGCGTTGAGATCGACGATCACATCGGCGAAGTCCTGTTCGATAAAGTGCGGCAACAGGAAACGATCGTGCAGTTCGGTGCCCCAGCGCGCCAGCTTGGGCGGTGCATAGGGCTCGCGCCAGAACCGCGCCACCAGCGCCCGCAGCAACAATTGCTGGGTCAGGCTCATGCGCGCGTGGGGCGGCATTTCAAAGGCGCGCAGTTCCAGCAGGCCCAGGCGCCCCGTGGCACCGTCCGGCGAGTAGAGTTTGTCGATACAGAACTCGGCACGGTGGGTGTTGCCGGTCACGTCGATCAGCAGATTGCGCAACAGCCGATCCACCAACCAGGGCGGGCATTCCTCACCCGGTTGCGGCATCTGCGCGAAGGCGATTTCCAGTTCGTACAGCGAGTCGTTGCGCGCTTCGTCCACCCGTGGCGCCTGGGAGGTCGGGCCGATAAACAGCCCGGAGAACAGGTAGGACAGCGACGGGTGATTGTGCCAATAGCTGATCAGGCTGCGCAGCAGGTCGGGACGGCGCAGGAACGGCGAGTCCGCCGGCGTGGCGCCACCAAGGACAAAGTGGTTGCCGCCGCCGGTGCCGGTATGGCGCCCGTCGATCATGAATTTCTCGGTGGTCAGGCGGGTCTGGCGCGCCTCCTCATAGAGGAACTCGGTGCGTTCCACCAACTCGTCCCAGGTGGCGGACGGCTGTACATTGACCTCGATCACGCCCGGGTCCGGGGTGATCCGGAAGTTTGCCAGACGCGCATCGTGGGGTGGCTCGTAGCCTTCCAGCAACACCGGGCAATGCAGCTCCTCGGCGGTGGCCTCAATGGCGCTGACCAACTCCAGATAGTCTTCGACCCGCTCCAGCGGTGGCATGAACAGGTACAGGCGCCCACCCCGGGCTTCGGCGCACAAGGCGGTGCGGGTCAGCCAGGCGGCGGACTCGTCGATCTTCGGCACCCGCTCTTCGCTGACCACGGGCTCGCCGTGGACCTTGAGGGCAGCGGTGTCCGGCAACTCGGGCAGATCCTGGTTCGGATCGGTCGGGTGCACGAAGGGATATTCCGCCGCCGTCACCCAAGGCTGGGACGCCAGCGGCAGGCGATAACCCAGCGGCGAATCCCCCGGTACCAGCCGGCAATGGCTGTCCCGCAGGTACCAGCGCCCGCTCTGCCAATGGTCATTGGCGGCGGTGCGGGCCAGCGGCAGCACCTGGCCGATGACCTTGTCCAGGCCCTGGGAGAACACCTTGCGCAGCCGCGCGCGCTCCGGCTCGTCATCCAGTCGTGGGTCCGTGGCCGTGACGTTGATCGGCAACTGCCCCTCGCGCCACAGGTAGTAGAAATTATCCTCGTAGGCCGGGAACACGAAGCGGCTCGGCAGTTTCAGACGCTCGGCAACACTCGCCAGGAAACGCCCGGCCATTTCGCCGTCGGCACCGTAATCTTCCTGCTCATCGGCGATCAGTGCGTCGTTATGCCAGATCGGCACGCCATCGCGGCGCCAGTAGCTGTTGAGCGACCAGCGCGGCAACTGTTCGCCCGGATACCACTTGCCCTGGCCGAAATGCACCAGGCCTTGCGGGGCATACCGCTTGCGCATGCGCTGGAACAGTTCGGCGGACAGCCGGCGTTTGTCCGGGCCCAGGGCGGCGGTGTTCCACTCGGCGCCGTCGGGATCGTCGATGGAGACGAAGGTCGGCTCGCCCCCCATGGTCAGGCGCACATCGCCTTCGAGCAGATCGGCATCAATTTGTCGGCCCAGGGCCTGGATCGCCAGCCATTGCTCCTCGGTGTAGGGCTTGGTGACGCGCGGCGCCTCCCAGATCCGCTCCACCGACATTTCATGGCTGAACTCGCACTCGCAAGGTTCCACCAGGCCACTGATTGGCGCCGCTGACGACGGATCGGGACTACAGGCCAACGGAATATGCCCTTCCCCGGCGAACAGCCCGGAAGTGGCATCCAGGCCGATCCAGCCGGCACCCGGCAGATAGACTTCGCACCAGGCGTGCAGGTCGGTGAAGTCGACCTCGGTGCCGGACGGGCCGTCGAGGGCTTTCACATCGGCGGTGAGCTGGATCAGGTAGCCGGAGACAAAACGCGCCGCCAGCCCCAGGTGACGCAGCAGTTGCACCAACAACCAGGCCGAGTCGCGGCAGGAGCCGGAGGCGTTGACGAGGGTCTGCTCGGGCGTCTGCACGCCCGGCTCCATGCGGATCAGGTAGCCGATGTCTTCGCTCAGGCGCTGGTTGAGGGCCACGAGGAAGTCCACGCTGGGCAACGGCGTGCGGTCGATGCCGTCCAGGTAGGCCTGGAACTTGGGCGTCAGCGGCAGCTTTTCCAGATAGGGCGACAGCTCGTGCTTTTCATCGGCGGCGTAGGTGAACGGGATTTTCTCGGCGTAGGGCTCGAGGAAAAAGTCGAACGGGTTGAACACCGCCATCTCGGCGACCAGGTCGACCTCGATACGCAGTTCCGTGGTTTTTTCCGGGAACACCAGCCGCGCCAGGTAGTTGCCCTGGGGGTCCTGTTGCCAGTTGATGAAATGCTGCTCGGGCTGGACCTTCAGCGCATAGGACAAAATCCGCGTGCGACTGTGGGCCGCCGGACGCAGGCGAACGATCTGCGGACCGAGCTCGATGGCGCGTTCATAGCGGTAATGCGTGACATGGTGCAATGCGACATGGATCGACACGGCGTGCCTCCTGCGAGCCTGGGCTTATACCTGTGCGCGCAAGACTTATGCCACTTGGCCAAGTCCTGCGCTTTCGGCGTGAGTCGTGCTCGCTCAGCTAAGCACAGCACCAGAATGGCGCCAGCTTGAGGGCGTAGTGCAGAGAGTCGCACAGAAACGGGGCGAATGGTCGAACGACGTTCTCAGCGTGGTTTGCGCCGGGCCTTCAGGGCATTTTTCAGGGCTTCGCGTTGGTGGCGAATATCGACGAGCTTGCTGCGCATTTCGCGGTGGCGCTTGCTGTTGAGCAGCAGCAGGCCAATAAGCGGTGCAAAGACAGCCAATCCGTAAATGACTCGATGAGGGTGAGACTCGATGGTCGGCAACACACTCAAAAAACAAAGCGCGAATAACAGAACCAGTCCCCGAACCCATTGAGGACGACCGCGTACAATCATGAAATTGCAGTGAACCACCACCAATGCCAGTGCCACGACCGCGATAAACATGCCGGTCGCCTGCTCGCCTAACGAGGAGTCAGGGAAAAAGTGGTCACCCACCAGCGGCACGCCACAGGAGACGGAGATCAACGCCGCAAAAATCCCGCCGATGAAGGTGGGGAAGTAGTGTGCCAAGAAACGCGGCAGGCTCAGATCTTCCATTATTCCTCGATCTCCTCGTAAAGCCCGACGGCGATGGTTTTCACGTTGCCGGACAAGGCGCTGCCAGTCAGTCCAATGGCGGCCCCCAGGGAGTCCTTGATCTGGGTCACTGTGGCATGTTTGATCTCCGTGGGCGTGAAACGCTTGGGCAACTCGCCGGCCAGCTGTTTCAACTTGAGCATTTTCGGGGTCAGCCTGGGATCGTTGATACTCAACAGTTCCTTGGTCAACTTCGAACGCTCCTGACGGTTAAGCCCGCGCAGCACCTCACGAACGGTCTTGCCGGTGGTGGCCTTGGTCATGCGTACCAGCTTGAGGGTCGTCAGGGATGATGCCCCAACCCCCATCAACGAAGCAGCATCCAGGGCTATCGAGGTGTACTGATACCAGGCCTCGCTATCCAGATTGTCATTGCGCGCAGGATTGACCGCTTCGTTGACCGTTCGGTATCCCCCGATGGCGCATTGCGCGGTACTGGCGACGGCTGCGGTGTAGCCAATGGCAACCACCACCGAACTGGCCCCGGCCGAAAAGGGAACCGCCACCGAGCCACTCAACACCACCACCCAGCCGATCACCGCCCCCGCGCAGGACAAGGTGGTATTGATCGCTTCTCCGACCAGACGCGACTCACGGGGATTGTCCTGCACCTGCTGGGCAAACTGCACCGGCGCGATGTACTTCTGCGCCTCGCGCAGGATGATGCGCTTGGGCTGGATACTGCAGATCGGCTGGAATTCGCGCAGGGTGACGACGTTGAAGTCGGCGTCGATATAGACCACGCCGGCCCCGACGATGCCAGGGTCGGCATCAATCGCCGCAAAGAGCTTCGGCAGGTTGATCTGGCTTTCGATGCGTTGGCGGGCGAGGAATTGCGAGGGGCTGGAATCCATGCCGATGCCAGGGAGCGGGTTGCTCATGCAGTGTTCATCCTTGAATCGAGCGCTGGGAAATTCGCCGCACCTTAGCAAACGGAACAGGTCTCCGATAGAAACCAAAACGCCAGCACCAAGCTAACGCCCGGCTTTCAACGAGGACTTCGAAACTCGCGACGCTCTCCTGAGGGCTCGCAGGTTGACGTAGAGAAATCCGCTGACAAGGTCGAGGCATATTCCATATGGGCGCGATGATATTCTTACGGCCTTCACGATAAAGGTGGGCAACGATGGTCGGCTCAGGAACCTCGATTATGACGCGGCCAATCAAGGCACTCCTCACAGGAAGGATTCGATTGGCATGAGTGAACACCAACAGCGGGAATGGAAGGCCACGTGGCGAGACGATTATCTGAAGTGGATATGCGGTTTCGCCAATGCCGAGGGCGGAGTGCTGGAAATTGGGCGCAGCGACTCTGGAAACCCCGTCGGTCTGGCCGATGCCGCCCGCCTGCTGGAGGATATTCCCAATAAGGTCCGCGACGTACTCGGCATCATGGTAGATGTGAATCTGCGTGAAGAGGCAGGTAAAGACCTATTGGAAATTGTGGTGCCGGCCTATCCCAGCCCAGTCAGTTACAAGGGTGAATACCACTACCGCAGCGGTAGTACCAAGCAGGAGTTGAAAGGCCCTGCGTTATCGCGCTTTCTACTGCGCAAACAGGGCCTGCACTGGGATGGCGTGCCTCTACCGGGCCTGACTCTCGACGACTGCCAAGCCACCGCGTTTCAAGGGTTCCGTGCCAGAGCCGCCAAGAGTGGGCGGGTGGATGAAGCCGTGCTTGGAGACAGTGACATCGTCTTGCTCGCCAGCCTGCAACTGGAAGAAGGCCAATACCTGAAGCGGGCGACCGCGCTCCTGTTTGGCACTCAGCCCGAGCGCTTCGTACCTGGTGCCTATATCAAACTCGGTTTTTTCATCACCGACGACGATTTGCGCTATCAGGACGAAATCCACGGCGACTTGTTCAGCCAAGTGGAAAAGACCCTGGAACTACTGCACAGCAAATACCTCAAGGCGTATATCCGTTACGAAGGTATCCAGCGCGTGGAGCGATATCTGTTCCCTTTGCAAGCCTTGCGTGAAGCTCTGCTCAACGCGGTGATCCACAAAGATTACGCCAGCGGCATCCCAATCCAGATAAGCGTCTATGAACATCAAATCGTGATCTGGAACCCAGGCCAATTGCCGGATCGCTGGACGCAGGAGCAACTGCTGGCGAAACATCCGTCCCATCCATTCAATCCACTTCTGGCGTCAGCATTTTTCCGCGCTGGCTATGTGGAGTCCTGGGGACGGGGGATCGAAAAGATCCTCAGTGAGTGTCGCAAACACGGTATTCCGCCACCTCTATTCGATGACGGTTTGTCTGGACTGATGCTCACTTTCCGAGCCGATCCGGTACAACTGGCAGCGAACCGAGTAGATGCTGCGCTGACCACCCAAGAAACTACCCAAGAAACTACCCAAGAAACTACCCAAGAAGTTCGTCCGGGGACGGTGCGAGAGAAAATTGTAGAGCTATTGCGCCAGCAACCTGCCGCTACCCGCTACGAACTGGCAAGGCAGCTCGGACTGAGCTCTGATGGGGTCAAATATCATCTGAACAAGCTTCGGGTATCCGGGACTATCCGACATGTAGGCCCAACTAAAAGCGGATACTGGGAAGTGCTCAAATAATCAATACCGGCAAAGCTAACGTGGAACACAGGCTCCTGTGACCTGATGCTGTCGAAAAAACCACGTTGAACACACAGCAAAACGCCAGCGCGATGCTGGCGTTTTGTATTTCACTTAGCGTTTGAAGCTAGCGCCTCAGCGCGGCACCACCGGCTTGCGGGTCGGCTTCTTGCCTTTGCCCTTGGCTGCGTCGGAACGCTCCTTGGCGGCTTGCTGGTTGCGGGCAAACGCGGCGGCCTTGGCCTGTTCGCGTTTGTCCCAGGCATTGCCGCCATCGCTGCCACGGGGCGGCAGGCCGGTGTGCTGGGTGAGGATCTTGGTGGTCGTGTCCTTCGCCACCTTGTGGCTGCCGGCCGGTGTCGAGTTCTTCCGGCGCGCGCTCTGGTAGCTGTCGGTCGCCGGCTGGTGCAGCGGAATCAACTGGTCCTTGCCCGGCCCGATCAGGTCGCCACGGCCCATGCGCTGCAACGCCTCGCGCAGCATCGGCCAGCCCTTCGGATCGTGGTAGCGCAGGAACGCCTTGTGCAACCGGCGCTGCTCCTCGCTCTTGACGATGGTCACCGCGTCGCTCTTGTAGGTGACCTTGCGCAACGGGTTCTTGCCCGAGTGGTACATGGCCGTGGCGGTGGCCATCGGCGACGGATAGAACGCCTGCACCTGGTCGGCCCGGAAGCCGTTGCCCTTGAGCCACAGTGCCAGGTTCATCATGTCTTCGTCGGTGGTGCCCGGGTGCGCGGCAATGAAGTACGGAATCAGGTACTGCTCTTTCCCGGCTTCCTTGGAGTACTTCTCGAACATGCGCTTGAACTTGTCATAGCTGCCGATGCCCGGCTTCATCATCTGGTTGAGCGGACCTTCCTCGGTATGCTCCGGGGCGATCTTCAGGTAGCCGCCGACGTGGTGGGTCACCAGTTCCTTGACGTACTCCGGCGACTCGACCGCGAGGTCGTAACGCAGGCCGGAAGCGATCAGGATCTTCTTCACACCCGGCAAGGCACGGGCGCTGCGATACAACTGGATCAACGACGAGTGGTCGGTATTCAGGTTCGGGCAGATGCCAGGGAACACGCACGACGGCTTGCGGCACGCGGATTCGATTTCCGGGCTCTTGCAGGCAATGCGGTACATGTTCGCGGTCGGACCGCCGAGGTCGGAAATCACCCCGGTAAAGCCCGGCACCTTGTCGCGGATCTCTTCGATCTCGCGAATGATCGACTCTTCGGAACGGTTCTGGATGATCCGCCCTTCGTGCTCGGTAATGGAGCAGAAGGTACAGCCGCCGAAGCAGCCACGCATGATATTTACCGAGAACCGGATCATGTCGTAGGCCGGGATCTTCTCCTTGCCATACGCCGGGTGCGGGACACGCTGATAAGGCATGCCGAACACATAGTCCATTTCTTCCGTGGTCATCGGAATGGGCGGCGGGTTGAACCAGACATCGACATCGCCATGCTTCTGCACCAGCGCACGGGCGTTGCCCGGGTTGGTTTCCAGGTGCAGTACGCGGTTGGCGTGGGCATAGAGCACCGCATCGCCACGGACCTTTTCCACCGACGGCAGGCGGATCACGGTCTTGTCGCGGGTCATGCGCGGGCTGGCCAGGATCTGCACGACCTTGGCTTCCTGCGGGTCTTCAACCGGGCCCTTTTCCTGCTCGATGGCGCAGGCCTGGGTGTCCTGGGTGTTGACGTACGGGTTGATGATCTTGTCGACCTTGCCCGGCCGGTCGATGCGCGTGGAGTCGACTTCGTACCAGCCCGCCGGCGTGTCGCGACGGATGAACGCGGTGCCGCGCACATCGGTGATGTCTTCAATCTTGTGGCCGTAGGACAGGCGCTGGGCGACTTCGACAATCGCCCGCTCGGCGTTGCCGTAGAGCAGGATATCGGCGCTGGCGTCGATCAGGATCGAGTTGCGCACGCGGTCCTGCCAGTAGTCGTAGTGGGCGATCCGGCGCAGCGAAGCCTCGATGCCGCCGAGGACGATCGGCACATGCTTGTAGGCTTCCTTGCAGCGCTGACTGTAGACCAGGCTGGCGCGATCCGGACGTTTACCGGCCAGGCCGCCTGGCGTGTAGGCGTCATCGGAGCGGATTTTCTTGTCGGCGGTGTAGCGGTTGATCATCGAGTCCATGTTGCCGGCCGCGACCCCGAAGAACAGGTTCGGCTCGCCGAGCTTCATGAAGTCGTCCTTGGACTGCCAGTTCGGCTGGGCAATGATCCCGACGCGGAAGCCCTGGGACTCCAGCAGCCGGCCGATGATCGCCATGCCGAAGGACGGATGGTCAACGTAGGCGTCACCGGTGACGATGATGATGTCGCAGGAATCCCAGCCAAGCTGATCCATCTCTTCCCGGCTCATGGGCAGGAAGGGCGCGGGCCCGAAACATTCGGCCCAGTACTTGGGATAGTCAAATAACGGCTTGGCTGCTTGCATGGCGATGACCGGTGTCGAGATGAAAATTCGCGGGCGCGGAATATAGCACAAATTTTGATCAAGTCCGACGATAACCGTCGGGTTTTACCCGCGCCCATCCGCCGAGCACAGGCCGACAACTATCTAGTGCAGCCATACATCCACCTTGTCGTTAGCTGGAGCCTCAAAAACCCGGCAAGGCTACCGTCATGATTCCATCCCCTCCCCCGCTCCCGAACCCACAGTCTCATTTCGAGGTGATCAAAGATCATTTGCCCCCCTGGCTGCTCCTGGCTTCCCGCGAACAACGCGACGCCCTGCGCCAGAGCCTGATAGCCAGCAGCAATTCCCGACATGAAGTCCGGCAGATGATGGCCAAACTGCAATCGCCCGTGCAATTCGTCAAACCGTTGCTGGAGCACGCCATCACCGTCAATTTCCAACTCACCCTGGATGTCGAACAGGCGACTTTTGTTCACGAGCATAAAAACGACTATTTCTTCGGATTGATATCGGTCCAGGGCACGACCACCGAGCAAACGCTTCTGTCAGCGGCCCTGCACAATTTCGACGAATCGCTGGCCAGCGCCGAGGCCTTCGGTGCCGGCTCGGGGATTTACCTGACGTCTGGAGCCCGAGACGGCAAAACCCCGATCAAACCCGAGGAGTTCGCCCTGGTCTGTCGCAACCTGGACTTCGGCAGCCTCTATCAGAGTCACCTGCGTTCTATTCTCTCGGAGCCAGCCCAACCCGATGGTGCTGTCGACAGCAGCACCCAGGATGCGTTGATCAGGAGTTACAAGGACGCCTTCGCCGTAGCGATACACTTGGCCATCCTCCAGCACGAGATCTCGGTCGCCTCCCACCGGGTGCTGCTCGACGTACTGCAGGATCGTTATGTTGTCCGCTATGGCACCCAAGCCTGCTCGCTGCTCGAGTTCCTCGGCATGGACGTCAGCGAAGTGCTGGTGATCGGCCTGGACGCCGAAGACGGGACAAATCCGTGCATCGTCTACATACCGCAGGACCCGATCCGTCCCCTGGCACGCTACGGCTCAATCAAGGATTTCGAAGACGAGTTGAACCGCCGGCTGCTGTCGCCCGGCTACCGGCAGTTCTTTTCACGATTCCTCCCGCTCAGCCATCAGGGAAAGCTGCTCGACCAGATGATCAGACGGGCCCTGCGGCAAAAATGGGCGCCGAAGACCGGTCCCGTTCCTTGGCCCAATCCAGTGTTTCTGGCGCTGCACCCGATCAAAGGCAACGTATTCAAAAGCCTGCGCGACCGGCGCGTGCGACAGATCGAGCGACATGGGCGGGAGGTTGTGGTCCCCACGGCGGATATCGATACCCAAGCCCGCCAAGAACTGCGGGCGGCCTACGCAAAGGCCGGCCTCAGTGCCTTGCTCCTCGCGGCCTCGTTCATCCCCGTGATAGGCGACGTCCTGCTGATCTTCACCGGGGCACAGTTGATCCAGGAGGCCTATCTGGGATTCGATGCCTGGCGGCGAGACGAAAAGGTGGAAGCCCTCAACTACCTGATGGACGTCGCCGAACAGGTCGCATTCATGGGCGCGAGCGCGGGCGCCGTCAAGGCCGGGCGCTTCGTCAACTCGTTGCTTCCCGTCAAGCTGTCATCCAATCGATTTGGCTTGTGGAAAGAGGACCTGAGCCCCTATCGCCAATCCCTTGAACTCCCTGAAACACTGCTCCCCGATGAACAGGGCCTGTACCACTATCAAGACAAGCACTACCTGTCGCTGGACGAACAACTCTATGAGGTCGGCACTGTCGGGGCCCCGTCCGGGTGGTCCATTCGCCATCCCGACGCCCCATGGGCGTATTCACCGCCCTTGCTGCAAAACGGCAGCGGGGCCTGGCGTACCGTGCATGAAAGACCACAAGACTGGAGCGACCTGAAGCGGCTCAGGCGCTTGGGCCCGGTCGCAGCGGGTACCCAACCCGAAGATCTGGCGCCGATCCTGCACGCCAGCGCCAGCGATTCGAACCTGCTGCTTGAACTTCACCGCGAGAACCAGGCGCCGCCGGCGCAATTGATCGACACCTTGAAACGCTTCCAGCTCGACCGGAAACTCCAGCATCAGCGATTGCTGGGAAGCCCCCCGGACAACGACAGCGCTGCCCTTTCCCTTACCTCCAGGCAACACACATCGGAACAATTCGAGGACCTTTATCAACAGAGCGAACAGATCGAAGGCCCCTTGCCCGAGCAGATCCGCCAGGACTTTCCGGACCTGCCGAAAAGTTATGTGCAAGCCATGGAGAAATCCATCAGCCCTGCCGAAGCCCGGCAGATCCTGGACCAGAAAGGCCTGCTGCCCTATCTGAAAGACGAAGCCGAGCTCTCCCTGCAGAACGTGGATACCGCCCGACTCCATGAGGGCCTTTATCTGCACACGACCTTCAATCCAGACTCGGACCTACTGGCGTTCCAGACCCTTGAAGCACTGCCGGGCTGGTCGGGCAACGTTCGCCTGGAACTGTATTCGCAGACACTGGTCGAACCGCCTGCCGCCAGTGTCGGGAATGACAGCGCGACGACCGTCAGGCGCCTGCTCCGTGAAGGTTCACGCTATCGGGTCTACGACGCCGACGGCGAACAGATCCTGGCCCCGAGTGACCTCTACTCGGCCATCGGGCAAGCCCTGCCCGAAACCGAACTCGACAACCTGGGCTTCAGCGGTCCGAATCGAAACAACCTCCTCAAGCAATCGCTGGCTCACAGAATCACCCAATTGAGCGCTTCACCGGTGATCGTACGGCGGATTCCTGCCTCCCCCCCCTCACGGTCTTACCAACCTGGCAGCGCACTGGATATTCACTTCGCACAGGAAACACCACCGAGCGACCTGACGCCCATCGGCGATGGCCTTTATCGGGGCGCCCTTTCCCGACACTACATCGAGGAAGAAAGGCGCTATTACCAGGTCGAGTCTTCGGATCTCGGCTGGAAGCTGATCGACGCCCGCAATCCTTTCCGCTGTTATCGCCCGGTGCTGCAGCGCAGGGACGGGCACTGGGAAATCAACACCAACATCGGTTTGAAAGGCGGCGCTCCGGGGCCGGGGCACAGCAAGATCCAACTGAGTGAAACGAGCATGGTGTCGGCACTTGAGTACGTCAAGCCAGAGCCCTTCACCCGCGAAGACCTGCTGCGCATGAAAGCCATCAAGTCCTATCAGCGCCAGCCCAACCGGATGGGCGAGTATGACCGCGTGAACAATGGCCGCTATCCCTTGCGGGACCTGTCGGGTAACCCGTTGCGCATCAGAAAAATCCAGCACATGAGCGAAATCACCGACTCGGGAGTGCGTTACCAGGCCAAGGACATCCTGCCTTACTTGAAATGGGAGAACCATGAAGCGGTTGCCCAGCTCTACGAGGAAAAGCTGCTGCTGCGCCAGTTCACCGCGGAGGATGCCAAGTTTCCCCAGGAAAGCAGCATGATCGGCCAAGCCATGGTGGTGGCCAGAAGGCCGTTGAAAGCCGGGGAGGCCATCGGCGTGTATGGCGGTAACTTCATCCCGTTTCACGTCAGCAATGCCCGTCGCGATCCGTTCGTGATCGATGTGCTGCCCGGCCCCCTCCCCGACAAGCCGACATGGGATCGGCTGGTGCTGACGGGGGACAACATCATTTCACGCATCAATTCCATTTTCGAATACGAGGGCCGCCTCCCGGTCCGGCAAGCCGGCAGCGGCTACAACGTCGAAGGGGCAAGCTTTCCCGTCGATGTGGAGATCGCCGAGGGGCGTCTGGAACCCTTCGTCCTGAGCGGCTTTTTTACCACCCGGGACATTCCCGCCGATGAAGAGCTGCGCTGGAATTACGGTTATAGCGAAGCGGGGACGCGCATCACCTTCGCCGCGCCCGAGACGAGCCTGGAAACCCCAAGCCCCAGCCAGCCACCGTCAAGCCAGGAATGAGCCGCGCCATGCCCACGACATCGGAAGAAAACGATCACGAGGCGCTGCCCCACGCCACCTTCATCAGATCCCGCCTGCCGGCCTGGCTGAAAAACGCCACCGCCGAACAGTACGCAGGCCTGCGCTCGGCCATGCTGGAAAATCATGCATCGAGGACCCTGGCCATGAACATCCTGAGTCAACTCAAAAGCATAGAAATCTTTGCCGAGCCCATTCTGGAGCTTGGCCTGAGCCCCCTCTCTCCCGATCTCACCGACATGCAGGCCGCCACCCTGGCCAAACGCTGGAAAAAGGACAGCCTGCTGGGCATCCCCATCTACGACGCCAGTCCCGAGCACTCATTGCTGGAAGCTGCGCTTTACAACTTCGAGCAATGGGAAACCCACAGCAGTGCTTTCGGCAGCGGCTCGGCCATCTATCCCTCGGGAAAAGCGGCAGGCCTGAAAAGTCGCCTCACCGTCGAAGCATTTGCCCGGTACTGCCGCAATCTCGATCTCGGGTTGCGCTACCGCCATCACCTCAAGCAGATACTGGACCTGGACCGCCCAGCCGACGAGGTCATGCTCTTCGATAGCAAACTTGAGCATTTTGTGCGCCATGAGTGGAGCCGCTTCAAAGTCGCGTTCTGGATAGCCTTCATGAAAAAGGACATCACCTACGCGTGCAGGGCCCGCCTGAAATACTTTCTGTTGCCCGTCAGTAAGAGAACCGGAAAGCTCCCGCTCTATCAGCAAGTCAAACTGCTCGGCCACAGCTTACCCGGCGTCACTCATTTCGCCGCCGATCCAGAGAACAGCAGCGGGCGTTGCGCCGCCTATTTCCCAGGACACCCCGAATCGCCCCTCAAGGAATATTCGTCGCTTGTCGAGCTTCAGGAGGATTACCTGGAGCAAATGCGCTCGGCGGACTTTCGGCAATTGATCAGCCAACTCATGCCGATCGACTATCAGGGCAGCCTGTTGACGGTCAAGCTCAACAACGCCGCCCGCGGACGCTCGCCCACCCAATTGAGGAGCCTCATCAGCCTTGCAAGTATTGAAGGTGAGCTGTTCGAAGAGATTCATTGGCAGCGCCTGCAACGCCTTGAAAGCGATGTCGGCAGACTGGCGCCTCCCAGCGCGCGGGCCAATGCCATCACCCGCGAACAATTGCTGGATGACTACCACACGGCGCGCCTGGACCTGCTGTCCGGCCTGAAGGCATTCATTCCCCGATTCAAGCAGACCCTGTTGGCGCCGCCAGGCAGCCAACTCGCGGCCGCCGTCTATCAGGACCTCTTTACCTGGAGCCCCGGGGAAGTGAACGCCGGCTTGATCCATTTGCTGAATGTGGCCGAGGCGGAGCCAAACAGCCAGACAGCCGCCACGGTAGAGGGGCTGCCCGAGTTGATCCCCGTCCGTTTTCAGGGCCGCACGCTTCTCTGGAAGCCGGACCTGACGCCTTATCAGTCGGCGATCAAGCCCCCCGATGAGCATTGGCAGGCGAACGCACTGGGTTTGTACCCATGGGCGCGGGCGACCGTCCTGAAACTGGACCAGCAGTATTACAAGGTCGAGCACAACGAAGACACCGGCCACTGGCATATCGTGCTGATGGGTTATCCGGACAGTTACTCGCCTCCCTTGCGGCACAACGGCGTCGGCGCCTGGCGGACGATTCACGAGAACGTCTCGACCTGGTCGCAACAGCAGTTGATCGCACGCCTGGAACCCCGCGCCGCCCGGCTGTCCGAACCGCTGGCGAGCGCTGCCCTGACGTTCAGCGGCACCCGCCTCGAGACGCTGCGACAGATTCATCAGTTCAGCCGCCGGACACCGCCCCTGCTGCTCGATAGCCTCAAGCGCCTGTGGATCTTTCAGGAAATCGAACACTTCGATCTCGACCGGGCCAAGGGCGATGTGGTCTCGCAATTGTCTCCCAGGATCCAGTCCTATCTGTTGACCCGACTGCCGGGATGGCCGGCGTACAAATTGCTGGAAGTCTTGCGCGCGGGTTCGCAGGTGGTTATCCAGTATGGCGCCGGGTTGAATCCAGTGAGTATTCCCGAACCGCTCTGGATGGCGGGGAAGTTGCTCGATGCGGTGCTCGCGGAACTCGACCTGGAAGAGATCGACACCTTGCTGGAGAACCCCATTCCCCATCTTGATCAACGCAACCAACTGGCGCTGAATCTGCTGGCCCAGGTGAAACTGAACAGCCTGGCCCTGTTCGAGCACTTGTATAGCGAGACCGAACAACCCGACACCGCGCCGCAACGACGCATGCGCCAAGAGAACACCGAACTGCCCAAAAGTTATCTGGCCGACGCCGTTTTCTCATTGGACATACAGGAGCAAGGCGCGTCCGAAACAGAGCCGACGCTAAAAAAGGAGATTGGCCGGGCCCTGGAGCAGGTTCGCATCTCACGGGTATTCGAAGGCCTTTATCCGAGTTGGCCACACCCCCAGCAAAGTGACCGCCTGGCTTTTTCATTGCTGGAAACCCTGGAAGCCTGGCCGCAGGATATTCGTCTTGAACTGTGGGATCCGGACATCGACACCGCCGCCGTGGAGGCCATCGGCGAGCACCACAGCCTGACCTACAGGCGCCTGAAGAAAACAGGCGCTTTCTACCAGCTTCAAGACCGGCAGGGCAACACGCTGTCCGGCCCGCGAGACCTGTACACGAGCGCCTGGCTGGCGATGCCGAAACTGACGCAACTGGCCCTGAACAACGCACATCACATCAGCCTCGACGAAAAGCGCGCGGCGATGGATCTGAAACAGACCGTCTTCGGTAAAGCCTCGGCACTACGCAGCCAGACGCCGGCATTGCGCGTTCCCTGCCACGCACTGGAGAGACCCGGGCCGGACGCCGACACCCGGCTCCCGGAGAGCTTCGCCGTGCGCGGCACAACCGTGTCCGGCCTCGACCTGCGCGACGACGGTGTTTACTGGAGTCTCCACCACAAGCCCCTCGCCGCCCATGCTTACTCGCACTATATCCGCGACGGCGACCACTACTACCCCGTCAGGCGGACACCCGAGGGTTGGCGGCTGCTGAACGCCAGGAGCCCCTACAGCTTTTATCAACCGTTACTGCAACGCAAAGCCGACGGTGAGTGGGTGTTGCATCAAGATGCCGCCCCCTCAGATCTCACCACGACAGGTAGCCTGCCGGTCCAGGCAACAGACGGTACGCCGTCCAGCCCTCTCGATAACAAGACCTTCACGGCACTTGAACGGCAGCGCATGCGCAGCCAGAAATCCTACCGGTCCCATTTGAATTCCCCCCTCACCTACGACCGTGCCGACAACGGTCGCTATCCCTTGCGCGATCTGGACGGTTACCCCATGACCGTTGTCGCCATTCACTATTCCGACGCTGAAGGGAGTCAGCAGTCAAAGGCTCGCGCTCAACTGATCGTGCCTTATCTGCAATTGCACGGCTATGAACAGGTCGCGCAACTCTACGAAGACAAACTGGAAATAGAACGCTTCGAACGCGAATACATTCGCGCCACGCCGGAAGAGCATCTGGTCGGGAGGTTTCTGGTTTCAGCCAGGCACCACCTCAGGAGAGGCGAAATACTGGGGGTTTATGGCGGCATGCTGATTCCGCTGATCGTCAGCCACCAGCGCCGCGACCCTTTCGCGGCCACGGTCCGACAGGACGCCACGCTGGACCTGATCCGCTTTCGCAACGGCCGACCGGAACCGGCCGCCGTCTGCCTGTCCGGCGATAACATCCTGTCGAGAATCAATACGCGCTACGAATACGACAACGCCGTGCCCATCCGTCAAGCCGCGACCGGCTACAACGTCGAGTCGGTCGCCTTCGCGGTCGACGTCCAGGGCCGTGACGGCAGCATCGAAAAAAACCGCTATTTCATCACGGCCCTGTTCGCCAGCCAGACCATCTTCAGTCTCGCCGAGTTACGCCTGAATCACGGCTATACCCAGGAACAGATTCATACACTGGAGGTTTTATCGCGCGCTCATCAGAGCGCCAAATGAATAACGCGCCTCAACCGCAACGCCCTTACTCGTCGTCGTCGAAGTTGTAGCTACCCGGCGCCAGGTTCTCGAAGCGCGTGTACTTGCCGATAAAGGCCAGGCGGATAAAGCCGATCGGGCCGTTCCGCTGTTTGCCGATAATGATTTCGGCGATGCCCTTGTGTTCGGTCTCGGGGTGATAGACCTCATCGCGGTACACGAACATGATTACGTCGGCGTCCTGCTCGATCGCTCCGGATTCCCGCAGGTCGGAGTTCACCGGGCGCTTGTTCGGCCGCTGCTCCAGGGAACGGTTGAGCTGGGACAGGGCCACCACCGGGCAGTTGAATTCCTTGGCCAGGGCCTTGAGGGACCGGGAGATCTCGGAAATCTCGTTGGTCCGGTTGTCGCCGCTGGAACCGGGGATCTGCATCAACTGCAGGTAGTCGATCATGATCAGGGCGATATCGCCGTGTTCACGCACCAGGCGACGGGTCCGCGCACGCATTTCCGACGGGCTGATACCGGCCGTATCGTCGATAAACAGCTTGCGGTCGTTGAGCAGGTTGACCGCCGAGGTCAGCCGTGGCCAGTCGTCGTCTTCCAGGCGACCGGCACGGACCTTGGTCTGGTCAATCCGGCCGAGGGAGGACAGCATACGCATGATCAGCGATTCGCCTGGCATCTCCAGGGAGTACACCAGCACCGCCTTGTCGCTGCGCAGTACCGCGTTCTCCACCAGGTTCATGGCGAAGGTGGTCTTGCCCATGGACGGACGACCGGCGACGATGATCAGGTCGGACGGTTGCAGGCCGCTGGTCTTCTCGTCGAGGTCGGTGTAGCCGGTGGACAGGCCGGTGATGGCGTTGTCGGTGTTGAACAGCGTATCGATCCGGTCGATGGCCTTGGTCAACAGGTCGTTGACGCTGACCGGACCGCCGGTCTTGGGCCGCGCTTCGGCGATCTGGAAAATCTGCCGTTCGGCCTCGTCGAGAATCTCCGCCGCGGTCCGACCTTGCGGGTTGAACGCGGTGTCGGCGATTTCGGTGCTGATGCCGATCAACTGGCGCAGGGTCGCCCGCTCGCGAACGATCGCGGCGTAGGCCTTGATGTTGGCCACCGACGGAATGTTTTTCGCCAGTTCCGTCAGGTAACCCAGGCCGCCGACCTGGGAGGTCTGCCCTTCCTTGTCCAACTGCTCGGCCAGGGTCACCACGTCGATCGGCATGTTCTGATCGGCTAGCTTGGCGATGGCGCGGAAGATCAGGCGGTGGTCATGTCGATAGAAGTCGCCGTCCGAGACTTGATCGAGCACGCGCTCCCAGGCGTTGTTGTCCAGCATCAGACCACCGAGCACGGCCTGTTCGGCCTCGATGGAATGGGGCGGCACTTTCAGCGCGGCGGTTTGCAGGTCGTATTGCTCGGGAGCGGAGATATCGTTCATGGCCACTTGGAATCAGGGGGTTTGCAAAAGGACGTTACCAAAAAACAAAAGGCACGACCTGAATGAACAGAGTCGTGCCCGATGTTAACCGCCTGGCGCGCAAGTCGCCAGACGATTGGGTACTGCTTAAGCAGCCACCACGACAACGCGTACGGTTGCTTCGACTTCGGCGTGCAGATGCACGGCCACGTCGAATTCACCCACGTTGCGGATGGTGCCGTTCGGCAGACGAACTTCGCTTTTTGCCACTTCAACGCCGGAGGCGGTCAGGGCATCAGCGATGTCGTGGGTGCCGATCGAACCGAACAGCTTGCCTTCGTCACCGGCGGTGGCAGTGATGGTCACTTCCAGCTCAGCCAGTTGGGCGGCACGCGATTCAGCCGAAGCTTTCTTGTCTGCTGCGGCTTTTTCCAGCTCGGCACGACGCTCTTCGAACGCAGCCAGGTTGGCAGCGGTCGCAGCGGTGGCTTTGCCGAATGGCAGCAGGTAGTTACGACCGTAACCGGCCTTAACGTTTACCTTATCGCCCAGGTTGCCCAGGTTGGCGATTTTTTCCAGAAGGATCAGTTGCATGTGGAAATCCTCTTAACTTTTAACCTTCACCGTTCGCGGAACCGTTATCGGCCTCTTTCGACGCCAGGCGTCCGCGAAAATCAATCAGGCTGTCGACAATGGCCAATACCATGAGCAACGGACCGAGCAAGTGCATGAATGGCACGAGCGTGACGTACATCCCCACCAGCCAGAAACTGGCCAGTTTCTTCTTCGCCACCAGCCCGTGAATCAGGGACAGGCCGGCGAAGACCAGCGGAACACTGCACAGCGGCAACAGAATCAATGCATGCAGGCCGATAAACGGCGCGACAAACATGATGGCCAGCAGCGACAGCGCCACCTTCTTGGGGATCCGGATTTCGCGAAACTCGCGTCCGAAACCACCGGGGTTGTACAACAACGCTTGCCAATAGCGCCCAAGAATCAGGCACATCACACTAAAGACCTGCAGCGAGATCGCCGTCGAGGTGATCAAGAGGGGCACGGCCAGTGACGCGAGGAACGCTCGCTGATCTACCGACAACTTCTGGTAGACCTCACCGAGAGCCAGCGGCACGACTTGTTCAAACGTCTGCGCCAACCCTTCGATGAAGGGACTGAAAATCGTCCCCAGACTCACCGCACATACCAACCCTACTGCCATGCTGACCAGCAGCACGCGGTTCCAGGAGTAGCCGGCGCGTAAAACCAGCGCCAGGCTGCAAGACCCGAGCAGCACCAGAAGGGCCGTGGGGTCTTTCTGGATGTTGAAGTGCCAGAACAGCAGCACCGACAACACACCCAGACCAATGACGCCAAGGGCGTCCGAACCGCGCCGCAGGAGCACAAGGCACCCGGCGGCGGCACTCAACCAGAACAACAGCGGCAATGCCGCAGATCCGGCCACGACGAGCATGGCCTGCATACGTCCGCGCATGATGAAACCAGCTAAGGCGCGCATGCATTCAATCCTTTACTGCGTGTCGACTGCCCGGTCTCAGCGGCCGTGGCTGTCGGTGTAGGCCAGCAGGGCCAGGAAGCGGGCGCGCTTGATAGCGGTGGCCAGCTGACGCTGATAACGAGCTTTGGTACCGGTGATACGGCTTGGAACGATTTTGCCGGTTTCGGATACGTAGGCTTTCAGGGTGTTGAGATCTTTGTAATCGATCTCTTTCACGTCTTCAGCGGTGAAGCGGCAGAATTTACGACGACGGAAGAAACGTGCCATGTAATTGGCTCCTCAAAAGGTCCGTGGATTACTCGTCAGCGTTATCGCTGGCGTCGCTGTCATCACCCTCAACGCCATCGGCGTCGGAGTGCTCAGGACGGTCGCGACGCTCACGGCGCTCACTGCGGTTTTCTTCAGCCTTGAGCATCTCGGACTGGCCGGTAACGGCTTCGTCGCGACGGATGACCAGGTTACGGATCACAGCATCGTTGTAGCGGAAGTTGTCTTCCAGCTCAGCCAGGGCCTTGCCAGTGCATTCAACGTTCAGCATCACGTAGTGAGCCTTGTGAACATTGTTGATTGCATAGGCCAGTTGACGACGGCCCCAATCTTCCAGACGGTGGATTTTGCCGCCGTCTTCTTCGATCAGCTTGGTGTAACGCTCTACCATGCCGCCGACTTGTTCGCTTTGATCCGGGTGGACCAAAAAGATGATTTCGTAATGACGCATGAATGCTCCTTACGGGTTGTAGCCTGCCGCTCAAAAACGGTCAGACAAGGAGTGAATGACACTTGTGTGTCTTGCCTGGAGTAGGCACGGATGCGCCAGCCATCACGGCAAGGGGCGCAATTGTAGAGAAGGGGGGCGAGGGGCGCAAGACAATTGGTGATTATTTGAACAACCCATCGCAACAAGCACCGCCGCCTTGACCCTTGAATCACAACCGAGGTGAATGCGATCACTGTGGGAGCCGGCTTGCTGGCGTTGCAGACGCCGCGGTGCTTCAGGAAGACCGCGTAATCGTTCATCGCCAGCAAGCCGGCTCCTGCAAGGGAGGTGCGGATCAGGCCTTTTTGGTGGCGGCCTTGACACTGCGCTGGCGCAGCGCTTCGAACAGGCACACACCGGTGGCCACGGACACGTTGAGGCTGCTGACGCTACCCGCCATCGGCAGGCGCACCAGGTAGTCGCAATGCTCGCGGGTCAGGCGACGCATGCCCTTGCCTTCGGCGCCCATGATCAGGATGGTCGGGCCGGTCAGGTCCTGCTGGTACAACTCCTGCTCCGCCTCGCCCGCCGTGCCGACAACCCACAGGCCGCGCTGCTGGAGTTTTTCCAGGGTCCGCGCCAGGTTGGTCACCGCCACCAGCGGAATCACTTCCGCCGCGCCACAAGCCACCTTGCGCACCGCCGGCGTCAAGGTCGCCGACTTGTCCTTGGGCACCACCACCGCCAACGCACCCGCCGCATCGGCGGTGCGCAGGCAAGCACCCAGGTTGTGCGGGTCGGTCACGCCATCGAGCACCAGGATCAACGGTGCGCCTTCGGTGCGATCGAGCAGCTCGTCGAGCATTGCCTCACCCCAGACCTGGCTCGGACTCACGTCCGCCACCACGCCCTGGTGCACGCCTTCGACCCAGGCATCCATCTCGCGGCGCTCGGCTTGACCGACCGACACGCGGTTTTCCGCGGCCAGCCCCAGCAACACCTGGACCCGCGGATCACTGCGGCCTTCGGCCAACCAGATCTGCTTGACGCGTTTCGGGTGATGACGCAACAACGCCTCTACGGCATGGACGCCGTAGATTTTTTCCAACTGACTCATGACTTGCCCTTGGGTTTACGCGCCCCGCCGCTTTTCGCGGGACCAGCGCCCGCTTTTGGCGGGCCTTTACGATGCTTGCTCGGTTTTTCCGACGACGTCCCGCGCGCGGGCTTTCCCTCGGTCTTGCCTTTACCGCCGTTCTTGGCTTCGGCCAACAACGCCTGCTTCAGTTCGCGACTGCGGCGCACTTCGGCGTTTTTCGCCGCTGCATCGCTGGGGCGATAAGCCTCGTCCGACTTCTTCGCCACCGCGCCACGACGCCCGGCCTTGGCCGGCTCCGGCGCTTTCGCGACAGGCGCGGGGGCAGGAGCGGTGGCTTCAGTGCCACGTTTCTTGCGACCGATCGGCGCGCTGAGGGTTTTCTCTGCCATTTCGAAGTCGATCTTGCGCTCGTCGAGATCGACGCGCATGACCTTCACTTCCACCGTGTCGCCCAGACGGAAGCTGCGACCGGTGCGCTCGCCCGCCAGGCGGTGATGGACCGGATCGAAATGGTAGTAATCGCCCGGCAAGGCAGTGACATGCACCAGGCCTTCGACGTAGATATCGGTCAGCTCGACGAACAGGCCGAAACCGGTCACGGCAGTGACCACACCCGGGAACGACTCGCCCACGCGATCCTTCATGAACTCGCACTTGAGCCAGTTCACCACGTCACGGGTGGCTTCGTCGGCACGCCGCTCGCTCATCGAGCACTGTTCGCCCAACTGCTCCAGCGCCGCCTCGTCGTACGGATAGATCCGCGCCTTCGGAATGGTCATCGCGCCGGCACGACGCACGTGCGGGGTGTCCTGCTTGGAGTGGATGACACTGCGGATCGCGCGGTGCGTCAGCAGGTCCGGGTAACGACGGATCGGCGAGGTGAAGTGGGTGTAGGCCTCGTAATTCAGACCGAAGTGGCCCTGGTTATCAGCGCTGTACACCGCCTGGCTCAACGAGCGCAGCATCACGGTCTGGATCAGGTGGAAATCCGGGCGGCTCTGGATACTGGCCAGCAACGCCTGGTAATCCTTCGGCGACGGACCGTCCTTGCCCTTGTGCAGGGACAGGCCCAGCTCACCGAGGAAGGCGCGGAGTTTTTCCAGGCGTTCCGGCGGCGGACCGTCATGCACCCTGTACAACGCCGGAATCTCGTGCTTCTTGAGGAACTCGGCGGTGGCCACGTTGGCCGCCAGCATGCATTCTTCGATCAGCTTGTGGGCATCGTTGCGGGTGGTCGGACGGATTTCCGCGATCTTGCGCTCGGAACCGAAGATGATCCGCGTTTCCTGGGTTTCGAAGTCGATGGCGCCACGGGTATGACGGGCCGCCAGCAACACCTTGTACAGGGCGTAGAGCTGCTTGAGGTCCGGAACCACTTCCGAATACTCGCCACGCAGCTTCTTCGCTTCGGTGGTTTTCGGCTGCTCCAGGATCGCGCTGACCTTGTTGTAGGTCAGGCGCGCATGGGAGTGGATCACCGCTTCGTAGAACACGTAGTCGGTCATCTGCCCGCTTTTGTTGATGGTCATCTCGCAGACCATCGCCAAGCGGTCGACATGAGGGTTCAGCGAGCACAGGCCGTTGGACAGCTGCTCCGGCAGCATCGGGACCACGCGCTCGGGGAAGTACACCGAGTTACCGCGGACCTGGGCCTCGGTGTCCAGCGCCGAACCGATCTTCACGTAGCTGGAAACGTCGGCAATCGCCACGTACAACTTCCAGCCGCCGGAGAACAGGCGCAGCTTGCCGGGCTTGGCTTCGCAGTAGACCGCATCGTCGAAGTCGCGGGCATCTTCGCCGTCGATGGTGACGAACGGCAGATGGCGCAGGTCGACGCGCTTCTCTTTGTCCTTGTCCTCGACTTCCGGCTTGAGCTTCGCCGCTTCCTTGAGCACAGCCTCGGGCCAGACGTGGGGAATGTCGTAGGTGCGCAGCGCGACATCGATCTCCATGCCGGGCGCCATGTAGTTGCCCACCACTTCGATCACATCGCCCTGGGGCTGGAAGCGCGGCGTCGGCCAGTGGGTGATCTTCACCTCGACGAACTGACCGACACGGGCGTCGGCGTTGCGGCCCGGGGTCACCAGCACTTCCTGCTGGATCTTCGGATTGTCCGCGACCACGAAGCCGATACCGCCCTCTTCGAAGTAACGTCCGACGATGCTCTCGTGAGCACGGGACACCACTTCGACGATCACGCCTTCACGGCGTCCACGCCGATCCAGGCCGGACACCCGCGCCAGGGCACGGTCGCCATCGAACACCAGACGCATTTGCGCCGGGCTCATGAACAGGTCGTCGCTGCCGTCGTCCGGGATCAGAAAACCGAAACCGTCGCGGTGGCCGGCGATGCGGCCGAGGATCAGGTCGAGCTTGTCCACCGGCGCGTAGGTGCCGCGGCGGGTGTAAATCAGTTGCGCATCGCGCTCCATGGCACGAAGGCGGCGGCGCAGAGCCTCGATCTGATCTTCAGTGGTCAGACCAAACTCATCCACCAGCTCCTCGCGACTGGCCGGCGATCCACGCTCGGACAGGTGCGCCAGGATCAGCTCGCGGCTAGGAATGGGGTTTTCGTATTTTTCCGCTTCACGAGCGGCCTCGGGATCGAGGGACTGCCAATCGGCCATTAGATAAATTTCACCTTGTCTATATGCGGGTTAGTTTGGCATACGCGTATTGAAACGGGAAATTTCAGGCACACAGGCGGCCTTAAAACCCATTTGTCCGCGTGAAAAATGCCGGCTGATGCACATTGAAGCGTTTTTTTTGGTTTTTTTCATGACAGGGGTTTACAGTTAAAAGGCGCCTCCGTATAGTGCGCGCCATCGACGACGGAGACGTTGACGATACTGCCCAGATGGTGAAATTGGTAGACACGCCAGCTTCAGGTGCTGGTGACCGCAAGGTCGTGGAAGTTCGAGTCTTCTTCTGGGCACCAATTCAAGTTTCAGGGTAACACTCTGGAATCTCACAGAAACCCGCGAAAGCGGGTTTTTGCGTTTCTACCTCCTGCAAATCTTCCGGCTCCGCCACCCGCCCCTGGCGGATACCGAGCCGCACCCGAGATTTAATTAAAAGCAAAAACAGGGGTTTACAGATCAAAAGGCTCTCCGTATAGTGCGACCCATCAACGGCGCGCAACGCTGCTGATGCTGCCCAGATGGTGAAATTGGTAGACACGCCAGCTTCAGGTGCTGGTGACCGCAAGGTCGTGGAAGTTCGAGTCTTCTTCTGGGCACCAATTCAAGTTTCAGAGTATCACTCTGAAATCTCACAAAAACCCGCGAAAGCGGGTTTTTGCGTTTCTGGGGTTCAATCATTTCAACTCACTCTTACCCCTACTCTCAGCGGCATTGATGGCGCGGCTAAGGCCAGGAGCATGCCTGAAAGTACTTTGGCGCTCTTGAGGCCCTCTTCGCGGGCAAGCTCCGCTCCCACAGTGTCCGCGCCTGACCGTAGATTGGCGGCGCGGCACAAATCCCGTGGGAGCGGAGCTTGCCCGCGAAGAGGCCAGCACTGACACCCCCGCATCAGGCCCGGAACTGCCCCAGGCTCGCCTTGAGCTGCCCCGCCAGGCTGTCGAGCACCTTGCCGCTGGCTGTGGTCTCCACCACCGCCTGCGCCGCGCGCTCGGCCTGGGCATGGATCACCTCGACCCGCCCACGCACCGCATGCGCGCCTTCGGCCTGATGGGCCGCCGCCTTGGTCGCCAGGCCAATCGCCGCATGCACCTGCTCCACCGACGACTGCACGCTCTGCTGCAATTTCACACTGCTGCGCAACACCGCCAAACCTTCACTGGCCTGACGCCCCGCCTGTCCAATAGCCGCCACCGCCTCCCGCGCGCCCTGCTGCAAAGCACCGATATGCGCCTGGATATCGCCGGTGGAGCTTTGCGTCTTGCTCGCCAACGCTCGCACCTCATCCGCCACCACGGCAAACCCGCGACCGGTTTCACCCGCCCGCGCCGCCTCGATGGCCGCGTTCAGGGCCAAAAGATTGGTCTGCTCGGCAATCCCGTGAATCACCGTCAGCACCACTTCAATCTGCTCACTCTGCTGCGCCAGCCGCTCGATTACCTTGGAACCGGTATCCACCTGTCCAGCCAGGGCCTCGATCAGATTGCCGACCTGATTCGAAGTCCGGGTGTTTTCATCGGTCGCCTGGCGAATATCCACCACCTGCTTCAACGCCGCCTGCATCGCATGGCTTTCGGTCTGCGCGTCATCGGCCATCTTCGACAATTCGCGCAAGCTCTGCGCCACTTCGTCACGCTGCAAATTTGCGGCGGCATCGGCACCGGCGTTGCGCAAAGTCATCTGGCCGATTTCCACTCCGGTACGCTGGGCCACATCACCCGCTTCCCGCACGATAGGCTGCAGCTTTTCGACAAAACGGTTCACCGCCGAAGCCATGTCACCAATCTCGTCATTACTGTTGAGCTGGACACGCTTGGTCAGGTCACCCTCTCCCGCCGCCAGATCATTCAAGGCCGCAATCAGCAGGTGCAGCTTGTTGACCACCCGCCGCCCGAGCACCACCGCCAGTAACAGCAGCACGCCGAGACCGACCAGGGCCAGACCCATGCCGATCCGCCAACGCAGGGTCTGCGCCGCATCCTGCACGGTTGCAGTGGTATTGGCCTGCATTTGCGAAGCGGTGGCCTGAGCCGATTGCAAGCGCGCCTGCATGGCCTTGGAACTGTCCGCCGACGCCCCTTGCAGGCTATCGCCCACCAGCTTGTCGCTGCTGGCGATCAAGGCCGTGAAACGCTGGTCCAGCGCCTTCAGTTCGGTCTCGACCGAGGCTGTGGAAACCCCCATCCGCACCTTGCCGATCTCCACACCGTTAGGGCTGATCGACGCTTCGACGTAGTAGACCGATGGATCGTTCTTCGCCGCACTGAGCACCTTGTCCAGCGCCCGCTCACCCTCACCCTTGGCCAAAAGAGCCTGGTTGATCGGGTTTTCACGGTTCAGGTAGCGGGTCAGGTGTTCGCCAGCCGCATCGTCATAGACCACGAACAGAACATTCGGATTGCGCTGGGCGCGACGGGCGAATTCGGAAAGGGTCGGTACATCGTTATCCCACATGGCTCGCGGGGCCACGGAAGCCAATAGCTGCGCCATGTCGTTGGCCGAATCCTGCAGATCCTTCTCCAACGCCGTACGCAACTGGACCTGCTCATCCTTCAGTCGCGAGGACAAGCCGCTGTTCAGACGCTGGCGCGTATTGACCGAAAGGCTATCGAGACTCGACGTCACCTCTTTGCCCGCCTGCTCCAGCTCCCCGGACAGCTTCTGGCTGTCGATACCCAGGCGAGCGCCCAGATCAGCCTCCAGCGCAGTGACCGTGCTTCGGGTCAGAGCGACCGCCACCAGCACCTGCACCAAAAGAGCGATACCCAGAGTAACGAACACAGGCCGCAATAGACGGCTTTGTAACAGTGAGAGAATGGCCGACACTGGAGATTCCTCGACTTTGGCGCCATTAATTTGATAGCACCCTTTTTAGAGGATAATCCCAGCAAGGCCCGTGCCGAACAACAGGCAGAAACGACAAAGACCCCCAAAAGGGGGTCTTTGTGATCTACATCAACGGCTTATCAGGCGAACGGGTGACGCAGAACGATGGTTTCGTTGCGATCCGGACCTGTCGAAATAATGTCGATCGGGGCACCGACCAATTCTTCGACGCGCTTGATGTAAGCACGAGCGGCCGCCGGCAGCTCTTCCAGGGTCTTGGCCCCCAGGGTCGACTCGGTCCAGCCCGGCATTTCTTCGTACACCGGCTCCAGGCCGATATAGCTGTCGGCATCGGTCGGCGCGTCGATGACCGCACCGTTTTCGTTCTTGTAACCCACGCAGATATTGATGGTTTCAAGACCGTCGAGCACGTCCAGCTTGGTCAGGCACAGGCCCGAGATGCTGTTGACGTCGATGGCGCGACGCAGGATCACGGCATCGAACCAGCCGCAACGGCGGGCACGACCAGTGGTTGCACCGAACTCGTGGCCACGCTTGGCCAGGAACGCGCCGACATCGTCGAACAGTTCAGTCGGGAACGGGCCCGAACCGACACGGGTGGTGTAGGCCTTGGTGATGCCCAGGATGTAATCCAGGTACATCGGACCCACGCCCGAACCGGTGGCGATGCCGCCGGCGGTGGTGTTGGAGCTGGTGACGTACGGGTAGGTACCGTGGTCGATGTCCAGCAACGAACCCTGGGCGCCTTCGAACATGATGTCCTTGCCGGCACGACGCAGGTTGTGCAGCTCGGCGGTGACGTCAAGCATCATCGGCTTGAGCATCTCAGCGTATTCCATGCACTCATCGAGCGTCTTCTGGAAGTCGATGGCCGGCTCTTTGTAGTAATTGACCAGCACGAAGTTGTGGTAGTCGAGCAACTCGCCCAGCTTCGCGGCAAAACGCTCGCGGTGGAACAGGTCGCCGATACGCAGGCCGCGACGCGCGACCTTGTCTTCGTACGCCGGGCCGATACCACGACCGGTGGTACCGATCTTCAGCTCGCCACGGGCTTTTTCGCGCGCCTGGTCCAGGGCGACGTGATAGGACAGGATCAGCGGGCAGGATGGGCTGATACGCAGGCGCTCGCGCACCGGTACGCCTTTCTCTTCCAGCTTGGTGATTTCCCGCAGCAGGGCGTCCGGTGCAACCACCACGCCGTTGCCGATCAGGCACTGGACGCCTTCACGCAGTACACCCGACGGGATCAGGTGCAGGACGGTTTTCTCACCGTCGATCACCAGGGTGTGGCCAGCGTTGTGGCCACCTTGATAGCGCACCACGGCGGCAGCATGTTCGGTCAGCAGATCAACGATCTTGCCTTTGCCCTCATCACCCCACTGGGTGCCCAGGACTACGACATTCTTACCCATAACACTTGTCCTCATTCGCGCAAACTTGGTGCCGGCAGCCGCCGGCGGGAAAACTCAAGAAGCCAGCGGCAATACTTGCCAAAGCCCGTTCTGCTGAATCAATTGCCGGTCGCAGTCCGCTTCGCGGGCGGCGGCCGATGGTTGTCCGGGCAAGGCCTGGACCACACGCTGACCCTCGCCGCGCAACTGGCAGACCAACTGCCAGAGTGCCGCATCCGTGCTGTCAGGCATCCAGATACCGCCAGACGGTAGCTCGATTTCGGCACGCCCCAGGGTCACCAGGGTTTTCAAATCGGTGGAAAAGCCTGTCGCCGGACGTGCACGGCCGAAGTCCGCGCCGATATCGTCGTAGCGACCGCCCTGGGCGATGGCCTGGCCGACACCCGGAACGAACACCGCGAACACCACACCGGTGTGGTAGTGGTAACCGCGCAACTCGCCCAGGTCGAAATACAACGGCAATTGCGGGAAGCGCGTGGACAGCCGCTCGGCAATCGCCAGCAGGTCATCCAGCGCCGCCGCGACCTGCGCCGGGGCACCCGCCAGGCGCTCACGGGCCGCCACCAGCACTTCGCGGCCGCCACACAGATCCACCAGCGCCCGCAGCATCGCGGCCAGATCGGCCGGCAAACCTTCGGTCAGTTGGATCACTTCATCGATCGCCTTGCGTTGCAGGGCATCGAACAACTGTTGTTCCACTTCACCGGACAAACCGGCGGCGCGAGCCAGACCACGGTAGATACCGACGTGACCGAGGTCCATGTGTACATCCGGCACATCGGCCAGTTGCAGCATCGCCAGCATCAGGCTGATGACTTCGACGTCGCTGCTCGGGCTGGCATCGCCGTACAACTCGGCGCCCAACTGGATCGGGCTGCGCGAGGACGACAGGGCCCGCGGCTGTGCATGCAGCACACTGCCGGCGTAGCACAGGCGGCTCGGGCCTTCGCGACGCAGGGTGTGGGCGTCGATACGCGCCACCTGCGGCGTGATGTCCGCGCGAAACCCCATCTGCCGACCCGACTGCGGGTCGATCACCTTGAAGGTGCGCAGGTCCAGGTCCTGGCCGGCGCCGGTCAACAAGGATTCCAGATACTCGATATGCGGGGTGACAACGAACTCATAGCCCCAGCTCTGGAACAGGTCCAACACCTGACGCCGCGCCACTTCGATGCGCGCCGCTTCAGGCGGCAGTACTTCTTCGATGCCATCTGGCAGAAGCCAGCGATCTACCGTTGCCATTAACGCCTTTCCCCTATGATCTGGGCAGCAAGCCCACAGGCGAGCCTTGAGTGAAGCAGAAAATGGTTAACACGCGCGCAAGAACGACGCGACGAACAGCCTGAAATCGGCTTCGCCTACCACTTTCCTCGAAAAACCTGTCGGGTCGATCAACCCGCCGTCCGCCAATCAAACATACAGACGCAAAAAAGCCGGGAATTTCCCGGCTGCCGCATCATACACCCGTTTTCCGAAAGGATCACCCCGCCCGGCATTTTAGCTGCCGGGCGGAGGGGGGACACGATACGTCTTGGATCAGGGCTTGGCTTTTTCCAGATAACGGAAAAAGTCGCTGCTCGGGTCCAGCACCAGCACGTCGCTCTTGTCCGCAAAGCTTTCACGGTAGGCGCGCAGGCTACGGTAGAACGCGTAGAACTCCTGGTCCTGGCCGTAGGCCTTGGAATAGATTGCGGCGGCCTGGGCATCACCATCACCGCGGGCTTCTTCCGACTGGCGATAGGCTTCGGCCAACAATACACGGCGCTGGCGATCGGCGTCGGCACGAATGCCTTCGGCCAGTTCGTTACCCTTGGCGCGGTGCTCACGAGCCTCGCGCTCACGCTCGGTGCTCATGCGTTCGAAGACGCTGCGGTTGACTTCCTTCGGCAGGTCGATGGCCTTGACCCGGACGTCGACCACTTCGATACCCAACTCCTTGGCGGCCATGGCGTTCAGCGAGGCGGTGATGTCAGCCATCAGCGCATCACGTTCACCGGAGACCACTTCGTGCAGGGTGCGTTTACCGAACTGGTCACGCAGGCCCGACTCCAGACGCCGGGACAGACGCTCGTCGGCGATCTGCTTCAGACCGGAAGTCGCGGTATAGAAACGCTCGGCGTCCTTGACCCGCCACTTGGCGTAGGCATCGACCATCACGGCTTTCTTTTCCAGGGTCAGGAAGCGCTGCGTCGGAGCATCCAGGGTCATCAGGCGGGCGTCGAACTTGCGCACCTGGTTGACGTAGGGCAGCTTCACATGCAGGCCTGGCTGGACATCGGCCTCGACCACACGGCCGAATTGCAGCAGGACGGCCCGCTCGGTCTGCAACACAATGTAGAAGCAGTTCCAGGCAGCCACTGCCACGATGACCCCGAGGACCAGGGCGATCAGTGATTTATTGCTCATCAGCGGCTCTCCCGGGTGCGAGTGGGTTGCGGCTCGGTGATGTGCGGCGTGACATCAGTGTTGCCACTGGCCATCGACCCCACCACCTTGGCCGGCGTACCGGCGCCGGAACCGCTCTGGATCATCTTGTCCAGCGGCAGGTAAAGCAGGTTGCTCTGGCCGTTCTTGTTACCGGTCACGAGCACCTTGCTGGTGTTGCTGAAGACTTCCTGCATGGTGTCCAGGTAGAGGCGTTCACGGGTGACTTCCGGCGCCTTGCGGTACTCGGCCACCAGCTTGGTGAAGCGGTCGGCCTCACCCTTGGCGCGGGACACCACTTCGTCGCGATAACCGTTGGCATCCTCGAGGATACGCTGGGCCTGGCCACGGGCTTCCGGGACCACGCCATTGGCATAACCTTCGGCCTGGTTGCGCGAACGCTGTTCGTCTTCGCGAGCGCGGATCACGTCGTCGAAGGCTTCCTGGACTTCACGGGGCGCGGCGGCGCTCTGGACGTTCACCTGGGTCACGGTGATACCGGTACGGTAGGTGTCGAGGAAGCGTTGCAGACGCTCCTTGATCTCGCCGGCCATCTGCACGCGCCCTTCGGTCAGCACCTGGTCCATCGCGGTGGAACCCACCACGTGGCGCAGGGCACTGTCGGTGGCCTGTTGCAGACTGATTTCCGGCTGGTCGACGTTCAACACGAAGTCCTGCAGGTTGCTGATCTTGTACTGCACGGTCAGCGGCACTTCGACGATGTTCTCGTCTTCGGTCAGCATCTGGCCCTGCTTGGTGTACGCCCGCTCACGGGTGACGTTCTCCAGGAACTTCTTGTCGATCGGCGGGAAATAGATGTTCAGGCCCGGCCCTACGGTTTCGTAGTACTTGCCGAAGCGCAGCACGACAGCCTGCTCCTGCTCATCGACGACATAGACCGCGCTGTACAGCCACATGGCCGCGAGCACGACGAGGCCAATGCCCAGCAGGCCGAAACCGCCGCCCTTGCCACCGCCCGAACCGCCATCGTCACCGCGTTTCTTACCGCCACCGAACAACCCGTTCAGGCTCTCCTGCAGCTTGCGGAAGGCTTCGTCGAGATCCGGCGGCCCCTTGCGGTCGCCGTTGTTACGGCGCTTGCCACCCCAAGGATCCTGATTGTTCGAGTTGCCACCCGGCTCATTCCAAGCCATAGCGCTCTCCATCTGATAAAGCAAAGACGCGCCCGCGGCGCGCCGACCAATGCTACAGAATGCCTGTCAACGCGGCACAACCGCTTTCCCAGGCTTTTATTGCAAAGTGTGTTGTTCGATGAATTCCGGCGCCTTCATCCCTTCGCGCGAGACCACTCGATTGAGCTCGGCCCTGGGCAAACGGACGGACAGCAGACAACTGCCTTCTTCGTCGTGTTCTTCCTTCTGCACCGCGCCCATCTCGAAGAACTGTGCACGCAGTCGAGCAAAACGCTGCGGCAAGCGCAAGGTGCCGACGAACAAATCGTTGCCCAGCAACTCGGCAATCGCCTGTTCGAGCAGCTCCAGCCCCTGCCCGTCCCGGGCGCTGAGCCAGACACGCTGTGGCTTGCCGTCTTCATCGCGCTGGATCTGCGGCTCGACGCCCTCGAGCAGATCAAGCTTGTTGTAGACCTCGAGGATCGGCAAGTCCTGGGCCCCGATCTCGCCGAGTACCACCATGACCTGCTCGATCTGCAGCATCCGGTCCGGTTCCGCGGCGTCGATCACGTGCAGCAACAGGTCGGAGTTGCTCGACTCTTCGAGCGTAGCCCGGAAAGCCTCGACCAGCTTGTGCGGCAAGTGGCGGATAAACCCCACGGTGTCGGCCAGCACGATCGGCCCGAGGTCGTCGAGTTCGAGACGGCGCAGGGTCGGGTCGAGGGTGGCGAACAGCTGGTCCGCCGCATACACGTCGGATTCGGTGACCGCATTGAACAGCGTCGACTTGCCGGCGTTGGTATAGCCCACCAGCGACACCGTCGGGATATCGGCCCGCTTGCGCCCGCGGCGAGACTGCTCGCGCTGGCTGCGGACCTTTTCCAGGCGCCCCTTGATCTGCCGCAGGCGTACCCGCAGCAAGCGCCGGTCGGTTTCCAGCTGGGTTTCACCCGGACCGCGCAGGCCGATACCGCCTTTCTGCCGCTCAAGGTGAGTCCAGCCGCGGACCAACCGCGTGCTCATGTGCTCAAGCTGGGCCAGTTCGACCTGGAGCTTGCCTTCATGGGTGCGGGCGCGCTGGGCGAAAATATCGAGAATCAGGCCCGTGCGATCCAGCACGCGACACTCGAAGACACGTTCGAGGTTACGTTCCTGGCTGGGCGTGAGGATGTGATTGAAAATCACGATATCGACCTGCTCGGCCTTGACCAGGTCGCGAAGCTCCTCGACCTTGCCAGTGCCAATCAGATACTTGGCGGTTGGCCGATGACGCGGCACGTTGAAGAACGCGACGGTCTCGGCACCTGCCGATACTGCCAACTCCTGAAACTCCTGCGGATCTTCGCGCGCCTCAGGGTCCTGACCTTCCAAGTGAACGAGAATGGTCCGTTCACCACCACCGTGGCGCTCAAAGAACAAAGGAGACTCCTATCAGGCGTTACCTGGCTCAGCGTCACCCTGTTCGGTTTCGGTTGCGCTAGGCAGACGAATTGGACGAACCGGCACCACTGTCGAGATGGCGTGCTTGTAGACCATCTGGCTGACGGTGTTCTTCAGCAGGATCACGAACTGGTCGAAGGATTCGATCGTGCCTTGCAGTTTGATACCGTTGACCAGATAGATGGAAACCCCGACCTTCTCTTTACGCAAGGTATTCAAGTAAGGGTCTTGTAGCGAATGCCCTTTTGACATGTGCCGCACTCCTTTAAGGATCAATAATAAAAAATGGGTAAATGGATGGCTTGTACCGCCTTTCCCCCAAGGATAGACGGCAATTGCAAGGACTCAGCCCAATATGGAGATCGTCCCAAGGTATTTCAAGGCGCGTGGCAGATTGTCGCAGTCCAGGCTGTCGAGCCAGTGCAGATCCGTCCAGCTGCGCAACCAGGTGAACTGGCGCTTTGCCAACTGGCGCGTGGCAATGATGCCGCGCTCCTGCATTTCGGCTGACGTCAGCTTGCCCTCCAGATGCTCCCAGACTTGCCTGTAGCCCACAGCACGTATGGACGGCAACCCGACATGCAGGTCACTTCTCCTACGCAGAGCTACGACCTCGTCTACGAACCCCTGTTCCAGCATTTGTGTGAATCTTTGTGCAATTCGGTCGTGCAGAACCTGGCGATTCGCCGGGGCGATAGCCAGGTTGGCAACAGTATAGGGCAATTGCGGCCGTCCCGAAGCGGCTGCGTCAGTACTTTGCGCAGATTGTCGCTGGCGGTGGGCGGTCATGCTCGATCCGCTGACCCGATAGACTTCCAGCGCCCGACTCAGGCGCTGGGGGTCATTGGGGTGGATGCGCGCCGCCGAGACCGGGTCGATGACCGCCAACTGGTCGTGCAGGGCCTGCCAGCCCAAACGTGCGGCTTCTTCCTCGATTTCGGCACGGATCTGCGGATCGGCCGCCGGCATCTCCGCCAGGCCCTCCAGCAACGCCTTGTAATAGAGCATGGTGCCGCCCACCAGCAGCGGAATCTTGCCGCGCGCGGTGATCTCGGCCATCGCCGCCAGGGCGTCGCTGCGAAACTCCGCCGCCGAATAACTCTGTGCCGGGTCGAGAATATCGATCAGACGGTGGGGAAACTCCGCCAGCAGTGCTTTCGAGGGCTTGGCCGTGCCGATATCCATGTCCCGGTAGACCAGGGCCGAATCGACGCTGATCAGCTCGCACGGCAGCACCTTGGTCAGCTCGATGGCCAGGTCGGTCTTGCCCGCCGCCGTCGGACCCATCAGGAAAATGGCCGGCGGTAGTGCCTTGGAAGCCATCATCAGCGACCGCGCAAGAACAGTTTGTCCAGATCATCCAGCCCGAGCTGGGTCCAGGTGGGCCGACCGTGGTTGCACTGGCCGCTGCGCTCGGTGTTTTCCATATCCCGCAGCAAACCGTTCATTTCCGCCAGGGCCAGGCGCCGGTTGGCGCGAATCGCGCCGTGGCAGGCCATGGTTCCGAGCAATTCGTTCAGGTGCGCCTGGATCCGGTCGCTGGTGCCGTATTCCATCAGGTCGGCCAGTACGTCCTGGACCAGGCGATTGGCCTCGGCCTGCTTGAGCAGGGCCGGGATCTGCCGGATCGCCAGGGTTTCCGGGCCCAGGCGCTGCAATTCGAAGCCCAGGCGCTGGAACCAGCCGACATGTTCTTCGGCGCAATCGGCTTCGCGCTGGCTGACCGCCAGGGATTCGGGCACCAGCAACGGCTGGCCGCTCAGGCCTTCGCTGGCCATGGCGATCTTCAGGCGTTCGTACATGATCCGCTCATGGGCGGCGTGCATATCCACCAGCACCAGGCCCTGGGCGTTTTCGCTGAGGATATAGATGCCCTTGAGCTGCGCCAGCGCATAACCCAGGGGCGGCACATCGCCCTGGCTGTCGGGCAGGGTCGGCGATGCCAGCGCATCCGGCAGCGGCGCGAAAAACTCGCGATAGACGCCCTGGGCCTCGGCGGCGGGCGGCATCTGGGTCGATTGCGGGCGGTACTGATACTGATAACCGGCCCCCGAGCCCGATCCGGCCGCCGGCGCAAAGGCGGACGCAGGCTGCGACTGGGGTTGCTCCAGCAGATTGGCCGCCAGGCGCATTTCACCCTGGGGACCGAACTCGCCGGCCTCGATCCCTGTCGGCCGGACCATGCCGGCCACCGCAGCAGGCGCGGCCAGGTGATCTTCCGGGCGCACGTCGCCCAGGGCGCGGTGCAGGGTGCCGTAGAGGAAATCGTGGACCATGCGCCCGTCACGGAACCGCACTTCGTGTTTGGTCGGGTGCACGTTGACGTCGACCACCGCCGGATCGACCTCGAAAAACAGCACGAAGGTCGGGTGCCGGCCATTGAACAGCACGTCGCGATAGGCCTGGCGCACCGCATGGGCCACCAGCTTGTCGCGCACCGCGCGGCCATTCACATAGAAATACTGCAAGTCCGCCTGGCTGCGGGAGAAGGTCGGCAAGCCGACCCAGCCCCACAGGTGCAGGCCGTTGCGTTCCACTTCGATGGGCAGGGCCTGTTCGAGGAACCCCGCACCGCAGACCGCCGCCACGCGCCGGGCACGGGCCGCATCGTCATGGGCCTCGTGCAGACTGAGAATGCTTTTGCCGTTATGGCGCAGGTGAAAGGCCACGTCGAAACGGGCCAGGGCCAGGCGCTTGATAACTTCCTGCAGGTGATCGAACTCGGTCTTCTCGGCCTTGAGGAACTTGCGCCGCGCCGGGGTGTTGAAAAACAGGTCGCGGACTTCCACCGAGGTGCCCACCGGATGGGCCGCAGGTTGCACCCGGGCGTCCATGTCGCGACCTTCGGTTTCCACCTGCCAGGCTTGGTCGGCGTCACGGGTGCGGGAAGTCAGGGTCAGCCGGGCGACGGAACTGATGGAGGCCAGGGCCTCGCCACGGAAACCGAGGCTCATCACCCGTTCCAGGTCTTCCAGGTCGCGAATCTTGCTGGTGGCGTGGCGCGCAAGGGCCAACGGCAGGTCGTCGGCGGAGATACCGCTGCCATCGTCGCGCACCCGCAGCAGCTTGACCCCGGCCTGCTCGACATCCACATCGATGCGCCTGGCGCCGGAGTCCAGGCTGTTTTCCAACAGTTCCTTGATCACCGAGGCCGGGCGCTCGACCACCTCACCGGCGGCGATCTGGTTCGCCAGTCGCGGGCTGAGCAGTTCGATGCGCGAGTTGCTGTTCAAGGCTTCACTCATTGTTTGGCCGCCAGTTCCGCACCCGGAATCGTCAGGTTCTGCCCGACCTTCAGCTCGTCGCTGGTCAGGTTGTTGGCACTGCGCAGGGTCGACGCCGAGACCTGGTAGCGCACGGCGAGCATGGCCAGGGTCTCGCCCGGTGCCACGCGATGGTCACGCGGGCCCTCGGCGATCTTGCCGGAATCCCGCAGCCAGGCGATATAGGTGCCCGGTGGCGGGTTCTGCTGGAAGAACTGGCGGATGCCGGCACTGATGGAGCGCGCCAGGGCCTGCTGGTGATTCGAAGAGGCCAGCTTGGACGCCTCGTTGGAGTTGGAGATAAACCCGGTCTCCACCAGGATCGACGGAATATCCGGCGACTTCAGCACCATGAACCCGGCCTGCTCGACGCGCTGCTTGTGCAGCGGCGTAACCCGGCCGATGTTGCTCAGGACCTTCTGTCCGACGTTCAGGCTGGAGGTCAGCGAAGCGGTCATCGACAGGTCGAGCAACACGCCGGCGAGCATCTTGTCCTTGTCGTCGAGGCTGACGTTACCGGCCCCACCGATCAGGTCGGAGCGGTTTTCACTGTCCGCCAGCCAACGGGCAGTCTCGGAAGTAGCGCCGCGATCGGACAAAGCGAACACCGAGGCACCGAAGGCCGCGGCCGAAGGGGCGGCGTCCGCGTGAATCGAGACGAACAGATCGGCGCCTTTCTTGCGGGCGATCTCGGTACGGCCGCGCAGCGGGATAAAGTAGTCGCCGGTACGGGTCAGCTCGGCGCGGTAGCCCTTCATACCGCCAACCTGGCGTTGCAGTTCGCGGGCGATGGCCAGCACCACGTCTTTCTCGTGCTGGCCACGGGAGCCGGAGGCACCCGGGTCTTCGCCACCGTGGCCGGCGTCGATCACCACGATGATGTCACGCTTGCCCGCTGGCGCCGGTGGCAGCTTGATCGCCGGTTCCGTTGGCGTCACCGGGACCGCTGGCACGGTTGCCACCGTCGGGGCCGGTGCCGCGGGTGGCGCGGCATCGGCGGGGTTGTCGAACAGGTCGACCACCAGGCGGTTGCCATACTGCGCGTTCGGCGCCAGGACGAAGCTCTTCGGGGTGACCGCCTTTTTCAGGTCAACCACCACCCGCAGGTCGGTCGGTGTGCGCTGGGCCGCCCGTACGCTGTTGATCGGGGTGTTGGCGGTCGGCACATTCAACGGGCCACCCAGGGTCGCGCCATTGATATCGATCACCAGCCGATCCGGAGAAGTCAGGGTGAACACACTGTGCTGGACCGGGCCGGAGAGGTCGAACACCAGACGCGTGTTGTCCGGGGCCCGCCACAGGCGAACACTCTTGACCTGTGTCGCCGCAACGGCGTCAACGGCCAGTGCCGCCAGCAACAATCCCACGACAGCAACCAACGCGCGAATGCGCATACCAAACCCCATCATTTATTTGATTTCCAATGCCAGTTCGGCACACCAGGAGTCGCCTCGGGCGCCCTGGGACAACAGATACAGCGAACGACCGCCATTATGCGGGCTAATGGTAATGGTCAGGTCGGGCTTTGGCAAAAAGCCCTCGCCCCGCTGTGGCCACTCCACCAGGCACAGGGCCGCGCCGTCGAAATAATCACGAATCCCCATGTATTCCAACTCTTCCGGGTCGACCAGGCGATACAGATCGAAATGGAAGGCGCGGATATCACCGATTTCGTACGGTTCAACCAGGGTAAAAGTCGGACTTTTCACCGCGCCGGCATGGCCGAGGCCGCGAATGATGCCCCGGGACAAGGTGGTCTTGCCGGCGCCGAGATCGCCTTCGAGGAAAATCACCCCGATGCCACGGGTGACTTCGGCGATTTTCCGGCCGAAGGCGACCATGGCCTCTTCATCCGGCAGTTGAAGGGTTAGTTCAGACACGGTGATTGCTCCTCCAGCAACTGTCGAATGACCGGGATCAGATCGCTGGCTGCCAGTCCTCGGCCGTTTTTACCCGACTGCTCGCCGGCACTGGCGTGTAGCCATACCGCCAGGCAGGTGGCGTCGTAAGCCGGCAAGCCCTGGGCGCGCAGGGCGCCGAGCAAACCGGAGAGGACATCGCCCAGCCCGGCGGTGGCCATGGCCGGATGGCCGCGCTCGCAGATCGACAAGCGCCCGTCCGGCGCGGCAATCAGGCTGCCCGCCCCCTTGAGCACGCAGACCGCCTGGTACTGCCGGGCCAGCCGGAGGGCGGCGGCGGGACGATCCGCCTGTACAGCGGCCGTGGAAATCCCCAGCAAGCGTGCCGCTTCGCCTGGATGAGGGGTGATCACGCTGTCCGCCGGCAAGGTAAAGCTGCCCGTGGCCAGCAGGTTCAGGGCGTCGGCATCCCAGACTTGCGGCAACCCGGCATTGGCCGCCAGTGACAATAGGCTGCGACTCCACGCGGATTGACCGAGCCCCGGGCCGACCACCAGCACGCCGGCCTGGGCCAGCACCATCATCAGTTGATTGGCCGACTCGATGCCCAGCGCCATCACCTCCGGCAGCCGAGCCAGGGAGGCCGCCACATGTTCCGGACGTGTCGCCAGGGATACCAGCCCGGCACCACCGCGCAAGGCCATTTCAGCCGCGAGCAGAATGGCGCCGCCAAAACCCCGGTCGCCGCCGATCAACAGCACATGGCCGAACTGCCCTTTGTGGGCGTCCAGTTCTCGTGCGGGAAGGCTCGGCAGGGTGGCGAGGGTCAATGACTGAATATCGGAAAAAGGCGGTTTGGTCTGCGGCATGCGTCGTCGAGCTCTGATGTCTGGCAGAATTATACGCACCAAAGCCTAGGTTTCTCCTGTCTCATGCCTGTAAATAGCGTCGACCTCCCCGCCCTCGCCCAATCCATCAAGGAATGGGGCCGTGAACTGGGCTTTCAGCAAGTCGGCATCGCCGGTCTGGAGCTGGGCGAGCATGAGCGGCACCTGCAACGCTGGCTCGATGCCGGCTATCACGGCGACATGGATTACATGGGCGCCCACGGCAGCAAACGCTCACACCCCGACGAGCTGGTGCCCGGCACGTTGCGAGTGGTGTCGTTGCGCATGGACTACCTCCCGGGCGACACGCAGATGGCCCAGCGCCTGGGCCAACCGGAAAAAGCCTATGTCTCGCGCTATGCCCTGGGCCGTGACTATCACAAATTGATCCGCAAGCGCCTGCAACAGCTCGCCGAGCGTATCCAGCAGGTTATCGGCCCCTTTGGCTACCGCGCCTTCGTCGACAGCGCCCCGGTGCTGGAAAAGGCCATTGCCGAACAGGCCGGGCTCGGCTGGATCGGCAAGAACACCCTGGTGCTCAATCGCAAGGCCGGCAGCTACTTCTTTCTCGGCGAGCTGTTCGTCGACCTGCCGCTGCCGGTGGACGCCCCCCACGCCACGGAGCATTGCGGGCGCTGTACGGCGTGCATGGATATCTGTCCGACGGCGGCGTTTGTCGGGCCCTATGTGCTGGACGCACGGCGCTGTATCTCGTACCTGACCATCGAGCTGAAAACCGCGATCCCGGAAGAGTTGCGGCCGCTGATCGGCAACCGGGTGTTCGGCTGCGACGATTGCCAGATGGTCTGCCCGTGGAACCGTTTTGCCCGACCCTCCGATGAGGGCGACTTCAAGCCCCGACACAGCCTGGACAATGCCGGGCTGGCCGAGCTGTTCCTGTGGGACGAAGAGACCTTTCTGAAAAACACCGAGGGCTCGCCGCTACGGCGGGCGGGTTATGAGCGCTGGTTGCGCAATCTGGCGGTCGGGCTGGGGAATGCGCCCTCGACGATCCCCGTGCTTGAAGCCCTCAATACCCGCCGGGACCATCCGTCGGAACTGGTCCAGGAGCATGTGCAGTGGGCGCTGCGCCAACATGCCGAGCGCAGTGCCCTGGGTCCAGTCCCGCTCTGACCTGGAGATTCAAACAGAAACCGCAAAACCGCTGACCGACGCCTGTATCTCAATCTCGCAACGACGAACCTCCCGCCTTAGCAGCAGCAGCGAACGTCCCGTCGAGTTTCTCAGCGTGATCCGTGAGCCCTCCCCCACCACCGCCATCACCGGGTGGGTTTCTCCGCTCTTGAAGCGGATATAGGACGGCAGTTGGACGGTACGTACCACCTGCTCCAGCGCGCAGGCGCCGTGGTCAGCGGCATTCACCAGATCAAGCTTGAACGCACTCTTGTCCTTGAACTTGGCGACCTCCAGCGAAGAGCGGGACAAGTCCAACTCCGCTACGGTCTCGCGGGCATCGTCCTGGCCGGACAGGTCCAGGCTCACTTGAGGCAACCGCTGGAACTCCCCGTCGGGCACGATCAACTCCGTTTGGCTGCCAAAGTTCGAGTCAAAGTCTTTTGAGGTCAGTACGCTCTTTTTGAACTGCAGGGTGTAGGCGGTCTCGGGGTGCAGCCTGACCTGGTATTTGTTGAGGGCCTGCTCCTGCGGTGACTCTCCCGCTGCCCAGCCGAACGGATTGGCCTCCAGCAGCAGATGAGGCGTGGCACCGAACAGCAGGATCGTCGGTGTCGGACCGAAATCCAGTACCTCCAGCCGTGTGCTCGGCGTGGAAGGCATCGTCACCATCAGCTTGCGCTCTCGCCCCCGGCGAGCCTCCTGGCGGCGCAGGTACCAGCCCTTATGGACCTGTTCGGTCTTTTCCTTGTCCTTGGCATCCGCCCAGAACGTCAAGTCATCCGAGGTCAACCCCGACGGCGACAACGTATAACCCCTGGGCTGCTGGCGAACGCTGGTGTCCTGGCTGACCGCACCAATATCCTTGAGCGGGTTGGTCTGATCGTGATCGTCCGCGTCATTGATCATCGGCGTCAGAAGAAGATCAATGCCCTCTTCCCGCAAGCCGGTGAACAATCGATCCGCCGCCTGACGCATCTGCTGCTGGGTCAGGATCCCCGGCAGCGTTGAGGCGCCGAACAGGTTGCTGAAGAACAACCCCACTTTTTCGTCCCAGCGATAGTTCTCCAACTGGGAAAGACTGACGATGGCATTCAAAAGGATGTTCACCACCGCCAGGGCCATCCCCACCAGGATCAGCGCCACCCCCACCCCGGGCACACCCAGCAAGATAAATCCCGCCAGGCTCACCCCAAACGAGGCGCCATCGATCACCGTCATGGTGATATAGAGCGCCTGCTCCTCGGCGGTTTTCGCCAAGCGGGCACCCTCGACGTTGCGGTACAGACTGACCGCCGTGAACAGCACATCCAGGGGCAGCAACACCTTGTTCATCTTGAAGAACAGATGATCAAGCCTCGGCTGCCAGAGCGCTCGCGAAGCGCTGGAGGCCAGGCGCAGGGCCAGCACCGGCCCGATATCCGTGGTGAAATCAAAAACACCCTTGACCACCGCCAATGAATCGCTGGTAGTAAACAGTCCCGATTTGAGCGAAGAAAAATCGAGGTGGAAGGGCTGGGTACGGAAGTCCACAAAGACCCCGAAGGCCCCGAGCAATCGGCTGGAACCGGCGGTCACGCGGGCGGTGGTCTTCAGGACGGCGGGGGACAGCTGCTTTTTCTCGATGGCGGTCTTGGCACGACCGAGGTTTTCCTGGGTCTCTTGCAGGTGTCTCAAGGACGTCGAATCCTGCAGCAACGCCTTCTTTCGTTTCAGACTGTTTTCCAGCTGATCGATGGCGGGAAGAATCTTGGTTTCCTCGCCTGATTCGAGCAGCGCTCTCAGGTCTCGCGTCGACACGCCAAATTGCTCGCTGCCCAAAAGACTGAGATAGAGTGGTGCACCAATCACTATTGCCCTCATGGTCAAAGCGTTAAAGTGCTGCTGAACCTTAGTGAAGATAGAGTCCGGCACACTACTTTCAGGGGACATGTGAATCCTGTCCACCTCAATCCCTGTCATCTCCCTGTACTCTTGCTTGGTAACGACAAAGAGAATCTGCGCCAACTGCTGACTGTAGTAGGACGTCGTTGCATAATTATCAGGTTGCACACCATACAACGGGGAATAGTGCGCACTGTAGAACGGGAAATCCTGAAACTCCCGATAGGCAATACCTAAATGCTCACGAAAGCCCTTGAGTATCAACTGCCGTTTGTAATGATATCCAGGATCGAACGGATCAATCAGAATCTTGATTCTGTTTTCTGCTCTCAAATCCTCCAAGGCCCTCTTGTACTGTTGACTATTGACCTTCGCATCGGCATCAATGGTTCCATCCGGTTTGCGAGAGAGATAGCGATTTTTTATTTCCGCATAATACTCGTGCAACTGGCGCATGGTTTCAAATGTGTTGACCCGTAAAAACGCTTCCGCGCCCTTGGGCCTGATGGAAACCATCTCATAAGCCAAGTGTTCCATGCGGGCAATATGCCGCGCCTCTGCCAAAGGCCCAAGCAGCAACGACGGCATTTCACCAATCGCAACTGTCTCAGCCCTTCTCCTCTTTCGTTCCTCTTCCAGATCGCGCTCATAAACACTATAACCAGACGCTTTTTCCTGCTTGGCCTGGTCAAACTCAGCCTCTGATACAACACCGCCTTGAAAAGCCTCCTTGACCAGACCGGCGACGGAAAACACATGGGTTTCCTGCAAGAAGCGCTGAACCGCGGGCGCAGCAAAATCCCAAGCGCCAGTCTTCGATATAAAATCAATAAACTCGGTCGATTGCATCTCCTTCATGATTCTTAGCACGACACCAGGAAGAGGAGCCATTCTATCCTTTATATCCGTCGCATTGAACGGCACCAGGCCTGAGCTTGCGGACGCCACCAAAGAAGCGTGAGGACTGCAAATAACGGTTATATTCGGGATCCAGCGTCTTTCTACACCGTCCCCGCCCCGTACATTAAAGCGCCCCGCCTCCAGGCAGCGCTCGACAAAAAGCGCCGCGACATACTCCGCCATGGCCTTGGGGAAATTACACGCGGCAAAATTAAGATACCTGATTTCCTTGAACCTGGCAGGTTCCCTTCCAAATACGCTCGTAACATTACTGTATATCCAGCCGGCTACTCTCTCAGCACTGGAGACGCCGGCCAAACCAAAAATATCCGCATGACCGACGATGTTGATGATGCCGTCAAACGGAGCACCTGCCGCCCGTGGGCTGATGTAATCAATCGATAGGACATTAATCGGACTGGGTCGGCCGCGACCGAAGAACGTATCGATATCATGTGATCGCGCCTGATGGTAGCTGCTGATGCTGTGGACGCCCAAGTCCTGATCAAGCCCAATCAACCGATCCAGATTTTCCTTTCTGAAACGTACAAACTCCTTATCCAGATTGCCGATATATCGATGAGCGTCCTCTGGATCCATGGGGATTGCCGCACTGGGGTTCAAGACATCGACAATGGTGGGAAAAGCGATTGCACTGATCTGCCATTCGCTGCCATAGATCCGTCGAAATACCTCTTTAAACGAAATGGAGAACTTGATTAAATCATCGGGATCTTTCAACGCACCTCTATTTTTGTAGGAAAAATAAAAATCGATCAGCGTCAACGGATGTTGATTTTCATAGGTTATAAGTGATTGATACAGCAGGGTACTGGCAATATCCTCACCAATCAGCAGATTGAGCGACGTGCCCACAGCACGTTTCACACGCACACCCGGTCGGGAGGGGCTCACCGGTAAGTTGACACCCTGAAACACCCGCCATTTTTTTTGGACGACACCCAGATAATAGAGTGAGATCAACCCCTTCAAAAAGCTCAACTCTTCCCGCTTTTCAGTCAGGTGATTGCCCTCGGCCTTGGCCATTGCGATGAAATCCTTGAGCAAGGCCAAATGGACCCGCGCGTGCGCAACGCCCTCTCTTGCGGTCAACAAATCCGACTCAAGCTCCGAATAAGTCGCTCTCAGCGATTCATTCATCTCCCGCCAAAGCACAAAGGACTGAATATCCCGGGTAAAATCAAAGCTCCACTGATGTCGAAAACAGGGATAGATCACTCGCTGCTCCCCGCTCCCCTGGGTATAGATTTCGCCCAGGGTGTAAGTCTTCCCGAACAGCGTTGCCCTGATCGTTGTATCCTCCAAATAAAGACTTGGAAAAACAACCGCGTAGCGCTTCAAGACCTTCAGGATGGACTCAAGATAGGCCAGCTTTTCCTTGTCCAGCCCAGCGCCTGATATCTCATATTGATTCAGGCTGTAGTCAAACGATAACTTTTGCATACACCCACCTAAACCTTCAAAGATTTCTTATATTGTTCGACCAGAGGATTGAGCGAACCGGAAAAGCTTAAGTGGGCCAATGTTTTCACGTTATAGTCCTTGTCGACCTTATCCCCGACCGTCAGCACCCCCTCACGGCGCCACAATGCACTACGCCAAAAACTCAAATCCTTGATCGAGATCATCGGGCCGCCTCCCCCTGTACTTCCCAGGCCGAGCGTCAGCATGACTTCATTGATGGTTTGATTGTCTTGAGGCTTGGTTTGATCGGCGGTGGGGGCAATCGCATACGTCAAAGAAGCGTCCAGCCCGCGGGAAAGATCGCTGTCAGTACGGGCAGCGCATACATTGAAGGCCTTTCGATCATCACTCAGAGAAAGCAGCAGGAAACACGGGAAATCCTTCAAGTCTATCGCCCCACGGTCGTTACCCTGGTCGTCATGGAAAACCATTTTCTCTTCATGACTCAGTTCCCCAGTCACTGAGTCGACCTTCATTCGCCTTAGCATTTGCACAGTGAATACGATGCTGTTCTGTGGTACGGAGGTCTTGCAGGTGAGAACGCCAATATCGGCTCGACGGGTGTAAAGGGCCTTTTTATCTTCGTTCAGTTTGGCCTGAAGCTGACTCATGGTTGCCTTCAGTTGCCCCGTCACCTCAAAATTCGACACCCGCAGCTGTTCCATAAAGAGCGGAAGCCTGCTCGCCAATGCGCCGATCTTGATCATTTCCGCAAGGGTTCGATCTTTATAGTGAGCACCGGGAACAAAGGTCGCGGCCGGATCAAAACGCTCCACGTCCTCCACAATTTTCTTAAAGTTCAACCCGTATTGCCGCTTTGAAAAGACCGGCTCCTTGCGACTCCACGTATCAATCAACGAGCCGACCGTCGTGATCTCAAACAACCTCGGCTCCTTCAACAACACATTCAACATAAAACTGCCCGAGGCCCCTTGGCCTGCCGAAGGCGTTAAAGAAAGGGAGACTTTATTTTTAAATGCATCAAAGCACAGCCCCTGAGTCGTTTCGATATCGAAATGGGTATTTTCCACGGCGTAAAACAGCTCGTCATTGAGTGTGCCCCATCTGTTTTTCTGAAACGGATAATAGGCAGACAAGCGTTCCAGAGGTAATTGCCGATATCCAAAGCACTTCAATACCTGATCTTTTTCTTCCAGATAATCCCTGAAATTTTCCACCCCCTCTGGCTGGGCGTTGCCCACCCAGGCCGCCACTCTCTCCAGGCGCAAGGAGTGCTGACCATTTTTAATGGCCACGGGAATGGTATTGAACTGAAACTCACTAAAACCAGAGAAAAAATCATTAAATGCGTCACCGAAATCACTCAGAATATAGGGCGCTTCCGCGTTTTTTTTAGTGTTCCATACCTTGACGGTCGAGAGCCCCTCCCTGGTTTCCAGTTTGATGACACAGGGATCCTGATGGGAGAACATCAGCGGTTCGACTTTTCCCGAGACCACGCGGGTGGCAACTTTCACCGCGCTTTTATTACGCCGACTCGCCGCTGAAACCTTGCCCTCCTTATCTTCCTCCCAGACCCTGAGCATCAGATACAACTGATCGTTCAGGCAGACCAATGTAAAACTCCGGCCTAGCCGATAAGAAAGCACCCGTTCCTCAGCAGCCCCTGGCCGTTGTTCAATAACATAATGATCTTCTTTCTCTTCACCCATCCAGATATTCGGTTTGGCGACAAGACTGGCGGAATCGGCATCATGTGCCTGCCAGACCGCGTGAACAGCGGTAAATTTGAACGTGAAGGCATAGTCCTTTTCTCCATAAAAAGGGCACGCTACCTTATAACGGTCTTCGTTCATCTCCAATAACTTGACTTGCGCAGACATCAGGGCTTCTCCTTATTCCTTTTCGACCACGTCATACCGGTTGATCTGATCCTTCAGATACGCCTTGGAGTGCTTATCCTCAGCCACCCTATCGGCCAATTGAGTAAAGCCTTGTTGAAGAGCCGGCTCCGGTAGAGCCGACTGGAACCGATAAGCCTCCTCTCGATGACTCCACTCCGACTGTTTCAAGAATTCAATCAACTGATCGGCGCTGAACATCCCCTCCTCAAGCAGCAGGCTGAGTCGTTTTTGCGCGGAGCGTTGCCACGCCAGAATGCCTTTCAAGCAAATCGTCAGCAGGTGCTCGTCCGTTTCCAAAAAAAAGAACAGGTCATCCTCTTTTATTTGCGCCGCTCTGAAACTGACAGCGGGGGCTGAAATAAAGTTGACCGCCTCTTTCTTTGTAGACAGGAAGAGCACCTTGTCCCCGCCCAATACGTCGGAAATTTCAATGGTATTTCTATAACCGTTGGCAATCACATTGTCGGTTCCACCCTGGTTGAGGTAGAAAAAGTTCTCGGGTAAATTTCCGACCAGCAGGGTTTCATGCCGACCGCCATGCAGATAGGCCACGTCACCCCGCGCGATCAAAATATCCTGACCGTCTTCGCTGGGATAAAGGGGCGTATTGGCCTGCCCCAGAATGCTGTTGCGCAACACGTACTCTGTCTTGCCACTCCACTGACGCAGAACGGTTTTCTCACCCAGCGTTTCACGACTGAGGTCAACGTGTCGCCGCCAATGGACCTTTCCGTCGTTTTGCGACACTTCCAGGCTGTACCGGCGTCCCCTTATCTCGATTTCCAGAAACTCGCCGATCGGCTCCTTCAAGAAATTGACCAGCGTCAACGAGCCTTCCTTGAGCGACGTCTGGCGCCCCCCCAACCTGGCCAGAAGCACGGAATCCTGAGTCGCGGCCAGCTCCTTTTCAGGATCGACCAGCACGGCCCACTCTAAAACGATACTCCCCCAACGCTCATCCTCCGGCCCCGGGACCTGCATCGTGATGTGCTCCAGTTCGACCCCCATCAGCTTCAGACGAGAAGGCGCCATGCCCTTGCGAAGGTCTTCCTCCGCGGCGAAATCAAAGGTGGTGTGGGAGTCCCACATCAGATAAATCGTATTCGATGAGCCGCGACCTTGAACCTTGCTGCGCCCCTGCCCCACATACAGGATGTTGGAAAAGAGCGGATCCAGTTCATATTCATGGTTGCCTTTCAGGCAGGGAATGTAGGTATACGGATTGAATTTCCCTTCGACGGTCAGAAAATACGGTGCGTCATAAGTGCCCCCTTCAAACTCCCTTTCCGCGCGGTATGTGTAAGGTGAAGGGGTTGCCGAAAGGGCACTCTTTTTCATCCAGATACAGAGCACCAGTATTTCCACACCCTGCCACCAGGCGGGTGTTTCTTCGAGGCTGGCCTTTTTCAGCCAGGCGCTACTGAATAGCTTTCTTCCGCTTTTCGAATAGCCATGAACAGAGACATTCTTCGCCACCGCTTCGGGAAAGCCCCCGCGCATGAACACATCTTTCGCCATTCTTTCAAAAGAGAAAGGAATCTCCGTATAGGCCAAAACATGTTGTTCAAGAAACGCTTCCAGCTTGGAATCCTCGACCACGGGATCTATATCCAGGTCCTCATGGGGGAGATCCGCCCCTTGGGCAATCGCTGAAAATGTCAGCGCGCGATCAAAGTAAAAGTCAATTTCGGAGAAAAACACCTGATCCATTGCCGCCAAGGGAAAGAGAGGCGTCAGAAGGATTCGATAATAACAAACCGAGGTATTTTCTTTTAAAGGGTCCTTGATATCCAACTGAAAAAAGTAGGGATCGCCCTGCCTGTCCAAATTGAACAATCGCGTCGCGTCAGCGTCTTCGATGACTTTTCTAAAGTGACCACGACCTACATAGGGTTCCTCGCTCAACGGCTGATAATGTGCGTCGAGCATCTCATAGGAAAAATTGACGTTTTCCGGTGGCGCCTGTTCAAAATACGCCAATCCCTTCATGCGTAAAAAAGATTTCTGATCAAGATAAGTAACCGATGCGAGCGACGCCATATCAATCAGCAGCCCATGCTCTATTTTCTTGACCGCCGTCGAAAGTTCAAGGTGGTGCACACTGTTATAGGACACTTCACTTCCCGAATCATAAAAGACCCTGAACCGAGGAACGGCGATATTCAAATACTTGAACAGGTCCTGGCCATTCAATAGACATTTCATCTCCAAAAAGTCGAGGCTATGGGTCTTGTTGATGGCCTTCATATCGATAAGCTGATGGCTTGACGCGCGAGCCATGATCAGCAGGAAATCTTTTTTTTCGTCCTCCAAAGAGCTGACTCGAGCGCCCCCACGCGTCGTAATACGGTAGGAAAACTGCAGGGAGCTCAAATGGAAGGCTGACATCGGAACACTCGGAAGAATAACGAAACCTTTTGCTTTGGCTTTCTTTATCTCCTCAAAACTCAGATACCCTGTTGTCGGGATCGTCGGCTGCCCGTCATGCCGGGTCAGCTTGATTTCGTAATTGACCAGGGTGTCGCCTGGGTATCGATCGAGATCCGCCTCCTTCTCTGCATTGAATACCAGCGCTGTCGAGTCATAGGGCCGACTGGCGGCGCTCCCCAACATCACCGGCTGGTTATTCCCGGGAATGGGAAGTTCCGGCAAATCCATTTCCAGAACATTATATAAACGATTTCCGTAATAGAGATCGGGATTCAAGGTAATGGTCTGGTTTTGCAGAATGAGCTTTAAATTATTCTCTATGTTCTTTCTTAGAATCAACTCATCATCTTTGACTTCGCTGACAAAAAAATTGCCCTCCAACGACACCTGCAGCTTGGCTTGATCACGATCCTCCACCTTGAACGATTGCCTGTTAACAGATGTCACCCGTGGGTCCAGCCGGGTGATGAGATCATAATATCTCAGCGAAGTATCCGTCAGAATCAACTCGACCTTTTCCAGCTTCGAGTCCGCCGCGGCGGCATGCCCGGTAATCTTTATTACTTTCCTGTCACTCATCACTTATATTCCCTTAAAGTGCTTAAACTTTATTGAACCGTCAGATTCGTACCTAAACGGAAACTGCAAAACCGCTGACCGATGCCTGTATCTCAATCTCGCAACGGCGAACCTCCCGCCTTAGCAGCAGCAGCGAACGTCCCGTCGAGTTTCTCAGCGTGATCCGTGAGCCTTCCCCCACCACCGCCATCACGGGGTGGATTTCTCCGCTTTTGAAGCGGATATAGGCCGGCAGCTGGACGGTCCGCACCACCTGCTCCAGCGCGCAGGCGCCGTGGTCAGCGGCATTCACCAGGTCGAGCCGGAAAGTACTCTTGTCCTTGAACTTGACGACCTCCAGCGAAGGCAGGGACAGGTCCAACTCCGCCAGCGTTTCGCGGGCATCCTCCTGGCCGGACAGGTCCAGGCTCACTTGAGGCAAACGCAGGAACGCCCCCTCGGGCACGATCAACTCCGTTCGGCTGCCAAAGTTCGAGTCAAAGTCTTTTGAGGTCAGTACGCTCTTTTTGAACTGCAGGGTGTAGGCGGTCTCGGGGTGCAGCCTGACCTGGTATTTGTTGAGGGCCTGCTCCTGCGGGGACTCTCCCGCCGCCCAGCCGAACGGATTGGCCTCCAGCAGTAGATGAGGCGTGGCACCGAACAGCAGGATCGTCGGTGTCGGACCGAAATCCAGTACCTCCAGCTGCGTACCCGGCGTGGAAGGCATCGTCACCATCAGCTTGCGCTCTCGCCCCCGGCGAGCCTCCCGACGGCGCAGGTACCAGCCCTTGTAGACCTGCTCGCTTTTGCCCTTGCCCTTGGCATCCGACCAAACGGCCAAATCAGCCGGACCAAGCCCCGCCGGCGACAACGTGTAGCCCCTGGGCTGCTGGCGAACACTGGTGTCCTGGCTCACCATCCCGATGTCCTTGATCGGGTTGGTCTGATCCTGATCGTCCACGTCATTGATCATCGGCGTCAGAAGAAGATCGATACCTTCTTCAGACAAGCCGCTGCTGATGGCGCCTTGCGTGTGATCAGCATTCCCCTCGAACAGCCGATCCGCCGCCTGGCGCATCTGCTGCTGGGTCAGGATCCCCGGCAGCGTCGAGGCGCCGAACAGATTACTGAAGAACAGCCCCACCTTCTCATCCCAGCGATAATTCTCCAGCTGGGCGAGGCTGACGATGGCATTCAAGAGGATATTCACAACGGCCAGGGCCATGCCCACAAGGATCAGAGCGACTCCTACCCCGGGCACGCCAATCAGGATAAATCCCGCCAGGCTCACACCAAACGAGGCCCCATCGATCACCGTCATGGTGATATAGAGCGCCTGCTCTTCCGCGGTCTTCGCCAACCGCGCGCCTTCGATGTTGCGATACAGACTGACCGCCGTGAACAGTACATCCAGGGGCAGCAGCACCTTGTTCATCTTGAAGAACAGATGATCAAGCCGGGGCTGCCAGAGCGCTCGCGAGGCGCTGGAGGCCAGGCGCAAGGCGAGTACCGGCCCGATGTCGGTGGTGAAATCAAAGACCCCCTTGACCACCGCTAGTGAGTCGCTGGTAGTGAACAGGCTCGACTTGACCGAAGAAAAGTCCAAGTGGAAGGGCTGGGTGCGGAAGTCCACGAAGACGCCGAAGGCCCCGAGCAATCGACTGGAGCCAGCGGCCACCCGCGCGGTGCTCTTCAGGACGGTGGGGGACAGTTGCTTTTTCTCGATGGCGGTTTTCGCGCGGCCGAGGTTTTCCTGGGTCTCTTGCAGGCTTCTCAAGGACGCCGAGTCCTGCACCAGCGCCTTCTTTCGTTTCAGGCTGTTTTCCAGCTGATCGATGGCGGGAAGAATTCTGTTTTCCTCGCCCGACTCGAGCACCGCTCTCAGATCCCGCGTCGACACGCCAAACTGTTCGCTGCCCACAAGGCCCTGCCGCAGGGCCGCGTCCACCACGATAGTATTCGACTGCGGACTCGCCTCTTGAAAAGAATGGAACACCGCCGGAGTGAAATTGACATAGGGTATATTCTTGAAAAACTCACGAGCGGCCGCATCGATATTGATGTTGGTCATCTCGAAGTAATCCTGTTTATCGAGTAAAAACATCTTCCTGTAAGCAAGCTGGTAATTCGTCTCGCTGCTAGGTACCGGGCTACCACACAGCCTGAAAATCACATCCGTAAAACTCCTTATTTTTAACGGACCGACAGGATCATAAGGGTCGATCAGAAATTTTAATTTCGTGCTTGTATACAGATTATAGCCGCCCACGAAATCACGCCGCGCCCTGGCCAGTTTCAAACTCGCCAGAAAAAACACTACTTTTCTGATTGTCTTGACTTCACCGACGGGCAATAACTGTGATCCCTCCGCTATAGAGGCGACCGTGACCAATGAGCGAATTGCGTCAACGCTTTCGGGAAAATGTTCGCTGATGAGCCGGGTATATTCATCAACACCGCGCTGCCGAACATTAAAATACTCCGTTACAACCCCCCTCAAATACCTGAGCGATACGTTTTCCAGCTCAGAACCGGCGATGGGAGATATCCGACTCACCTTGAGAACATTGGTACTCCTCAAGTACTCAACGAATGAAGGATTACTCAAATCGGGATCATGACCCGGCCATTCAAAATGTTCTTTGACCGCCAACTGAATAGTGGGGTAGGTATTGATGAGATACCTGAACGCCTTGAGAACGTGGCCCGGAAAAACCAGATATTGCGCTTGCCAGCGACTCGACAGATGTCCGAGGGGTGGCTCGGCGGTCAATACAAGAGGCGCGGTGGGACTGCTGACGACAAGCACATTGGGAATCTTGTCCGTTTCAAAATGAGGCAGCGCCTTCTCCAGAAGAAGAAGCGTGATGTGGGTGGCCAGACTTTGAGAAATATGGCAAGACTGAAAATTGACAACCTTTAATTTTTTAAACCCAGCCTCGGCATAGGTCGCGAGTAAATTGCTGTATAGCCAACCCGCTACCTTTTCTGCGTCCCCGAGCACACGACTCTCTATATCGATGCCATGCCCTATAATGTTGACAACCCCATCAAAAGGCAGCCCCCCCGTGGTGGGAGAAGCATAGCCTATCAGCAGACGACTATTGCTCAGGGTATAAGCCGCGTCCCAGGTTAAATAAGGACGAGCGCCAGGACTGAGTATACCGGCCAGGATTCTTCCTCTAAGCGTCGTAAACTCCTCGTGGACACTGAGCAACACCCGCCGCCATTCAGCAGAGTTTACGTTAGGTAGAGAAAGAAGCGTTTGGGCCAGGTTATGCTCTCTCAATGCCGTTAATTGGTGAAGCCCGCTAAGGTAACCAAGGGGAATTGAGCGAAGATTGATGGCTGACAAAAAATCAATAAAGTTTTTCCGTGTCTTGATACGCCCTTTCCATCGCCTGTAGTAGGTGGAAAGCAACTGCATGGACGCACGGTCGGTAACACTTTGCGAAGCGATAACCTGATAGAGCCTGATATCGGCAACATCATCACCCACCAGGAGATTCAACGAATGCTCGACGGCTCGTTTGCGTCGACTGTTTTTCGTAGCCGACACCCCGGCATCCGTCAGGACCACCCCTCGCAATGCCCTCATCCTTGCCTGTGCGACGCCCACCTGGTAAAGAGAAAGCAGTCCATTCAGAAACCCCAGCTCTTCTTTTTTCCCCCTGAAATCCCCGCCCTCCAGACTGGCCTGGGTCGTGAAATCCTGGGTCAGCACAAAGTTGATCCGCTGTTCTTCGGCGGCGGGCGCCTTTATCAATTTCGACTTGAGATCTGCATACTCCGCCTTTGACTCCTCACTCATTTCTTTCCAGAGAGAAAAGGTCGATATTTCCTGCATGAAGTCGAATACAAAACGTTCTCTAAAGCAAGGATAAATAATGCGCCGCTCATTCACTCCTTGCGTATAAATCCGCCCCAGGAGATAGGCCTTTTCGCCCAGGGCCGCATAGATTTCCCTATCCTGCAGATAAAGACCCGGCAAAGAAACATCATACTTCTTCAACGTGCGCCGAACCGTTTCCAGATAGATCAGGCTGTCTTTGTTCAAGACGCCACCCGAAATCTCATAGTGATTCAGGTCCGGGTCGAACAGTAGCTTTCCGCCCTGCGCAAGGGGGCGCGAAGGGAGGCTGCCAGGTGGAAAAGACTCAAGCATCGCAATATCCTTATTACTCCTGATGAGTCACAAGGCTACGCGCAGTCCTTTTCTAAATAAAAACGGAATTTATTGATCCGATGCCTGCGAAACAGATCAACAATAAGAGATCAAACAATAGATATATAGGTCCACTATCAGGCCTGATCGTTATAAACAAACTTCGGCATTTCCCAGTGAAAGCGAATGGCCAATAAGCGCAGCAGAAAACCACCGGACAGTGTGATCAAGATCGCCTGTTCGCTGGGCAACTGCCAATAGGTACAACCCAGGAAACACCAGGCGGCGGCGAACGAGACGCTGGCATAGAGCTCACGGCGGAAGACCAGGGGAATATCGTTGCAGAAAATATCTCGCAGCACCCCACCAAACACCCCTGTGATCACCCCGCTGACCGAAGCCACCATCATGCCTTGCCCCATTTCCAGGGCGGTCATGCAGCCGATCAGGGTAAAGGCCACCAGGCCCAGGGCATCGAGCACCAGGAACAGTGAGCGCAAGTGACGCATCAACGGCGCGATAAACACCGTCACCAAGGCCGCGACCGAGGTCAGTACCAGATACTCCGGGTGCTTGACCCAGGTCAGCGGGTAATGCCCCAGCAACACGTCGCGCACCGAACCGCCGCCGAGGGCGGTGACACAGGCGATCAGCACCACGCCGAACCAGTCCATGCCACGACGTCCGGCCGACAGGGCGCCGGTCATGGCTTCAGCGGTAATGGCGACGAGGTAGAGCATCAGCAACATGATGGCGATCCGGGCAGGTGAAGGCCGGCAGTCTACTGATTTGCGCCGCGCCCCAAAAGGGCGCAGCGCGCTAATCATCGGTGTGACTCAGAACTTGATGAAGTGCTTGCGGTAGTGCTGCAGCTCGGCGATCGACTCGCGAATATCGTCCAGTGCCAGGTGCGTGCTGCCCTTCTGGAAGCTGTCACGCACTTCCGGCGCCCAGCGTGCGGCCAACTCTTTCAAGGTGGACACGTCCAGGTTGCGGTAGTGGAAATAGTTTTCCAGGGCCTTCATATGACGCGCGAGAAAGCGTCGATCCTGGCAGATGCTGTTACCGCAGATCGGCGACTTGCCTTTCGGCACCCACTGTTCCAGGAAGGCGATGGTCTGCGCCTCGGCTTCGGCCATGTCGATACGGCTGTCACGCACGCGCTGGGTCAGGCCCGAACCGCCATGCTGACGGGTGTTCCACTCGTCCATGCCGGCCAGGATCGCATCGCTGTGATGGATCGCGATCACCGGACCTTCGGCCAGGGTGTTGAGGTCGCTGTCGGTGACGATAGTCGCCATTTCGATGATGACGTCGGTGTCCGGGTTCAGGCCGGTCATCTCCAGGTCGATCCAGATCAGGTTCTGTGGGTTTTGCATGGGTTGGCTCCTCGGCGTAGCCGCACAGTTTAGCGCAGGCCGCGCTTGCCGGGCGTGCTAAACTCGCGACCGCTTGACCCTCCCCGCCGATTCAACGACACGGAACACCCATGGCCAAACGCCAGCTCAACCGCCGCCAGAACTGGCGCATCGAAAAGATCCAGGGCGAACGCGCCTCACGCGCCGCCAAACGCGAATCCCAGGCCGTCGAGGCACTGGAAGGCGGCGACCTGGGGGCCGAGCAGACGGGCCTGGTGATCGCGCACTTCGGCGTGCAGGTCGAAGTCGAGGCGCTGGAAGGCGAGCTCAAGGGCCAGGTGTTCCGCTGCCACCTGCGGGCCAACCTGCCGGCGCTGGTCACCGGCGACCAGGTGGTCTGGCGTGCCGGCAACCAGGGCATCGGCGTGATCGTCGCGCAACTGCCGCGCACCACCGAACTGAAGCGCCCGGACAGCCGTGGCCAGCTCAAGCCGGTGGCGGCCAACGTCGACATGATCGTGATTGTCTTCGCGCCGCTGCCCGAGCCCCATGCCAACCTGATCGACCGCTACCTGGTGGCGGCCGAGCATGCCGGTATCCGACCGCTGCTGCTGCTGAACAAGTTCGACCTGATCGACGAGCAGAATGCCCCGGCGCTGAATGCGTTGCTGGCGGTCTATCGGCAGTTGGGTTATCCGTTGCTGGAAGTGTCGGCCCATCACGGCAACGGCATGGAACAGCTCCAGCAACAACTGGACGGGCGCATCAGTGTGTTTGTCGGCCAGTCCGGGGTCGGCAAGTCCTCGCTGGTCAACAGCCTGCTGCCCGAGGTGGACACCCGTGTCGGCCCGCTCTCCGAGCTGTCCGGCCAGGGCACCCATACCACCACTACCGCGCGGCTGTTCCACTTCCCGGGCGGCGGTGAGCTGATCGACTCCCCGGGGATTCGCGAGTTCGGCCTGGGTCACGTCAGCCGCGCCGATGTCGAGGCGGGTTTTATCGAGTTCAACGACCTGATCGGCACCTGCCGCTTCCGCGATTGCAAACATGATCGCGAACCCGGCTGCGCCCTGCTCAAGGCCCTGGAAGACGGCCGTGTGCAGCAGCAGCGGATGAACAGCTACCGCTCGATCATCGCCAGCCTGCCGCAAGACAGCTATTGAGTTGACCGAAACAACAAGGCCGCGATCATCGCGGCCTTGTTGTCTGACTTATGAGCCTGTCTTGGGCTTGCCCGGCTCATCCATCTTCAGCACACCGTCCTCGAAGATGTTCAAGCGTTGCCGCAGCTCATGAGCCGGTAGCGGTTGCTTGTCCGCCGGCAACGCGTTCGGATCGGCGGGCACTTCACCCGGTGCGCCCTGGCCCTCGGTCGGGGTCGTGGCCGGCGGGGCATCATCCGAGCCCTGCTCACCTTCGATGGCCTTCTGGGCCTTCTTGGTCAGGACCACGATATCGATACGGCGGTTGACCGGATTGAACGGATCGGCCTTGTCGAACAGTGACGACGAGGCGTAACCCACCACCCGCGCCACTTGCGTGTCCGGATAGCTGCCGGCCACCAGGGCACGGCGGGCCGCGTTGGCGCGGTTGGCCGACAACTCCCAGTTACTGAAGCCGCCGGTACCGGCGTACTGCTTGGCATCGGTGTGGCCGCTGACGCTGATCTTGTTCGGCACCGCCTTGATGGTGTCGGCCATGGCCAGCAGGATATCTTCGAAGTAAGGCTTCAGGCGCGCACTGCCGGAGTCGAACATCGGCCGGTTTTCCGCATCCATGATCTGGATACGCAAGCCATCCGGAGTGATCTCGAACTTGATCTGGTCCTTGAACTTCTGCAGTTCAGGGCTCTCATCAACCTTTTTATGCAGCTCCTGCATCAGCAATTCCAGGCGCTCTTTCTCCACCTGCTCGGCCATGCTCTCGACCTGGTCGGTGTCGACCTTGACCTTGTCCGGCTGTGGCTCGGATTTGACTTCCGGGTTGAGGGTCTTGTCCGGTGCCAGCACCGGCGAACCGCCCAGGTCTATTATGTAGGGCGTACCGCTCTCGGAGAAGCCGATCGGGTCCTTGAAATAGCCGGCGATGGCGATCTTCTGTTCCGGGGTCGCGGTGGACAGCAGCCACAGCACCAGGAAGAACGCCATCATCGCCGTCGCGAAGTCGGCGAAGGCGATTTTCCAGGCGCCGCCGTGATGCCCACCGGCAAAGCGCTTGACGCGCTTGATTATGATCGGCTGATTGTTTTCCATGACTCAGCGACCGCGAACCGCTTGTTCCAGCTCGGCGAAGCTGGGACGGTGCTTCGGATACAGGACCTTGCGCCCGAACTCCACCGCCAGCGACGGCGGCATGCCGGAAGCCGAGGCCACCAGGGAAGCCTTGATCGCTTCGTAGATGTTCAGCTCTTCCTTGGCGTCGTGGGTCAGGGAAGTCGCCAAGGGGCCGAAGAAACCATAGGCGGCGAGAATACCGAAGAAGGTACCCACCAGTGCCGCGCCTACGTGCAGGCCGATGGACTTCTGGTCGCCCTCACCGAGCGAGGCCATGGTCACCACGATCCCCAGTACCGCCGCGACGATACCGAAGCCGGGCATGGCATCGGCGACGCCGGTCACGGCATGGGCCGGATGCTCGAGTTCTTCCTTCATGGAGAACAGCTCCATGTCGAACAGCCCTTCGAGTTCATGGGGCGCCATGTTGCCGGAAGACATGATCCGCAAGTAGTCGCAGATGTACGCGGTCATGCGCTCGTCTTTGAGCACCGCCGGATACTTGGCGAAGATCGGGCTGGCGGCGGCGTCTTCGATATCACCTTCAATCGCCATCATGCCTTCGCGACGGCTCTTGTTGAGGATCTCGTAGATCAGCCCCAGGACCTCGAGGTAGAAGGTGTGGGTAAAACGCGAACTGAACATGCTCAAGGATTTCTTGACCACGTGCATCGTCATGTAGCCCGGGTTGGCCTGCAGGAACGCACCGAAGGCCGCACCGCCGATGATCATCACCTCGAAGGGTTGGATCAGCGCGGCAATCTTGCCGTGGGAAAGCACGTACCCGCCGAGCACGCTCGCGAATACGACGATGATGCCGATAATTTTAGCCATAGGTAGAGAGCACTTACTGAGTCGGGTTCAAGGTCATATTCGGAAGTTAATAAATCTCTTCTTCTCCTTATCGGCGAATCTGCGCCAGACTATAGCCAGTTCAGGCGAAAAGCCAGAAAACCGGCCATGTGCCAGCTTGCACGGTCGATTGCGCGGCGCCTGCCCAGCCCATTACGGGCCTGTTAACAGTGATGATGATCGCGCTCGAATATGGCTAACGAAACGACTGTCTCCACACAAAAACCCAACACGTTGCAGGGCTGGGTCAAGCTGCTGCAAGCCGTGCGTTTGCCCGTCCCCCAGGACAGTCACGACCGGGTCTGCCGCGCCATCCGCGACAATCGCAGCTCATTGCGCGATATCGCCGAGCTTATGCAGGACAGCCCGGCCCTGGCGCTGAGTGTGATCTGCGAGGCCAACCAGCACACCCATGGCAGCATGACCGAGCCTGCGGAAAACCTTGAGGTGGCGATCAATCGCCTGGGCCTGAAACGCACCGAAGAGCTGCTGGCGCGCCTGCCGGCCAAGGCACCGGAAGAGATTCCCATCGCCTTGCGTCAGCTCCAACTGATCAGCCAGCACGCCAGCCAACAGGCCAACGGCCTGTTCGCCGCGCGCCTGGCGCGGCTCTGGCAGGACATCCATTGGGGCAGCCTGTTGTTTCTCTCGCCCCTCTGGCCATTGGCCCTGACGCATCCCAACCTGCTCGAAGACTGGGAGCTGCGGGTGATTCACAAGAATGAATCGGCCGCGGCCGTCGAACAGGAACTGTTCGGCGTACGCCTGCTCGACCTGTGCCAGGCAATGGCCGATATCTGGCGCCTGCCGAACTGGGTGACCCAGGGCTATCATCTGCTGAAAACCGAATTGCGTACCCTGGCCAGGGCGCTGCACATCGCCCGTGACAGCGAGCACCGCCTGCATCAGCAACAGCAGCTCGACGCCGATCCGGAGCTACGCCGCTGGCTGAACCAGCCCTCCAACACGGTGCTGCTGGCCAACGGCCTGGCCCTCTCGGCGCAACAGGCCTGGGACAGTCCGCACCATCTGCGCTGGCAATACCTGACCAGCCTGTACCTGCAACAGCCCATGGATGAGTTGCAGCAGCAACTGCACCAGCAGGCGGCACAAAGCGCCAACCAGCACAGCATGCCGGATCTCTGGCACCCGGCCGAAGCCCTGATCTGGCGCGGCAGCATGCGCCGTGTCCACAGCGGCCTGCTACCGGCAGTGGATCCTTCGCCCGAAGCCCTGGCCCTCTGGCGCAAACATTGTGCCGAACTGCTCGCCGAACCCAGCCGGTTCACCAATGCCATGCACCTGACCGGCATCGCCCGCGACGCCCTGAGCACCTGCGGCCTGCGCCGGGTGATGATCCTGATGGCCGACCGGACCCAGAGCACCCTGCGAGTGCACCAGATCGCCGGGTTGGCGAAAGAGTCGGCCAGCCTGGTGCTGCAGGTCAGCTCGAGCCCGGTCCTGCAACGACTGCTGAGCCAGCCGGCGCAGATTCGCCTGACCCCGGCCAACAACGCCCAGTTCTCCGCCCTGCTGCCCGGTAACCTGCGGGCACAGTTTCCCGGCGAACACCTGCTGCTGCGCTCCCTGAGCAACAATGGCCGGGTGATCATGCTGGTGGTGGCCGACCAGGGCGGCGGGCCCTTCTCGGAAATGACCGTGCAGGCCTTCGGCAAAACCGCACAGTGCATCGAGAAGGCGCTGCACGCCTTTACCAACCGTGGCGCCTGACGCTGCGTTACAATCTTCCCTTTTTTGCGCCCTGGAGACCTCACATGCCTGACTTCTCTGGCTTGCCGTTGGTGATCGAGCCCGGCGACCTGCTGCCCCGCCTCGACGCCCCCGAGCTGATCCTGGTGGACCTGACCAGCAGCGCCCGTTATGCCAGCGGGCATATTCCCGGGGCCCGTTTCGTCGATCCCAAGCGCACCCAACTGGGCCAGCCACCGGCCCCCGGCCTGATGCCGCCGCAGGCACTGCTCGAAGCGCTGTTCGGCGAACTGGGGCATAACCCGAACGCGGTCTACGTGGTCTATGACGACGAAGGCGGCGGCTGGGCCGGACGCTTTATCTGGCTGCTGGACGTGATCGGTCACAGCCGTTACCACTATCTGGATGGCGGCCTGCACGCCTGGCTGGGCGAAGGCCTGCCCGTCGACAGCGACATCCCCGCGAGCGTCGGCGGCCCCGTCACCCTGACCCTGCACGACGAACCCACCGCCACCCGCGACTACCTGCAAAGCCGCCTCGGTGCCGCCGACCTGGCCATCTGGGACGCCCGCGGCCCGCTGGAATACAGCGGCGAGAAAGTCCTCGCGGCCAAGGGTGGGCACATCCCCGGCGCGGTGAACTTCGAATGGACCGCCGGCATGGACAAGGAGCGCCAGTTGCGCATCCGCCGCGACATGCCGCAGATCCTCACCGACCTGGGCATCACCCCGGACAAGGAAGTGATCACCCACTGCCAGACCCACCATCGCTCTGGCTTTACCTACCTGGTTGCCAAGTCGCTCGGTTATCCGCGCGTCAAAGGTTATGCCGGCTCCTGGGGCGAATGGGGCAACCACCCCGACACCCCCGTAGAGATTTGAAATTTCCAAGGATTCTTGATGAAAAAGCGTTTGTTCATCCTCAGCCAGTACCTGCTGCCCCATCACCTGCTGTCGCGCCTGGCCGGCTGCATCGCCGAATGCCGCGTGCGCTGGTTCAAGAACGCCTTTACCGCCTGGTTCGCCAAGCGCTATCAGGTGGACATGTCCCAGGCGCTGGTCGAGGACCTGACCGCCTACGAGCACTTCAATGCTTTCTTCACCCGCGCCTTGAAAGACGGCGCCCGTCCATTGGATGAAACCCCGGGGGCGATTCTCTGCCCGGCGGACGGTGCGGTCAGCCAGCTCGGTCCGATCGAACACGGCCGGGTGTTCCAGGCCAAGGGCCACAGCTACAGCGTGCTGGAACTGCTCGGTGGCGACGCGGCCGCCGCCGCACCGTTCATGGGCGGCGACTTCGCCACCATCTATCTGTCACCGAAGGACTACCACCGGGTGCATATGCCCCTGGCCGGCACCCTGCGGGAAATGGTCTACGTGCCAGGCCGGATTTTCTCGGTCAACCAGACCACGGCGGAAAACGTCCCGGAGCTGTTCGCCCGTAATGAACGTGTGGTCTGCCTGTTCGATACCGAGCGCGGACCGATGGCCGTGGTCCTGGTCGGTGCGATGATCGTCGCCTCGATCGAAACCGTCTGGGCCGGCTTGGTCACACCGCCCAAGCGCGAACTGAAAACCGTGCGCTACGACGAAGCCGCGCGCCAGCCCATTCATCTGGAAAAAGGCGCCGAGCTGGGCCGTTTCAAACTGGGCTCCACCGCCATCGTGCTGTTCGGGCCACAGCAGGTACAATGGACTGAAGGGCTGGTCGCGGGCTCGCCCGTGCGCATGGGCCAAGGCCTCGGCGCTCCTGTCCAGGCCTGATGTACACTGGATCTTTACGGCTTGCGAGCTGCCTTCGCAAGCCCGAAAGACCAGGGCAGGGACAACGGGTCACAGTCGGATTGGACCGGTAAGGCTGCAAATGTCCCGCGGCCCTGCTAGAGGTGTGGCATTATTTTGCCATCGTTTTTTTGTCATCCTGGCCTGTAGTGGGCCCGGGTTGTTTCGCTGCCGGAGCTGGACCGCTACATGAGCAATCCGAGTCCCCATCTGTTGTTGCGCGCACCGACGCCTACGCAGTTGAGCCTGTCTTTCTGCGATGCGACACCGCGCGACCTCAAGCGCTGGATCGCCGGCCTGCCGAAAGCCAATCTCGGGGAAACCGCTCGCCTGCTGTATCAGGGCCTGGGCGAACTCAACCTGTTGCTCACCCCCAGCGAAAACCGCCTGCAGCTGCTGGAACTGCTGCGCCCCGAGGTGTACTACGTCTGCAAGCACCTGGAACGACACTTTCTCAACCAGTCCATCGTCCTCGACGAACGCCCGAGAAAAGTCGCCAATCTCTGCCAGGCCCTGCAAAACCACCTGGCCATCGGCTACAAGCAGATCGCCATGCGCGTGGCCTCAAAGGGTGGCAAGGACCGCACCCTGCTGACCACCGCCCTGCAACGGGCGCTGCATTGCCTCAACGGCCCGCTGGTGCGCGCCAGCCAACTCTATTGCCCGGTACCGGAAGGCCTCTGGTTCGAGGTGCACCAGCTCTATCAGGTGGCCCTTGCCCATCAAGTGCAAAACACGCCGGTGTTCGACGAACAGGCCAGTCAGCCGCTGCCCCTGAGCGTCGAGAATACCTATATTGTCGCCCTGCTGCTGGGGTGCGCGCGCAGTAACCAGATGCGCCAGAACAACATTGCCCGGCTGGCAGAGGTGCTCGAACCCTGGAGCGCCCAGGTCCGGCTGCAAGGTGCCGAGCAGGCGTCCAGCCTGTTCTCCGTCGCCCCCGGAAGCGACGCGCCGCCACGCTACACGTCGCTGTTCGCGGTCGAGCAACTGCCGAACCTGATCGGCATCGACACGCTGCCCCTGGTCGAGGCCATCAAGGACTACCTCGCGCTGCCCGCCGACCTGCGCGGCCAATCGCGCCTGCAAGTCCCCAGCGGTTTGAGCCTCGACGTACTGCAACACCTCAGCGCCGCCTGGGGCGAAGCCGCCGAACGGACCTTCCAGCGCACCCCGGGCCAGGGCACCGTGACCCTGTGTGTCGGCATGAGCGCGCTGCACTTTTACCTCGGCGGCCAGCGCTCCTTCAGCGATATCCTCAAGATCCCGACGGCCAGCAAGGCCGCGCAATTCACCGTGCAGTTGTCCAACAGCGCGGAAAAGGATGCCTGGAACCACGCCTTCGACGCCCAGCGCGCCGGCAGCGCCGACACCCTGCTGCCTTACGAGGAAATCCAGTATCACGTCAGTGATGCCGACAGCAGCCAGGCCGCTTTCAATAGCGCCGAAGATTTCCCGACCCATGGCCTGCAGATCATCAACCACAGCCCCGGCGGCTACTGCCTGGCCTGGCCCAAGGAAGTACCCGCGCAATTGCAGGCAGGGGAAATGGTCGGGGTCCAGGACCCCTCAAGCCAGGGCTGGAGTGTCGCCGTGGTGCGCTGGATCCGCCAGGTGCGCAGTGGCGGCACGCAGATGGGCATCGAGCTGGTGGCGCCCCATGCCCAGCCTTGCGGCCTGCAACTGTTGCGCGGCGGCGAAGGCCACAGTCAGTACCTGCGGGCCCTGCTATTGCCGGAAATCAGCGCCATCGGCGTCCCCGCCACACTGCTGGCGCCGCGCCTGCCGTTTCAGGAGGGACACAAGGTGATCATCAACAGCAACGGCGAGGAACGCCGCGCCGGGCTGAACAAGCGCCTGGCCAGCACCGGCAGCTTCAATCAGTTCGAGTACCGCCTGCTCGAACAGCCGGTGACACCCAAGACCGATCCGAGTGCCGGTGGCCTGGGCGTTGCCGAAGACGACTTCGGCTCGCTGTGGAAAATCCTGTAGCCGGCTTCAGCGATCCCGCACACCCAGCAGATACAACACCCCATCCAAGCCCAGTGTCGAGATCGCCTGTTTGGCCGAATGCCTGACCAGCGGCTTGGCGCGGAACGCCACGCCCAATCCGGCAATCGCCAGCATCGGCAGGTCATTGGCACCGTCACCGACCGCGATGGTCTGCTCCAGGCTCAGGCCTTCCTTCTCGGCCAGCTCACGCAGCAGATCGGCCTTGCGCTGGGCATCGACAATCGGCTCGATGGCCACGCCCGTGCATTTGCCGTCCACCACTTCCAGCTCGTTGGCGAAGACATAATCGATACCCAGCTTCGCCTGCAATTGCTTGGCAAAATAGGTGAAGCCGCCCGACAGGATTGCAGTCTTGTAGCCCAGGCGCTTCAACTCGGCGAACAGCACTTCGGCGCCTTCGGTCAGGCGCAGCGAGGCGCCGATGGCGTCCAGCACACTGACGTCGAGGCCCTTGAGCAGCGCCAGGCGCTCCTTGAAGCTGGCGCGAAAATCCAGCTCGCCGGCCATGGCCCGCTCGGTGATGGCCGAGACCAGTTCGCCCACGCCGGCCGCCTTGGCCAGTTCGTCGATCACTTCGGCCTCGATCAGGGTCGAGTCCATGTCGAACACCGCCAGGCGACGGTGGCGACGGAACAGCGAGTCTTCCTGGAGGGCGATATCGGCATTCAGCTCCTGGGCCGCGTTCAGGAACTCGCGGCGCAAGGCCTGCGGATCGGTCAGTTCGCCGTTCAGAGAGACTTCGAAGCAGCTCTTGCTCAGGGCCGACGGTGCGGCGGACGGCATGTGCGCCGACAAACGGTCGATCCGCTCGACCTCCAGACCGTGGCGCGCCGTGATCGCAATCACCCGCTGCAACTGCTCGGCGGTGACCTGGCGGCTCATCAGGGTCGCGACATGGCGCTTGCCGCCCGATGTCGCCAACCAGTCCTGATGCTCAGCCTCGGAAAACCGATTGAAACGCACCTGCTGCGCGCGCCCGGGAAGGCTGGCCTCAATGTCCAGGTGCATCGACGCGGCCCGCGCGGCGTCCGTAAACTCGACCAGGATGCCGAACGCCAGACTGCCGTGGATAGCCGCCTGGCGGATATCGAGAATGTTCACAGCACCTTGTGCCAGCACGCCAGTAATGGCTGCGGTCAGACCCGGACGGTCCTCTCCGGTGATGCTGATCAGGACGATTTCGCGCAAAGCGCACCCCCGCTCGTTAAAAAAAACGCATTCTACCCACTTTCACTGACCATCGGGCACAGCCAGCGCTTTGCCGGTCTAGGGCCTCTCGCTATACTGCGCGTCAACTTCACGGACAAAAGAGCCGCGCTCAGTGAACCGGCCCACGCCAGTCAAAACCGATAACTTCTTCCTGCTGATCTTCCGGGCCTTGCGTCACCGTCGTGTACCGCTCGCCTTGCGCATCGCCAGCCACAACGTGATCCTCGTCGCGCTGGCGCTGGTGATCTACGCCTGCGTGATGGGATTGCAGTTCAAGGAAGCCATGCACCAGCAGGCCGATGCCCTCGGCCAGAGCCTGACCACCCAGACGGCCACCTCTGCCACGGAACTGCTGGTGTCCAACGACATCCTCAGCCTCAACGTGCTGCTGAACAACCTGACGAAGAACCCGCTGGTGGCCCACGCGGCCATCTACAGCGTGGATAACCGCATCCTCGCCGAAGCCGGCCAACGCCCGAAAAACGGCCTGCTGGGTGAAGCCGAAGGGTTGTACCAGACCAAGATCACCTTCCAGGACGTGACCGCCGGGCATCTGCGCATCAGCCTGGACATGGCGCAATTCCAGCAGCCGATGACCATCAGCCTGCAAAGCATGGGCATTCTCAGTGCGATCCTGCTGGCCCTGGCCCTGGCCTTGAGCCTGCGCCTGGGTCGGCATATCTCCACGCCGCTGCTGCAATTGCGGGTCTGGCTGCGGGACATGGACGAACACACCCCGGCGACCCAGCGCCAGGATGAAATCGGCGACCTGGCGCGTCAGTTGCACTCGCGCTTTGCCCCGGTCAAACCGGAGCCAGAGCCGGAGCCGGAAATCGACTACAACGAGAATGACTACGTCGAGGAAGAAGAGGACGTCGAGCCGGCGTTCCAGGTCCGCAACCTGCGCGACCCGAGCTTCGACGAGACCGCGGCGGCGCCGACGCCCAAACCGGCTCCGCGGCATATTGTCAGCAACGTGGAAGACGAACTGGACGACGACGAAGACCCGTTCGCCGACCTGCGGGAAAGCCCACGGCCCGCGAGCGGCGCGGCAGTGAAGCCACAGCCGGTAGCACCGAGCCAGCCACAGCACAGCGCGGTGCTGGCGGTGCAGTTGGGTGCCCAGGACCAGTTGCGGCGCCTGCCGCGCGCGCGCCTGACGGAACTGCTGGACCGTTACCGCGACTGCCTGGACCAGGCCGCCTCGTTGTATGAGAGCGATCTGCACACGCTGAACGACGGCAGCACCCTGATGCTCTTCCACACCGAAGACAGCGGTGATGACTACCTGACCAACGCCATCTGCTGTGGCGAGCTGCTCCGGGCCCTGGGCCATCAGTTGCAGATCGAGGTGGCCGACAGCGGCATTACCTTGCAACTGCAGCTGGGTCTTACATTGGGCGACGAGTTGTTCGGCCTGAGCCAGATCGACCTGCTGCTGACGGAAACCGCCCAGGACGCCCTGGCGCTGTCGCAACACAGCCGCAACCTGCTGCTGGTGGAACGACGCATCAGCGATGACCCGCTGATTCGCCAACGTGCGCGTATTCGGCCGATTGCCAGCCCCGAGGGTGCCTGCTGCGTGGAACGCTTGATGGAGCCGTATCCGTCGATGCTGGAACGGCAACTGGCGCGAATGCACGAGACGCGGGCCAAGACGCAGTGAAAAAACTTGAATCACTCCTGGATTCAAGCGCTGTTGCTCCACTGCTCAAAAATGAGTAGTCTGAGCGCACGACTCAACCTCTGGCGGGCCGATTAAGTTCAGCCTCAGCCTCAGGTGAAAAAACCGGCCCAATAGCCGGTTTTTTCGTTTTCAAGGATCTGAATTTGTGCGTACCGCTTTTTTCGTAGACGGGTACAACCTCTACTACGGAGCTCTTCACGGCTCGCCCTATAAGTGGCTGGACCTGCCGGCCATCCTCTCCCACATTCTGCAGGCTCAGAACCCGGCCTGTGAAACGGCGTCGGTTCATTACTATACCTCTCCTGTCATTGCTCGACTGGCAACCCGTGGCCAGGCATCCAATGACGCTCAAAGCCGCTATATCCGAGCACTGCAAACAAAAGGGGTCACGGTCGTACTCGGTAATCATCGCCTTGCCAGAGGGTTCGCCCCCAGATTCGTCAAAGGACAAAAAGCGTCACGCTCCGACCAAGTGGCTATCTGGCAGCTTGAGGAAAAAGAGACGGATGTGAACCTGGCACTGGGCATGTATCGAGCGGCCTGCCAAGCAGAGCCGCTACAAATCGGACAAATCGTTCTAGTGTCAGGAGATACCGATCTCGCGCCAGCGTTAGCCGCCATCAGAACAGATTTTGCACAGCTCGCGCTGGGAGTGATCGTGCCCCACAGGAGCGAGAATGGTGAGTTGGCCCGGGAAGCCCCCGGATCACTCAAACTCCATTCGCACTGGATACGCCGATCTATAAGCGATACTGAATTAGCGGCTTGTCAGCTACCGCCAAAAGTCCCGCTACCAAAGAAACCCGCCATCATCAAACCGGACTACTGGTAGCGAGGGCGGCTGGCACTGACAGCCAGGCGCGGAGGCTCTGACCAAGTGTCGAATCAGAAGCGAAACACTTCCATATCCGTACGAATCGGCGAAGCCATCGGGATCTTCGGCTTCTCGGGGCCGGCCTGTTTGGCCGGTGCCGGGGCCACAGCCTTGCGGTTTTCAACCAGCGGCGCTTGATTGGCCAATGGCTTGAGCGCCACGCTCAACTGTTCGGCCAGACGCTGCAACAGCTCGCCCTGGGCCTGGACCTGTGCCGCCGAGGTGCCGGTGTGCTGTTGTTCCAGGTGAACGATACGGTTATCCCGTACCTGTCCACGACGGTCGAGCAAACGCCACTGCGCATCGAGGATCGCCGGTTGATGGGTGCCGGAATCCAGTCGGGTAATCGACAACAACACCTGCACATCCGGGGTGCTCCCGGCAATCGCCGGGGCCAGGACCACGCGCTGGCTGTCCAGGCGCCAGGCCAGCTGGCGAACCAGCAACTGATTGATATCGGACGACAGGCTGCCAGCCCAGCGACCGTCGGTCGCCGCGGTCAGGCTGCCATCAGGTTGGCGCTGCAGCAGGGTTTCGCGTTGCAGGTAATCGGCCAGGGAAATCGGCCCGAGCACCACCGACATCCCCGAGCTCTGCTGAGGCTGGCCCGGCGTGCCGCTGTCCAGCTGATACAAGGACACCGGCTGGTGCACGCTGCAACCGGCCAGGCCGAGCAGGCCCGTCAGCAGCAGAATAAAAGGAAGGCGCAGAACAGTCATCATCCCATCCAGGTGGCCGCCATAAGGCCCTGCCACAGTCTGATCCAAAAATTCGTTCGGGCACGCCGCCACGCGGGTGCCGCAAGTGGCGCATATCATCCGTGAATATGCGCCGTGACTCCAGTGCCGCGGTAGCGATCTTCCTGCTAAAACGCTGAACGAACGCTCTAAACCGCTTTAACTGATACCTTCTACCAATAAGGCGTCAACCCGCTGGAAGCCCCGTGGCAGCTTGTTGCCACGCCGGCCACGCTCGCCCTTGTAGTGCTCCAGGTCATCGGCCTTGAGCGACAAGGTACGCTTGCCCGCCTGCAATACCAGGGTCGCACCGTCCGGAATCACCGCCAGGTCAGTGACGTATTCCTCGCGGCTGGCCACGCGCTCACCGGGAATGCCGATGATCTTGTTGCCCTTGCCCTTGCCCAGTTGCGGCAGGTCGCTGACCTTGAAGATCAACAGCCGGCCCTCGGTGGTCACCGCCGCCAGCCAGTTCTGCTCACGGTCGGCCACCGACTTGGGTGGCATCACCTTGGAGCCGTTGGGCAGACTCAGCAGGGTCTTGCCCGCCTTGTTCTTGGCCTGCAGGTCTTCACCCTTGACCACGAAACCATACCCGGCGTCGGAAGCGATGACATACAAGGCCTCGTCTTCAGGCAGCAGCACGCACTCGAAGCTGGCGCCCGGCGGCGGCGTCAGACGACCGGTCAGCGGCTCGCCCTGACCACGGGCCGAAGGCAAGGTATGGGCCGCCACCGAGTAGCTGCGCCCGGTGGAGTCGATAAACACCGCGAACTGGTTGGAGCGCCCCGCCGCCGAGGTCTTGAAGCCATCACCGGCCTTGTAGGACAGGCCCGTGGCATCAATATCATGGCCTTTTGCACAGCGAACCCAACCTTTTTCCGACAAAACGACCGTTACCGGCTCAGTCGGCATCAGCTCGTTTTCCGACAGGGCCTTGGCTTCGCTACGGGCAACAATCGGCGAGCGACGGTCGTCGCCATAGGTTTGCGCATCAGCCACCAGTTCGGTGCGGACCAGCTTCTTCAACTTGGCTTCGCTGGCCAGCAGCGCTTGCAGCTTGGCCTGTTCCTTGAGCAGCTCATCCTGCTCGTTGCGCAACTTCATCTCTTCCAGGCGCGCCAACTGACGCAAGCGGGTGTCGAGTATGTAGTCGGCCTGGATCTCGCTGAGGTCGAAACGCGCGATCAACTCGGCCCGCGGGTGCTCCGCGGTGCGGATGATATGAATCACTTCATCCAGGTTGAGGTAGGCGATCAGCAAGCCGTCCAACAGGTGCAGGCGCTTCTCGACCTTGTCCAGGCGGAACTTCAGGCGCCGGCGCACGGTGTTGACGCGGAACGACAACCACTCCACCAGCAAGGCGCGCAGGTTCTTCAACTGCGGCTTGCCGTCGAGGCCGATGATGTTGATGTTGACCCGGTAGCTGGACTCAAGATCAGTGGTGGCGAACAGATGCTGCATCAGTTCGTCGAGGTCGATACGGTTCGAGCGCGGGATGATCACGATACGGCACGGGTGCTCGTGGTCGGATTCATCCCGCAGGTCGGCGACCATCGGCAGCTTCTTGGCCTGCATCTGCGCGGCGATCTGTTCCAGCACCTTGGCCCCGGAGACCTGGTGCGGCAGGGCATGCACGACGATATCGCCGTCTTCGATGCGATAGACCGCGCGCATGCGCACCGAGCCACGCCCGGTTTCGTAGATTTTCAGCAGGTCGGCTTGCGGGGTGATGATTTCCGCTTCGGTCGGATAGTCCGGGCCCGGGATGAACTTGCACAGGTCCTCGACGCTGGCGTTGGGCTCATCGAGCAGGTGCACACAGGCGTTGGCCACTTCCCGCAGGTTGTGCGGCGGCACGTCGGTGGCCATGCCCACGGCGATACCGGTGGTGCCGTTGAGCAGGATATTCGGCAAACGCGCCGGCAACACCGCCGGCTCGTCGAGGGTGCCGTCGAAGTTCGGCACCCAGTCCGCGGTGCCCTGGCCCAGTTCGCTGAGCAGCACTTCGGAGTAACGCGACAAGCGCGATTCGGTGTAGCGCATGGCCGCGAAGGACTTCGGATCGTCCGGCGCCCCCCAGTTACCCTGGCCGTCCACCAGGGTATAGCGGTAGCTGAACGGCTGGGCCATCAGCACCATGGCTTCGTAGCAGGCGGAATCGCCGTGGGGGTGGAACTTGCCGAGCACGTCACCGACGGTACGCGCGGACTTCTTGTGCTTGGCGTCGGCATCCAGCCCCAGCTCACTCATGGCGTAGACAATACGCCGCTGTACCGGCTTCAGGCCGTCGCCGATATGGGGCAGCGCACGGTCCATGATCACGTACATGGAGTAGTTGAGGTAGGCCTGTTCGGTGAAGTCAGCCAATGACCGGCGTTCTACGCCATCCAGGCTGAGATCAAGGGAGTCGCTCATGCGGGCCTCATCAGTTCGTTGTCTGGCGCGGCGGTGATAGCGCCGCGCTGGTGAATTCGGGGGTGTTCAACAGGCGCGGGCCCGGCAGCCGTGGTTCGCCGCCGGGACAGCCGCGCATCAGGTCAGGACCTCGGCCAGGTCGCCCTTGGATTCCAGCCAGGTCTTGCGGTCGCCGGCACGTTTCTTCGCCAAAAGCATATCCATCATTTCCGAAGTGGCTTCGAAATCATCCAGGGTCAACTGCACCAGGCGCCGGGTATTCGGATCCATGGTGGTTTCCCGTAGTTGCGGCGGGTTCATCTCACCCAGGCCCTTGAATCGGGTGACCTGGGGTTTGCCGCGCTTCTTCTCCGCCACCAGGCGATCGAGAATACCGTCACGCTCGCCTTCGTCGAGGGCGTAGTAGATTTCCTTGCCCAGGTCGATACGGTACAGCGGCGGCATTGCCACATAGACGTGTCCGGCATCCACCAACGGGCGGAAATGCTGGACGAACAGGGCGCAGAGCAGGGTCGCGATGTGCAGGCCGTCGGAGTCGGCGTCGGCGAGGATGCAGATCTTGCCGTAGCGCAGCTGGCTGATGTCCGCCGCACCCGGATCGACACCGATGGCCACGGCGATGTTGTGCACTTCCTGGCTGGCGAGCACTTCGCTGCCGTCGACTTCCCAGGTATTGAGGATCTTCCCGCGCAACGGCAGGATCGCCTGGAACTCCTTGTCCCGCGCCTGCTTGGCCGAACCGCCGGCGGAATCACCTTCCACCAGGAACAGCTCGGCACGCATCGGGTCCTGCCCGGCACAGTCGGCCAGCTTGCCCGGCAGCGCCGGCCCTTGGGTAACGCGTTTGCGCTCGACCTTCTTGCTCGCCTTCAGGCGCCGGCCGGCGTTGTTGATCGCCAGTTCCGCCAGTTGCATGCCCAGCTCGGGGTTGGCGTTGAGCCACAGGCTGAAGGCGTCCTTGACCACCCCGGAAACGAAGGCGGCGGCTTCGCGGGACGACAGCCGCTCCTTGGTCTGGCCGGAGAACTGCGGCTCTTGCATCTTCATCGACAGGACAAAGGCAATCCGTTCCCAGACGTCTTCCGGCGCCAGCTTCACGCCGCGCGGCAGCAGGCTGCGGAATTCGCAGAACTCGCGCATGGCATCGAGCAGGCCCTGGCGCAAGCCATTGACGTGGGTGCCGCCCTGGGCGGTGGGGATCAGGTTGACGTAGCTTTCCTGGACGCTGTCGCCGCCCTCCGGCAACCACAGCAAGGCCCAGTCCACCGCTTCCTTGTTACCGGCGAGGCTGCCGCAGAACGGCTCGTCCGGCAGGCGCTCGAATTCACTGACCGCATCCACCAGATAGGAACGCAGGCCATCTTCGTAATGCCATTCGACCTTCTCGCCGGTGGCCTTGTCCTCGAAGCTGACCAGCAGCCCCGGGCACAGTACCGCCTTGGCCTTGAGCACGTGCTTGAGGCGGCTGACGGAAAATTTCGGCGAATCGAAATACTTCGGGTCCGGCGCAAAGTACACGCTGGTGCCGGTGTTGCGCTTGCCGACGGTGCCGACCACTTCCAGCTCGGTGGCCTTGTAGCCATCGGCGAAGGTCATCTGGTATTCGTTGCCGTCGCGCTTGACCCGGACCCGCACCTGGGTCGACAAGGCGTTGACCACGGAAATCCCCACGCCGTGCAGGCCGCCGGAGAACTGGTAGTTCTTGTTGGAGAACTTGCCGCCGGCGTGGAGCTTGGTGAGGATCAGCTCGACGCCCGACACCCCCTCTTCCGGATGAATGTCCACCGGCATGCCGCGACCGTCGTCGGAGACTTCCAGGGAGTGGTCAGCGTGGAGGATCACCTGTACCGATTTCGCATGCCCGGCCAAGGCTTCGTCGACACTGTTGTCGATGACTTCCTGGGCAAGGTGGTTCGGCCGACTGGTGTCGGTGTACATGCCCGGGCGTTTGCGCACCGGGTCGAGGCCCGAGAGGACTTCGATGGCGTCTGCGTTATAAGAGCTAGCGCTGGGAGTGGCCATGGGGTCTCGTCGTCAGTCGTCTGTGAATAGGGGTCATTCTCGGGCTCCGCGCCTCAGGGCATCAGAGCTGCGAGAAATCGATCGCCTGGTATGTATCGGCACCGATGCCGGCAAAGCTGAGCAAGGCCGGCAATTGTTCGGCAAAGCCCTGGAAACTATGATCGCCGCCGGCCTGGATACGCAAGGCACAGGCCCGGTAATACTGCTGGGCGGCGCGATAGTCCAGGGTTTCGTCGGCGGTCTGCAGCCAGACCTGGAAACGTTGCGGGTCCTGGGGCGCCGGGACTTCCAGCTCGGCCAGGGCCGTCACGTGATCGAGGGTCAGGTCCCAGGTTTCGCCACTGTAGAGGTTCTGCTGGGGACCGAGGAAGCCGTCGAACATCCGGTGCGGCGCCACCGCCGGGTTGACCAGCAACGCCTTCAGCCCATGGCGCTCGGCCAGGCACGTCGCATAGTAGCCGCCGAGCGAGCTGCCGACCAGCAGTGGACGACCGAGTTCGGCAATCGCCGCTTCCAGCTGCGGTATCGCCTGGCGCGGATGATGATGCAGGGCCGGTACCCGCAGCTGCGCTTCCAGGCCCAGGCGCTCCATCAGTTGGATCAACTGAGTGGCCTTCTTCGACAGCGGAGAGCTGTTGAAACCGTGGATATACAGGATCGAACCGGACATGTGAGCGTTCTCCATTGGCAGGCTCCCGCACACAGGAGCCGGGCACCGCACAGGCAAAGACGCGCAGTTTAGCCTGACTCCGGCGCGCTGACTCGCCCTGAGACGTTTCCTACCCATTAAGAAGAAGTGATCAGTAGCCGGTGCCGCCGTAGTCGACCTCGAAATCGAAGCCGCGGACCCGGGAAATCGCCGTCTCCAGCCGTCCGTCCGAATGCAGGCGCAGCCAGCGATAGCCCGGTGACTTGTCGTCGACCTTGAAATCCTCGCTACCCGGCGCGAACTGCACGCAGGTAGAAGGCGACGCCAGCAGGCGTACGCCGTTGCGCTCGCGGTCCAGTTCCTGGTGGATATGCCCCCAGAGCAGCGCGCGAACCTGGGGAAAGCGGTCGAGCACGGCGAACAGAGCCTCCGGATTGCGCAGGCCGATGGGCTCCATCCAGGCACAATCGATGGAAATCGGATGATGGTGGAAACACACCAGGTGATGGCGCTGCGGCGCTTCGCTCAGGGCTTGCGCGAGCAACTGCAGCTGTTCGTCCTGCAGATAGCCGGGGACCGAGCCCGGTACGGCGGAATCCAGCAGGGTAATCCGCCAGTTGCCGATATCCACCACCGGCTCAAGCAGATCGCTGTGGTGAGCGGCCTCGGCCATTTCCCGCAACTCGTCGTGATTGCCGGGCAGCCAGCGCGCCGGTGCGTCGATCGCCTCGCTCAACTCACGGAACTGCCGATAGGACGCCACCGTACCGTCCTGGGACAGGTCACCCGTGGCCAGCAGCAGGTCGACAGCAGGCTGCTCCGCCAGCACGCAATCGATCACCCGTTGCAGGCTGTCCCGGGTATTCATGCCCAGCAACGTGCCGTCCGCCTCGGCAAACAGATGGCTGTCGGACAGCTGCACCAGCAACACGGCGTCCGCGGGGGTCGACTGAATGGATTCGCTCGGCAAGAGGCTCTCCTGCAAAATGCTGAGGGGTCGTTCTGCACGCTTCGCTCGGAAAGCGCGCCGCAGGCAATTATGGTCGGGGAATCGGCAAAGAGGAAATGGGTGAAACGGACACACTTCACATTTAACCGGATACAACCTAGCGAATCGCCTCGAACTCATGGCCGCAGGCCAGGCAATGACTCAGCCACTCCCCGAGAAACACATTGAGCTGGGCTTTTTCGTCCGGCTGGTGCATGGCCGAGTTCGGATACGGATAGATACTGCGAAAACGCCGGGCATGTTCGGCGCTGATCACCTCGGCCATGCGCGCGTCGTGGTAGACCTGTACCTGCAACTGCGGCACCGGCAACCACGGCAGGCTGTGTTCCTGGCGCACCAGCAAGGTGGTGGTGTAGGGATTGTCCTGCAACACCTCCAGCGCCAGCACGCCGAGCATCTGCTCGCCCTGGGTCATGGCAATGCGCCGCGCGCGCTGCTGCTCGCGCATCTGCGGCAGCAACCGCATGAGGCGCGCATAGTTGGCCTCGCAGGCCGCTTGCAGCCCCACCAGGTCAACCCGATAACGTTCGCGCAACAGACTTACGACCATAGCCCCCTCACTTCAGCGCGGTTCAACGCCAGCCATTGCAAGGCAATGATCGACGCCGCGTTGGCAATTCGCCCATCGCGCACGGCTTGCAGGGCGTCTTCGAACGCCCAGACCGTGGCACGGATATCTTCATTTTCTTCCGGCAACCCGTACAGGCCGCCAGCCCCTTGGGTGTCGCAACGCCCCAGGTACAGATGCACCAATTCGTTGCTGCCCCCCGGCGACGGAAAGTACCGGGAGATCGGCCACAGGGCCGTCAGGTTCAGGTCAGCTTCCTCCTGTGCCTCGCGGTGGGCAACCTCTTCCGGTTGTTCGTCCTTGTCGATCAGACCGGCGACCAGCTCGATCATCCAGGGATTCTCCGCCTTGCCCATGGCGCCGACCCGGAACTGCTCCAGCAACAGCACTTCATCGCGCCGGGCATCGTAGGGCAAGACACACACGGCATCGTGCCGGACAAAGACTTCGCGATTGATCGTATTGCCCATGCCGCCGTCAAACAGTTCATGGCGCAGGTGCAGGCGATCGAGCCGATAGAAGCCCTTGAAGCAGTTCTCCCGGAGGATGACCTCGACCGTGGTCGGGCTGGTCCTGGTGCTGTCCGTCATCATGTTCCCCATTGTGATAGCAGCGAGGCTTTCCCTCGACTTCGCGCCATCCTAACGCGCCGAAGTGCCATGATGCAGCCCTTTCCCCTCGCCGGGATAGACGGGCGCCCCTGAAACCTACTCTAATTAGCGTAGTGGCGAACCGAGTACGCCGCTGACAGTCGAAGCACGATCACTTGACCTTTCTTTCGCTGACGAAGGACACCCATGTCGTTTTTTAAAATCGCCGCGCTGACGCTCATCGCCCTGACCCTGGGCGCCTGCCAGAGCCTGTTCCAGCCAAGCCTGAAGACCCCGCTGAGCGTCAAGAGCGACGCTTCCGAACAGGTCAAGCCGGGCTGCAGCAATCCGGACTGCCCGCTGGTGAATATCAATACCGTGCATTTCCCCGATGAGCCGCAACTGGACGCAGCGGTGGAGCGGGCGTTGCTGCAGATGGGCCGGACCTCGCCCGAGGCGCCGCTGCCGACTTCGCTCAAGCTCTATCGGGAACAATTCCTCGCCACCGCCGAAAGCGGCCACAGCAGCTACCTGGAGGCCAAGGTACGTGAGCAGCATGACGGCTTGGTGATCGTCGAACTCGCCAGCTACCTGGATGATGGTGCCGAGCACGGCATGCCGGGGCGCGGCTTCCTCACCTGGTCGCGCCAGGATCACAAGGCCCTGAGCTTGCAGGACATGCTGCTGCCCGGCCAGGAAGAGACATTCTGGAAGCTGGCCAAGGTCGCCCATAACAACTGGCAGATCAACAACCGGCTGGACCAGGACTTCATTGCGTCCTGGCCCTTCCGGCAAACCCCGAACGTCACCCTGGCCAGCGACGGCGTGATCCTCAAGTACAACGTGACGACCATCGCCCCCTACGCCATGGGCCTGATCGAAATGAGCATTCCCTACCAGCGCCTCAACGGCGTGCTCAAGCCCGAGCTGTTCCCCGCCCGACGTTGAATGCACGACCGAGCAAGCCTTGCAGCAGCCCTGCCACCACCAGTGACGGCAGGGTTGCGCCCAGCTCCGGATGGAAATTGGCCAGCAGGTGGTAGGTCGACACACCGCCCAACCAGGCCAGCAGTGCCGGCCAGCGCAACAGCGACGAGGCGCCCGCGGCACTGCGTCCACGCAGGATGAAGTGATCCACCAGCACCACGCCGAACAGCGGCGCGAACACCGAACCGATCAGCAACAGGAAGTTCTGGTATTGCGCCAAGGGTGCGAAGCAGGCGATGAGGGTGCAAAGCACACCGATGGCCAGGGCCAGGTGCTCGACCTTCCAGCGCAGCAGGATGCCGCTGGAGACCGCCGCCGAGTGGATATCGGCAAAGGCGTTTTCCGACTCGTCGAGCAGGATCAGCAACAGCGGGATCCCCAACCCGGCACCGGCCAGGGCCAGCAGCAAGGCATTGGTTTCACCGCTGGGAGCGAACGCCAGGGTGTAGGCCACGCCCAGGCTCATCAGCCAGAAGTTGCCGATCAGAAAGCCCAGCGCCGTGCCGCCGAACACGCTTTTCGCGCGCTTGCCGAAACGCGAGTAGTCGGCGATCAGCGGCAACCAGGACAGCGGCATGGCAATGGCGATATCGAAGCCCACGGCAAACGGCATCGAGCCATCACCGCCCTGCGCCCACAGCGCCGCCAGGTCGGCCTTGGCGAAGAGGTTCCAGGTCAGCCACAAGCAGGCCGCCAGTAGCAGCCAGATACCCCATTTGCGCAGGATCTTGCGCACGAAGGTCAGTGGACCGCTGACCGCCAGCAGGGTCGCCAGCGCGCCGAACACCAGGGTCCAGAGCAGCGGGTTGGCCAGCAGGCTGCCCTCGCTGAACGCCCGGGCGCCCAACAGGCTCGCCGCATCGCGCATGACGATGATTTCGAACGCGCCCCAACCCACCAGTTGCAGCAGGTTGAGCAGCGCCGGCAGGCTGGCGCCGTAGTGGCCGAGGCTGAGCTTCAGCGCGGCCATGGAGGCAAGGCCGGTGTCGCTGCCGATCACGCCGACGGCGGCCAGCAGCAGGACACCGACCACGGTGCCGAGGAGGATCGCCAGCAACGAACCGGACAGGCCCAGGCCCGGTGCCAGCAAGGCACCGGTTTGCAGGACCATCAGGCCGATGCCGAGGGAAAACCACAGGGAGAACAGATCGCGCGCGCCGAACACACGCTTGTCGGCGGGGACCGCGAGATCGGGGGAGTAGGTGCTGGGAGTGTTCAAGAGTGTTGGCCCAAGGGAAGGAGATAGGTGTTTTTATCGTGAGAGCGTCCTTGCCCGTGCTATTGCTTTCGCGGGCAAGCTCCGCTCCCACAGTTTTCCGTCGAGCACAAAACCCAGGCTCGACTCAAATCCTGTGGGAGCGGAGCTTGCCCGCGAAGAGGCCCTTACAAGCGCCCGGTTACCTCAGACCGCATCAGACCTTCTGGTACAACTGGCTACCTTCGCGTTTGAAGCGCTCCGCCTGCTCCGCCATGCCCTGCGCCGCCTCCACATCGACCGCTTCGATCCGCTGGTTGGCCGCGTATTCACGGACTTCCTGGGTAATCTTCATCGAGCAGAACTTCGGCCCGCACATCGAGCAGAAATGCGCGACCTTGGCCGAATCCTTCGGCAGGGTCTCGTCGTGGTAGGCCCGTGCGGTATCCGGGTCCAGGCCCAGGTTGAACTGGTCTTCCCAACGGAACTCGAAGCGCGCCTTGCTCAAGGCGTTGTCGCGGATCTGCGCGCCCGGGTGACCCTTGGCAAGGTCGGCGGCATGGGCGGCGATCTTGTAGGTGATGATCCCGGTCTTCACGTCATCCTTGTTCGGCAGGCCCAGGTGCTCCTTGGGCGTGACGTAGCAGAGCATGGCGCAACCGAACCAGCCGATCATCGCCGCACCGATACCGGAGGTGATGTGGTCGTAGCCCGGCGCAATGTCAGTGGTCAGCGGGCCAAGGGTGTAGAACGGCGCCTCGTCGCAGCACTCCAGCTGCTTGTCCATGTTCTCCTTGATCAACTGCATCGGCACATGCCCCGGGCCTTCGATCATGCACTGCACGTCGTGCTTCCAGGCGATCTTGGTCAACTCGCCCAAGGTCTCCAGCTCGCCGAACTGCGCTTCGTCGTTGGCGTCGGCAATCGAACCCGGACGCAGGCCGTCGCCCAGCGAGAAGCTGACGTCGTAGGCCTTCATGATTTCGCAGATTTCGTCGAAATGGGTGTAGAGGAAGTTCTCTTTATGATGCGCCAGGCACCACTTGGCCATGATCGAACCGCCACGGGAAACGATCCCGGTGACGCGCTTGGCGGTCATCGGCACGTAGCGCAGCAGTACGCCGGCGTGGATGGTGAAGTAGTCGACGCCCTGCTCGGCCTGTTCGATCAGGGTGTCGCGGAACAGCTCCCAGGTCAGGTCCTCGGCCACGCCATTGACCTTCTCCAGGGCCTGGTAGATCGGCACGGTACCGATCGGCACCGGCGAGTTGCGGATGATCCACTCGCGGGTTTCATGGATGTGCTTGCCGGTGGACAGGTCCATGACCGTGTCCGAGCCCCAGCGGATGCCCCAGGTCAGCTTGGCCACTTCTTCCTCGATGGAAGAACCCAGGGCGCTGTTGCCGATATTGCCGTTGATCTTCACCAGGAAGTTGCGGCCGATGATCATCGGCTCCAACTCCACGTGGTTGATGTTGGCCGGGATGATCGCGCGACCGCGGGCGATTTCCTCGCGGACGAATTCGGCGGTGATCTGTTTCGGGATGCTCGCACCGAAACTGTGGCCCGGGTGCTGTTGCTTGAGCAGGCCGGCGGCGCGGGCTTCCTCCAGCTTGAGGTTCTCGCGGATGGCGACGTATTCCATCTCGGCGGTGATGATGCCCTGGCGCGCGTAGTGCATCTGGCTGACGTTGGCGCCGGCCTTGGCCCGACGCGGATTGTGCACATGGGCGAAACGCAGCTTGGTCAGCTCCGGGTCAGCGAGGCGCTGCTGACCGAAGTTCGAACTCAGCCCGGTCAGGCGTTCGGTGTCGCCACGGCTGTCGATCCAGGCCGAGCGCACATCGCCCAGGCCCTTGCGCACGTCGATGATCACGTTCGGATCGGTGTAGGGACCGGAGGTGTCGTAGACCAGCACCGGGGCGTTGACCTCGCCGCCGAAGTCGGTCGGCGTGATATCCAGGCTGATTTCGCGCATCGGCACACGGATATCCGGGCGCGAGCCCTGCACGTAGATTTTCTGCGAACGGGTAAAAGGCTGTACCGACTGCTCGTCGACCTTGGCTGAATCGCTGAGGTTGGCGGCATCTTTTAATTTTGTACTCATCACGGCTCTCCAGACGGTATCCAGGGGGATTGTCGGGACGAACCTGAAAGGCACGGACACACCAGGGCTGGTGCTGTGCTCGGTGCTCGTGAAGGCCGTTCGATTGTCGAACAACATCCCGGACGGAGCACAAGAGGACTCGCCGGGGGACGAGAAATCTTGTTCCCTACGCAGGCGCTAACCTGATCAGGTTCAACGGGATCCGGAATTATCCGATCTCAGCCTCATAGCAAGGCACCCCGACAAGAACAAGCCGAGTGTAGAGAAGACTGCGACATAATGCCATCTCCCCCTTATTCGTCTGGATAAATGGCAGATATACAGGATTGTTGCCGACCCGCCCCCGGCACTACACTCGCTACTTCTTGACGCTGGGCAGGCCGGGCAGTAGCCTCGGCCATCGAATTACCACCGTAATATTTACTCTAGGAACTGCCTCATGCTGCGCAAACTTTCACTGGCCCTGGCCGTGTCTTGTGCGACCAACGGACTGGTCTGGGCAGCTGAAACGCCCCTGACGGCCAAGACCGATCTGGTCAGCGTGTACCAGGAAGCCGTGGGCAACAACGCCGACCTGGCCGCCGCCCGCGCCAACTATGACGCGCAAAAGGAAGTCGTGCCCCAGGCCCGGGCCGGCCTGCTGCCGAACCTGTCGGCCGGCGCCAGTACGAACAATGTCCAGACCTCCATCGACCAGCCGTCGATGAACCTCAACCGCAGCGCCACGACCTACCAGGCGACCCTGTCCCAGCCGCTGTTCCGGGCCGACCGCTGGTTCCAGTACCAGGCCGCCAAGGACGTCAACGAGCAGGCCGCCCTGCAACTCTCGGCGACCGAGCAGAACCTGATCCTGCAAAGCGCCGAAAGCTATTTCGCGGTACTGCGCGCCCAGGACACCCTGGCCTCGACCAAAGCCGAGGAAGCAGCGTTCAAGCGCCAGCTCGACCAGTCCAACGAGCGCTTCGACGTCGGCCTGTCGGACAAGACCGACGTGCTGCAATCCCAGGCCAGCTACGACACCTCGCGGGCCAACCGGATCGCTGCCCAGCGCTCGGTGGAGGATGCCTTCGAAGCCCTGATCACCCTGACCAACCGTCAGTACAACTCGATCCAGGGCATCGTCCACACCTTGCCGGTGCTGGCGCCGACCCCGAATGACGCCAAGGCCTGGGTCGACACCGCGGCCCGGCAGAACCTCAACCTGTTGGCGAGCAACTACGCCGTCAGCGCCGCCGAGGAAACCCTCAAGCAGCGCAAGGCCGGCCATGCCCCGACCCTCGACGCGGTGGCCAAGTACGAGGCCGGCGACAACGACGGTTTCGGCCTGGGCAACCCCAATGCGCTGGGTCAGAGTTATGCCGGACCGGTGAAGCAGACCACCATCGGCCTGCAATTGAGCGTGCCGCTCTACAGTGGCGGCCTGACCAGCTCGCAAGTGCGTGAATCCACTTCGCGCCTGAGCCAGACCGAGCAGCAGCGTGAAGCCCTGCGTCGCCAGGTGGTGGAAAACACCCGCAACCTGCATCGTGCGGTGAACACCGATGTGGAACAGGTGCAGGCGCGCAAGCAGTCGATCATCTCCAACCAGAGTGCGCTGGAAGCGACCGAAATCGGTTATCAGGTGGGGACGCGCAATATCGTCGATGTGCTGGATGCCCAGCGTCAGCTGTACACCTCGGTGCGCGACTACAACAACACCCGCTATGACTACATTCTCGACAACCTGCGCCTGAAGCAGGCGGCGGGCACCTTGAACCCGGGCGACCTGAGCGACCTGCAGCGCTACCTGAAGGCCGACTACAACCCGGACAAGGACTTCCTGCCACCGGATCTGGCGAAGGCGGCCGCGGCCAATCTCAAGGGCAATCCAAAGTATTGATCGGAACCTTGAGAACGCCACGAAACCTGTAGGAGCAGGGCTTGCCCGCGAAGCTTTTGGCGCCAGTGAGGCCCTCTTCGCGGGCAAGCCCTGCTCCTACAGGACGTATTGCGGCCACAAAATCGTGTTCATCCTTGATTGAGGTTCTAGCGCGACAACAAACGCCCCAACCCATCCAACAAAAGCTGCAACGCGCCCTGGTTGGCCCGCATCACCTTCAGCCCCGCCTCACCCATCTTCTGCGCATCCCGCGGCAATTCGAACAGGCGCTGCACCGCCACCGCCAGGCCTTCGGCATCCTCCACTTCCTGCAACGCTCCCGCTTCACGCATCAACGCAGCGATCTCGAGGAAGTTGAACAGGTGCGGCCCGCTCAACACCGGCTTGCACAGCGCCGCCGGCTCCAGCAGGTTATGCCCGCCGTTGGGCACCAGGCTGCCGCCGACGAACGCGCTGTCAGCCAAGGCGTAGAGAAACAGCAGCTCGCCCATGGTGTCACCGAGCAACACCGAGGTTTGCGCACTGACAGGCTCGCCGCTGGAACGCCGTACCGTCGAAAAACCCTGCTCCTGGCACAAGGCGAACACGCTGTCGAAGCGCTCCGGGTGACGCGGCACCAGGATCAGCAAGGCGTTCGGATAGTTGCCCAACAATTGCCGATGGGCCGCCAGCACCACCGCGTCCTCACCTTCATGGGTGCTCGCGGCGATCCACACCGGCCGCTCCTGTGCCTGCCATTGCCCACGCAGCTCGGCGGCGCGCACCAGCAGTTGCGGGTCGATGCTCAAATCGAACTTGATCGAGCCGGTCACCTCGACGCATTCAGGCCGCGCACCCAGTTGCCGGAAACGCTCGGCTTCGGCCTCGGTCTGCACGGCAATCAGGCTCATTTCCTCCAGCATAGGCCGGGTCAGGCGGGCGAATCGGCCATAACCTTTAGCCGAACGCGCCGACAATCGCGCATTGGCCAGCGCCACCGGAATCCCGCGCCTGGCGCACTGATGGATATGGTTGGGCCACAGCTCGGTCTCCATGATTACCGCCAGCTTTGGCCGCGCCGCCTCGAGAAAACGCGCCGCCGCCCACGGCAAGTCGTAAGGCAGGTAGCAATGCTGAATGCGCGGCTCGTCGGCGAACAGCGCCTTGATCCGCTCGGAACCGGTGGGCGTCATGCAGGTGACCGTGATCGGCAGTTGCGGATACTTCGCCAGCAAGGCGCGAATCATCGGCGCGGCGGCAATACTCTCGCCAACCGACACGGCGTGCACCCAGATCCCGTCCGGGCGCAATGTCGGCAGGCCACGGGCAAAGCGCTCGCCGACCCGCCGGGCATAAGCCGGCGCCTTGCGCGCCCGCAGCCATAGACGCAACGCCACCAGCGGCAGCCCCAGATGAAACAAAAAACTGTAGAGAGTTCTATTCATGGCGACGGAGTTTATCGACTTTTTCAGCCGATCGCCTGCAAGTGCTCGGCAAACCGTTCGGCCAGCCAGCGCGCCGCCGGCCCCAGGGGCTCGTCGCGACGCCAGACCAGTTCAACCACCAGCGCCGGCGGCGTCCATTCGCTGCTCAGCTCGACCATCTGGTTCTGGTACGCCGGATATTGCACCACGTGCCGTGGCAGCCAGGCCCAGCCCAGGCCGCGCATCAACAGCTCGGCCATCACGTAGAAGGAGTCCGCCCGCCAGACCTGCGGACTGAGCTGTTCGTCGCCGGGGTAACCGCTCTGTTGCGGGGAAATAAGCAATTGCCGATGCCGGGCCAGTTGCTGACGGTTGACCCGCAGCGAAGCCGCCAGCGGATGATTGACCGCGCACACCGTGACCATTTCGACACTGCCCAGCGCCCGTCGCTCCAGGGTTTGCGGCATCTGGTCGTGGTGGAACAGCAGGCCCAGGTCCGCCCGTCGCTCCACCAGTTTGCGCGCGACATCACCCTGGGCACCGCTGGCCAGTTGCACCTCGACGCTGGGGTAATGCTCCGACAGCGCTTCCAGACTGTCGAGCACCGGCTGATAGGGCATGGCCTCGTCCTGGGCCAGGCGCAAACAGGCTTCCTCGCCACGCATCAAGGCCAGCGCCCTACCATTGAGACGATCGCACTGGCGCAGCACTTCCCGCGCCTCCTCCAGCAATGCGGCCCCGGCCTCGGTCAACTTCGGCTGGCGGCCGCTGCTACGCTCGAACAGCGTCACCCCCAGATCGGTCTCCAACAGGGCGATCGCATTGCTGACCGCCGACTGCGCCTTGCGCTGCTGGCGGGCCACGGCGGAAAACGAACGCTGCTCGGCAACGCCGACGAACAGGCGCATCTGCTCCAGGTTCCACTGAATACTCATGGGCAACCCATCTTTTTTTCAGATAGGTAATGACTTTACCCCATCTGGTGAGTCTCTAGAATGCCAACCTTATCAGCAGGCCCAAATACGAGAGATTGTCCCATGCACGCTTACTACTACCTGGCCATCGCCATCTGCGCCGAAGTCATCGCCACCGTCTCCATGAAAGCGGTCAAGGGCCTGAGCACGCCGATCCCCTTGTTGCTGATCATCGTCGGTTACGCCATCGCCTTCTGGATGCTGACCCTGGTGGTGCGCACGGTGCCGGTGGGCGTGGCCTACGCGGTCTGGGCCGGGATGGGCATTGTCATGGTCAGCGTCGCGGCGCTGTTTCTCTATGGGCAGAAGCTGGATATCCCGGCGATGCTCGGCATGGGCCTGATCGTGCTCGGCGTGGTGGTGATCCAGCTGTTCTCGAAGACCGCCGGGCACTAGCCCGCTCGCCACCTGTATACTGCGAGCCTTGTCTTGAACACCGAGGTCGCCGCATGCCATCCGCTCTCTCCACCGATGTCCTGATTGTCGGCGCCGGCGTTGCCGGTCTCTGGCTCAACGCGCGCCTGCGCCGCCAGGGGTTTTCGACGGTACTGGTGGAACGCGCCAGCCTCGGCGGCGGACAGAGCCTCAAATCCCAGGGCATCATCCACGGCGGTGCCAAATACGCCCTGCACGGTGCCCTGAGCGGCGCCTCGGAAGCCATCGCCGACATGCCGCGGCGCTGGCGCGAGGCCCTGGCCGGCAACGGCGAGCTCGACCTGTCGGGCGTGCGCCTGCTCTCCGAAGCCCACTATCTGTGGTCTCCCGGCACCCTGGCCGGCAATCTCACCAGCTTCTTCGCCAGCAAGGCCGTGCGCGGTCGGGTCGACCAGGTCAAGGGCGAACAACTGCCGCCCGCCCTGCAAAATCCGCGCTTCAAGGGCAAGGTCTATCGCCTGGCCGAACTGGTGATCGATGTGCCGAGCCTGATCACCCGCCTGGCCGAACTGGCCGGTGACGGCCTGCTGGCCGGCCACGATATCGAACCCCTGCTGGACAACGAGCAACTGGTGGGCCTGCGGGTCGATGGCCGCGATATCCATGCCCAACGCATTGTGCTCAGCGCCGGGGCGGGCAACGCCGCGCTGCTCAAGGCCCTCGGCCTGAGCCAGCCGGCCATGCAGACACGCCCCTTGCACATGGTGCTGGTCAAAGGCCCGAGCCTGAAGCCGTTGTACGCCCATTGCCTGGGCGGCGGGCCCAAGCCACGGATTACCGTGACCACCCATCCGGCGGCCGATGGCCAGTGGGTCTGGTACCTCGGCGGCGATATCGCCGAGGCCGAAGGCGTCGCCCGCGAGCCCGCCGCGCAGATCGCCAGCGCCCAGAAGGAACTCGGCAACCTGCTGCCCTGGGTCGACCTGAGCCAGGCGCAATGGGCCACCTTGCGGGTCGAGCGCGCCGAACCGCTGCAATCGGGCCTGACCCGTCCGGACAACGCCTTCCTCGCCGAACAGGATCGCCTGCTGGTGGGCTGGCCGACCAAGCTGGCCCTGGCGCCGGACTTCGCCGACCGAGTGCTCAAGAGCCTGGAACGCGACGGTATCCGTCCGGGCCCGGCAGCCACCTTGCCCGACCTGCCGAAGCCGACGATGGCGCAAACCCCTTGGGAGCAACTGCTGCCATGAGCCTGCCGACCCTGCACGACCTGCATCGAGCCCTCGGTAGTACCGGCCTGCAGGTGTCCCCCCTGGGCCTGGGCACCGTCAAGCTCGGCCGCGACCAGGGAGTCAAATACCCCAACGGTTTCCAGATTCCCGACGACCAGCAAGCCCGCCAACTGCTGCATCTGACCCGCGATCTGGGCATCAACCTGATCGACACCGCGCCGGCCTACGGTCGCAGCGAAGAACGCCTGGGCCCTCTGCTGCGCGGACAGCGCCAGGAGTGGGTGATCGTCAGCAAGGTCGGCGAAGAGTTCGAAGCCGGCCAGTCGAGCCATGACTTCAGTGCCGTCCATACCCGATTCTCCGTGGAGCGCAGCCTGCAACGCCTGGAAACCGACTTTATCGACCTGGTGCTGGTGCACTCCGACGGCAACGACCTGGCGATCCTCGAACACAGCGAGGTCTACCAGACCCTCGCGGCCTTGAAGGGCGAAGGCAAGATCCGTGCTTTCGGTTTTTCCGGCAAAACCGTCGAAGGCGGCCTGAAGGCTCTGGAACAAGGTGATTGCGCGATGATCACCTACAATCTGAACGAACAGGGCGAGAAGCCGGTCATTGACTATGCTGCTGACCATGGCAAGGCGATCCTGGTGAAAAAGGCCCTGGCCAGCGGCCACGTCTGCCTGGACCCCGGTATCGACCCGGTGCGGGCCAGCTTCGAACTGCTATTTGCACAGCCCGGCGTTGCCAGTGCTATTGTCGGTACCATCAACCCGCTGCACCTTGCCCATAATGTGGCGACGGTGGCCCGGGTCATTCGCCAAAACTGATGCCGCCCAGGCGGCCGACCCCGACGCAAGAAGGAGCCGAGATGCCGCGGACGCTGATACGCAAGAACCCCAGCGACTTCAAGACCCTGCCATTACTCGTCGAGGCGACCCCCGAAGGCTTGAGCTACCAGAGCGTCGGGATGCCGTTGAACTTTGCGCAAACCCTGCACAAACGCAAACCGGTCGCGGTGGACGACCCCGAGCGTTTCACCCTGGAACTGGCCAACCTCGGCGTCTCGGTGCGACTGACCCTGCACTGGCACAACCGCGACTACTGGGTGTTGGTCCGCCAGCGCCGCCAGGATCGCGGCGACGTGGTGCTCAAGCTGATTTCAGGTTATGTGCCGGCCCATGAACTGGCCATTCCGCTGCTCACCGCGATTGCCGAAATCGCCGAAGAGTGCCTGCTGGAAACCCCGGAAGGCTGGCTGACCGGGCGCTTCAACGACACCTGGCTGCCGGCGCCCTACTCCGCGGCGCTGCATTATCGCGAAGCCCTGCCCTTTCGCCTGACGCCCTTGTCCGGCGCGGCAAGGCCGGTACGCTGCGGCGCGCTGCAGTTGATGGAACGACCCCAGACCTACGTGCACCTGCCCACCGCTTCACTGCAGTTGATCTATGACCTGCGGCTCGAGGTCCCCCGCGAGGCCAAATCCCTGAGCCTGTTCCATGTCGACGAACGATTGGAGAACGATCAGTTGGTGGCGCGCCTGGACCGCAGTCGTCCCGATCTGTACCTGATGCCGCTCAAGGACGGACGGCCGTGTGCCGAGCTGTACACCCTGAAAAAGGATCAATTGCACCCGGCCAGCACCCGTGGCCTGTACCTGGCGGAAAGCTTTGCCCGACAGGAAGGCTGGGTGGTGCGCGAGGAGCGGATTCGCTGGAAGGACTGGGTCCGGCAGCAGGGGATGGCGGAGCCTGAAAAGGACTCGAAGATCAGGCGCCTGACCGGCAAGGCCCGGCAGATCCTGCGCAAGATCGTGCCGGTGAAAACCGGGCGCTGACAAAGCAACGGCGAACACATGACCCTTGCAGGAGCCGGCTTGCTGGCGATGACGGCCGCAAGAGCGATGCAAGACTCGCCGGCCTCATCGCCAGCAAGCCGGCTCCTACAGTAAAGGCATTAATGCAGGCCCATACGGATTGAACGGGCCAGGCGCTTAGTCAGTTGCTGCGGATCTTCTCGACAATCGCCGTGGTCGAGCTGTTTTCCACCAGCCCCAGCACTTTCACCGTACCGCCATAGGCCGTCACGATGGAAGCACCGACCACCTGGTCGATCCCGTAGTCGCCACCCTTGACCAGCACATCCGGCTTGACCTGGGCCAGCAGGTTCTCCGGAGTGCCCTCGGGGAAACTGATAACCCAGTCCACGGCACCCAGGCCGGCCAGCACGGCCATGCGCCGATCAACGCTGTTGATCGGACGGCCTGGGCCCTTGAGGCGGCTGACCGAGGCATCGTCATTGACCGCGACGATCAGGCGATTGCCCTGGGCCCGCGCCTGCTCCAGGTAGGTCACGTGACCGGCATGGAGGATATCGAAGCAGCCGTTGGTGAACACGATCGTCTCGTTGTGCGCCCGCGCATCGTCGACCGCCAGCAGCAATTGCTCCAGGCCCAGCACACCGCGCTCGGAACCTTCCTCGCGCTGGATCGCCCGGCGCAGCTCAGGTGCACTGATGGCCGCCGTACCCAGCTTGCCGACCACGATGCCGGCGGCGAGGTTGGCCAAGGCCACTGCGTGGGGCAGTTCTTCGCCCGCGGCAATGGCCGCGGCCAGGGTCGAGATCACCGTATCGCCGGCACCGGTCACATCGAACACTTCACGGGCCCGGGCCGGCAGGTGCAGCGCCGGATGATCGGGGCGCAGCAAGGTCATGCCATGCTCGCCACGGGTCACCAGCAAGGCACCGAGGTCCAGGTCCTGCATCAACTGGGCACCCTTGGCCACCAGTTCATGCTCATCGGCACAACCGCCGACGATGGTTTCGAACTCGCTGAGGTTCGGTGTGATCAGGCTCGCGCCACGGTAGATCGAAAAGTCCTTGCCCTTGGGGTCGGCCAGCACGGGAATACCCCGCGCCCGGGCGGCCTGGATCAGGACCTGATGATTCTTCAAGGCGCCTTTGCCGTAGTCGGACAGCACCAACACCTTGACGCCTTCGAGCAAGCCATCGACTTCAGCCCCCAGGGCCAGCGCATCGGTGGCGAAGGGTTCTTCAAAGTCGATGCGCAGCAACTGCTGGTGACGACTCATGACCCGCAGCTTGACGATGGTCGGCTGGTGCGCAATGCGCTGGAACAGAGCCCGGACCCCGGCGCCCTTGAGGCTGTTGGTCAGGCTGTCGGCGGCCTCGTCGTCACCGGTGACACCCACCAGCGACGCCGGGGCCCCCAGAGCGGCGATGTTCAGGGCAACGTTGGCGGCACCACCGGGGCGATCCTCGATGTGCTCGACCTTGACCACCGGCACCGGCGCCTCAGGAGAAATCCGTGAGGTACCACCATGCCAGTAACGGTCGAGCATGACATCGCCGACCACCAAGACAGGGGCTTGATCGAATCGCGGCATGGACAACTTCATGGAGCAACCCACATACAAATGAACAGGGGCGCGATATTAACACAGGCAAAAGCGCCGACTGCCTCAATAGCAGTCGATAGTCGCGCTCAAACCGGTGAAGCCCCTCAGCAGATACCCACCACCTTGGTCGGGCCCGGCTCGTCACCTTCCTGGAATTCCTTGGCGTGCAGACGAGCGTAATAACCGTTCTGGGCCAACAGCTGAGCGTGGGTGCCGCGCTCGACGATCCGCCCTTCGTCCATCACCAGAATCAGATCGGCCTTCTCGATGGTTGTCAGACGGTGAGCAATTACCAGTGTCGTCCGGTTGCTGACGACGTGATCCAATGCCGCCTGGATATGCCGCTCGGACTCGGTGTCGAGTGCCGAAGTCGCCTCGTCGAGGATCAGCAGCGGCGCGTCCTTGAGCAAGGCCCGCGCAATGGCAATGCGCTGACGCTGGCCACCAGACAACAGCACGCCGTCCTCGCCCACCAGGGTGTCATAGCCTCGCGGCATTTTAATGATGAACTCGTCGGCATAAGCCTCGGTCGCCGCTTTACGCACCTGTTCGGCCGAAGCCCCCGCGAGGTCGCCATAGGCGATGTTGTTGGAGACGGTATCGTTGAACAGCGTGACCTGCTGGGTCACCAGGGCAATGTGGCGACGCAGGTTACGCAAGGTAAAACTCTGGATTTCCTCGCCATCGAGCAGAATCTGTCCCTGCTGGTGTTGATAGAAACGTGGGATCAGGCTGGCCAGGGTAGATTTACCACTGCCCGAACGCCCAACCAGGGCGACCATTTGCCCGGGCTCGACGACAAAGCTGATGTCATCGAGCACCCGCTTGTCGGTATCGGGGTACTGGTAGCTGAGATGACGCACTTCAAGCCGACCTTCGACACGCTCATGCTCGACCGTACCGTCATCGACTTCCGCAGGCTCGTCGAGCTGCTCGAAGATACTCTCGGCACCCGCGACCCCTTTCTGGATGGTCGAGCTGACTTCAGAGAGCTGGCGAATCGGCTTGGGCAACAGGCCAGCCATGGTGATATAGGCCACCAGGTCGCCCGGCGAAGCATCGCCGCGCAGGTACAGCACCAGGAACATCACCACGGCCATGGCGGTGTAGGTCACCAGCTGCAGCGTCGGCGTATAGATGGCCCCGGTCTTGGTCATTGCCAATTGCTTGTCGGTATTGCGCTGGCTGGACTGCTCGAAACGCAGTTTCTCGTAGGTTTCGCCACCAAAGCTGCGCACGACCCGGTAACCATGGATCGTTTCGGAAGTTACATGGGTGACATCGCCCATCGAGACCTGGATCTTCTTGCTTTGCTTGCGGAACTTGCGGGCGGTGCTGTTCACCATCATCCCGATCACCGGCAGTATCGCCAGCATGACCAGGGTAAGCTTCCAATTCATCCAGACCAGGGTACAGAACAGGAAGACCACGGTCATGCCTTCGCGAATGACCACCTTGATCGCATCGGTGGCGGCGCCCGTGACCATGGTCACATTGAAGGTGATGCGGGAGATCAGATGCCCGGAGTTGTGCCTGTCGAAGAAGCGATTAGGCAATTCCAGCAGCTTATTGAACAGGACGATGCGCAAATCGTGGACCAGCCCCAGGGAAACCCGGGCCAGAAAGAAGTTGCCCAGATAAGAACCCACGCCCTGCCAGACTGCGATCAGCACAATCATCATCGGCACGGTTTCAAGCAGTTGCAGCTTGCCGAAATAGGGATTGCCCGGGAACAGCGCCGCCTCGGGATTGGCCAGGCCATCGACAAAGTACTTGAGGATGTACGCCAGCATCGGCTGGGTAGAAGCGAAAATCAGGAACCCAACGATGCTCAGAGCAAACAGACCCACGTAGGGCCTTACGTAACTCAGAAGACGGAAATAGATCGCCAGCGTGGACTGGGCTTGGGTTTCAGGACTGCTCATGGGAATCCGCGCGAATCAGTGAGAACGGGATAATATCACACCCCCTTTTCTGACCAATGAAGATGACGGCAGGCAGGCCTGCCGTCAGCTTGAAGTCTACTTGCCGATCACCAGTACGGTGGCGCCCTTGCGATTGGCGAAGCGGGCAATAATGCGCATTTCGCGCCCGACCAGCCAATCGCTCAACCAGGGCTCGTCCCCCTTGGCCTCGATCAGGAAATAGCGATAACGCTCCGCCTGCTCCGCAGACATCGCCTCCTCACGGGTCACCGTGGGGTATACATACCCGCGCCCGGCGTAATAACTGATGCGTCCGTCATCGTAGTAGGCCGATGCACCGGGCTCCATATTGGCAGCCACCCAATGACCCGCCTCGATATATTGGGTCTTTTTTGCCCCGATGGTGATCACGTTGGACAGCGCCAACAGCAGGCCGATCACCAGCACGACCTTGCCCAATCGTGGGAACCGCCGGGCGAATACCACCAGGGCCATGGCCAGCGCGGGGACGAACAACAGGTTCAGAAAGCTTACATAGCGACCGATCATGAACTGCTGCTTGATAAAGAACAGCATCAGGACCACGCAGTAGAGCAAGGCGGCCCAGACGAACGGGCGGTACTGACGCCAGTAAATCCCCAGCACGCCCCAGCTACCGCGATAAAGGAAGGAGGCGCCGAAAACCCCCATCATCTTCACAAAAAGAATCGCCACCGTCGCCAGCAGGCCAAAGAAGATGATCTGTCCGGCATCAGATCTGGAATAGGTGTGACTCAAGGTGTTGGCAAACTGCTGGGACAGCAAGTTGAAAGAGGCAAAGACATTCCGCGGATTGATCATATCCAGGTACGCCTGGACACGAACCGATGAGAGCCCCCCCTTCATCGAGAGCACAGCCACTGCCAGGATCAACCCCAGCATCGGCAGCAACGCGAACTGCAGGAACTGCTTGCGCCGCTCGCTCGACCAGAGGTTCGGCAGCTGCCACAAGCCCAGGGCAGCCCACAGCAGTACCGCCTCGAGCCGGAACAGCAGGGCCGCCACAATGGCCATATGCATGCTGGCCGCACGCAACCAACCGCCGCGCGCCTGCCAGCGCAAGGCCAACCAGAGCGTCAGGGTACAGAAGAACCAGAAGCCGAACTCACGCAGGATGTCATCACGATCCTGGTTGACCGCCGGCATTGCCAGTACCACCAGGCAGGCCCAGCGTGCGGCTTCCGGCGTGCGTTGGCGCACACAGTCGACCACCAGCGCGCAGGTCCCGGCCAGGAGAAAAGCGCACCACAAATGGGCGATTGTCTCGAACGGCAGGGGCAGGACCACGTGGGTCCCGGCAATCAGCAAGGTGAACCACGGCCAGTCGAACGACTGGAAGGCCAGCTTCGGCCCCTGCTCCGTGACACCCTGGGCAATCGTCATGTAAAAGGCCGCATCGCGACCGATCGTCACCAACCCCATCACCGCGATCAGGGAAAGCAGCAGGCTCCCCAGGAAAGCCACTCGAACCGGATACTCATTGATACTCCTGGAGACCAATGCCACTGCCTTGCCGCCGATACCCACCACCTTGCCGCCCCTCAATACCAACGCAATCCTTGCGTAACGAAATTCCGTCAAACTTCACCCATTGGATTGCATGACCCAACCCAATCCCCATGACCCCCATCAGCGTCGCCGAACCACAATGACGACGCCCCTCGACGGATCAGAACTCGGGATACTCATTGGCGCCATCCTTGACCACAAGGATGTCTTCCATGATCAAGTACTGCAGGTCCGAGCCGAAGAACATGTTCAGGGCATCGGTCGGCGAGCAGATCATCGGTTCGCCACGACGGTTCAGCGAGGTGTTCAGGGAGACACCATTACCGGTGAGTACCTCCAGCGCCTTCATCATGTCGTAGTAGCGCGGGTTGTATTCGCGCTTGAGCACCTGGGCCCGAGAAGTACCGTCTTCATGGACGACTTCCGGCACACGGGTCTTCCACTCTTCAGCCACTTCGAAAGTGAAGGTCATGAACGGCGCCGGATGATCGATCTTGATCATCTGTGGGGCCACGGTGTCGAGCATCGACGGGCAGAAAGGCCTCCAGCGCTCGCGAAACTTGATCTGGTGGTTGATCCGATCCGCCACGCCGGCGATGCTCGGGCAACCGATGATCGAACGCCCCCCCAGGGCCCGCGGACCGAACTCCATGCGGCCCTGGAACCAGGCCACCGGATTGCCATCGACCATGATCTTGGCGATCTGCTCCGGCATGTTCTCGAGCTTGCGCCACTTCGGCGCGTTCTCGTGACGCGCGCAGGCGGCGATCACATCTTCGTTGCTGTAGGACGGGCCGAGATAGACGTGCTCCATCTTCTCCACCGGCACACCGCGGGCATGGGACACATAGGCCGCAGCGCCCACCGCCGTACCGGCGTCGCCAGAAGCCGGTTGCACGAACAGCTCCTTGACGTCGTCGCGGGCGATGATCTTCTGGTTCAGCTTGACGTTCAGCGCGCAACCGCCGGCGAAGGCCAGCTTGCCGGTTTCCTTGAGAACATCACCCAGGTAGTAGTCGATCATCTGCAGCGAGATCTTCTCGAACAGCGCTTGCATGCTGGCCGCGTAGTGAATGTAGGGCTCGTCGGCAATATCGCCTTCGCGCTTGGGGCCCAACCATTCGATCAGTTTCGGCGAGAAGTAGAAGCCCTTGCCCTTTTCCTTGTAGCGACGCAGGCCGACGACGTTGGCGTAGTCGGTGTTGATCACCAGCTCGCCGTTTTCGAAGGAGGCCAGGCGCGAGAAGTCATACTGGCTAGCATCGCCGTAAGGGGCCATGCCCATCACCTTGAATTCGCCGTCGAGCATTTCAAAGCCGAGGAACTCGGTGATCGCACCGTACAGGCCACCCAGGGAGTCCGGATCGAAGAACTCCTTGATCTTGTGGATCTTGCCGTTTTCGCCGTAGCCGAAGAAGGTCGTGGCGTACTCACCCTTGCCGTCGATACCGAGGATCGCGGTTTTCTCTTTGAAACCGGAACAGTGGTAGGCGCTGGAGGCGTGGGCCAGATGGTGCTCGACCGGCTCGATCTTGACTTTCTTCGGATCGAAGCCCAGTTGCTCCAGGCACCAGACGATCTTGTTGCGATAGCGCTTGTAGCGGCGGTTGCCCATCAGGATCGCGTCAAGGGCGCGATCCGGGGCGTACCAGTAACGCTTGGCATAGTGCCAGCGAGCCTTTCCGAACAGGCTGATGGGAGCGAACGGAATCGCCACCACATCAACGTCGGACGGTTTGATACCCGCCTGCTCCAGGCAGAACTTCGCCGATTCGTAGGGCATGCGGTTCTTTGCATGCTTGTCGCGTACGAAGCGTTCTTCTTCGGCCGCTGCAATCAGCTTGCCGTCGATGTACAGCGCTGCGGAGGGATCATGACTAAGGGCGCCGGACAGGCCGAGAATCGTCAATGCCACAGGGGTCTAGCCTCTCAAAGTCCATATGCAGGCGACAAGGCGCCCGAAAAAATGTGTGCCGCCAAAGGAGTGGCAAGCAACTAAAGGGCGGGATTATAGCAAGGATTATCAATGCGGGAGCTGAGAGCAGGCAGACGATCACTCTGGTTTCATCTACCCGCTTCGCCCGCCGCAGACGCATCAGCCCTGGAGGCGGGGCAAACGCTGATCAATCAATTGATACAAAGTGCTGCTCGGCGGCCAGTTGCGCATAAAGCGCGCCCGATCACGGGCATAAGCCTTGGCGAAGCTATGGGCCGAGGTATGTTGGCGCATCGAGTCCAGGTCGATCAGGGTCCAACGGTCATCCTGCCAGAACAGGTTATGCCCCTTGAAATCACCGTGGCTGATACGCTCGCGGATCAACTCGGCAAACAGTTGCTCCAGCGCCGTGAGCTCGGCCGGCGGCACTGCGCCCGACTCCACGTACGGCGCAAAACGCTCGATCACATCAGGCCCGGAAAGGTGTTCCGTGAGCAGATAGGCGCGGCTGCGCAGCCAGAAGAACCGCCGCTCCAGCACCGCGAGCGGCCTGGGCGTGGCGATCCCGAGGAACGCCAGGCGATTGCCCTCGCGCCAGGAGTGCCAGGCCCGGCTCGGCCGCCAGAAACGCTTGAGCCAATGACCGACCCCCTTGATGTTGTAGCGCTTGAGCACCAACGGGCGGCCACCGACATCGACTCGCCCGACCGTGGCTGTTCCGCCGTTCTTGTACAAGGGCCCTTGGGCGAGCAGTGCATCGGCTTGCTCCAGCACCGGCGCCAGCGCTGCTTCTTCTTCGCGACGAATGGCCCGCAGGCCAAAGGCCCCGCTCCGAACACTGAACAGCGAACAGTCCCGGGCGACCTTGCCGAGGAAGTCCTTCAGGCGCCAGCCACGGACCTTGTCCACCTGTTTGAGCAACGCCTCCAGCGGTAGCGCATGTTCGCCATTGCTCAGCAGGTAATGCACCAGCAGCTCTTCGATAAACGGCTCGAACGCCTTGGGCAACTGGGCGAAAAACACCCCGAGGTTCTCCAGAACCTTCTGCCGTGACAACGGCTGGCCCGGCTGTTCGGCACGTATTCCGGCACCGTCGATCAGATACAGCTTGCCGTCATGGCGCAGCAGATTGTCCAGGTGCAGATCTTCCTGCCACAGGCCCTTGCCGTGCATCTGCGCAATGACGCCCAGCGCCTCGGCCAGTACCTGTTGCTGTTCGTCGGCCAACAACGGCAGCGATTCAACCTTGCTCCAGGCCTCGCCCAGGCTCTCGGCACCTTCGAGAAACTCGAACAGCAACCAACCGCCCTCGCCCTCTTTCAAACCGTCGACCAACAACAGCGGCGTGGTCAGGCCCTGCTCGGCCAACAGCCGAACACCCTGCAATTCACGCTGGAAGTGCCGTGGCGCCTTGTTGCCCACCAGTAATTTGGCCAGCACCGGACGTCCACGCCAAACCCCGGCGCCGACATAACGCTGACCGGGCAACACACGCAACAGACTCAGCAACTGCAGCTGCGCACGGCCGGCGGCATCCGCCAACTCCAGGTCCAGGGGCAAAGCCGGAGCCCGTCCGGCCGCTTTCAATTCAGATAAACGCATCAACCCCATCCTTCGCCAAACGACGCAAGCGCAGCGACATCAGAGCGCGCCGCCGTAGCGCAGTTTGCGCTGGTAAAGTTTTTCCGCCTTGCGCTCGAGCAAGGCCAGCAACGCGGCTTCATCGCGCAGGATCTGGCGCAGCGGCTGGCGGAAATAGCCTTTCAGGAAACGCAGCAGGTCGCGCCGGCTCAGGCCGATATCCAGCACCGAGAAATACAGCGCCGCCAGGTCCTTGTTGCGCCAGCGCGCGGGGATCGCCGCGCGGGTCTGGGCACGGTGCAGGTCGATGACCGAAAGCTTGAGGTCCTCGGCCGTCACCGGTTTGTCGGTATGCAGCAGGAAATGGCAGATATAGCAGTCGCGATGATTGACCCCGGCGCGATGCATCATGCCGGTCATGCGCGCCACTTCGGCGATCAGCGCGCGCTTGAGCTTTGGCTCCGGCGGCTGCTTGGGCCAGTCCATGCTGAAGTCTTCGAGACTGATGGTCGGCGCCAGTTCCTCCGTGACGATAAACGAATGCTGGTCCGCCGGATTGCTGCCACGCTCGCCATAAGCCACGGCGGTCATGGTCGGCACCGCGACTTCCTGCAGGCGCTGGATCGCCCGCCACTCCTGCCCCGCGCCGAGGACCGGCAACTTGGCGGTCAACAGGTTCTTGAAAATCTCGCGCCAGCCGATGCCACGGTGGATCTTGACGAAATAACCACGGCCGTCGACTTCCGTACGCAAGGTCCGTCGCGCTTCCAGCTCACGGTAAACCACACCCTCCAGGCGCTCGACCTCGGCGAACGCATCGCGTCCAGCCCACAAGCGCTTGAACGGTTCGGCCAGGATCAGCTTCATTGCGGTAGTTCCCCCAGGATCACGTCCGCCGCGCGCTGCGGCATGCTGTAGAGGTCAGCGGTCTCGGCGTAGCTCAGGCCATGCTGGCTCCACGCCTGGCGCGCGGCCTGATCGGACAACATCCGCTCCAGGTATTGATTGAGCTGGGACTGCTCGAACGGTTCGTCCAGCACCAGGCCGCAGTCGGCCTCGGCGATGTAGCGGGCATAACCGCAGACCGCGGTCACCAGCACCGGCAACCCGGCCACCAGGGCCTCAAGCAGCACCGTACCGGTATTTTCGTTGTAGGCCGGATGGATCAGCAGATCGGCTCCCAACAGGAAGCGCGGGATATCGCTGCGCCCCATGAGGAATTGCACACGCTCGCCCAATCCCAGCGCAGCACTCTGCGCCTGGAAGGTCTTGGGGTCGTCCTGGCCAATGACAAACAGCCGGGTGCGTTCTTTCAGGGCCGGCGGCAACGCGGCCAGGGCCTTGAGGCTGCGATCGAGCCCCTTGGTCTTGAACCCGGAACCGATCTGCACCAGCAGCAGCTCATCGTCCGCCAGCTTGAACTCGCGGCGGAACTCGGCGCGGATTTCGGCGGCATTCGCCGGCGCCCGACGGTCCAGGGAAATGCCCGGCGACAGCAGGTGGAAACGCTCCGGCGGGGTGTCGTAGTGTTTGACGAACAACGGCTGCTGGACTTCGGAGATCATCAGGATTTCAGTCTTCGCCTCCCTGGCGAACACCGCCCGCTCATACTCGGCGAAATGCTGATAGCGGCCCCAGAGGCGATAGAGCGAATGACGCTGGTTCTGCGCCTTGTCTTCGAAGCAACCGTCGGCAGCATAATAGACGTCCAGATCAGGCATCTTGTTGAAGCCGATCAGCCGTGCCACTGGCCGCTTGGCCAGGTCGGCCTTTACCCAGGCACTGAACCTGGCGTAACGCCGATGATTGAACAACGCCTTGACCGGCACCATCACCACTTCGAAGCCGGGCGGGATATCGCCCTCCCAGAACAGGCTGTAGACGCGGATCTGGTGCCCGCGCTGCTGGCATTCCAGGGCAATGCGCATGAAGTCACGCTGCAATCCGCCAAACGGAAAGTACTTGTACAGGACAAAAGCCAATTGCATCAGTGCCGCTCCTCAGCCATTAACAGCGCGCTCAATCGGCTTGCCACCCGTTCGGGATTCAAACGGGTGAAGCACAGAGGCAACTCGCGCTTCAGATCGAAGCGCTGCTGGTCCTCCGCTGTCGGAACGTAGGTGCATTTCTTTTGAAGACAAGGCGCGCAGGGGAAGTTGCTCGCCAGATGAATCTGCGACCGGCCGTAGGCACCGGTCAGGATCGAGCTGGTCGGACCGAACAGCGACAGCGTCGGCACATCCAGCGCGGCGGCCAGGTGACCGAGGCCGGTATCCACCGCCACGCAGGCAGTGGCGGCGGCCAGTACCTTCGCAACCCCGGCCAGGTTCAGCCTGGGCAGCACCACGACATGCTTCAGGTTGCGCGCAATCCGCTCGGCCCTGGCCTTTTCCTCGGCATTGCCCCAGGGCAGTTTCACCGGTACACCCAACTGACCGAGGCGCACGGCCAGTTCGCGCCAATAGGCTTCCGGCCAGTGCTTGGTGTCCCAGGTGGTGCCATGCAGGAACACCACAAAAGGCTTGCGCGGCAACTCGACCAGCTTGTCGGCATCCAGGCCGTAATCGCCCATACCCCTGGGCAGGTCATAACCCAGCGCCAAGGCAAACAACTGACGCATGCGATCAACCGCATGCTGATTGCGCGACACCGCCAGGCGCCGCGAATAAAAGCGGCTGGCCAGGGGTTCGCGGGCCGACTGTTTGTCCGGGCCGGCCACCGGGGCCTTGGCATAACGGGTCAGCAAAGCGCTTTTCACCAGGCCCTGGGCATCGATCACCAGATCGTACGGCTGGGCCCGCAGGCTCTCCTTGAACCGCCGCCACTCGCCACTCTTGAGGGTCTGCCAGATATTCTTGCGCCAGCGGCGGATCGCCACCGGAATCACCTTGTCCACCGCCGGGTGCCAGCTCGGCAGTTCGGCGAAACCTTCCTCGACCACCCAGTCGAAACGGATGCCGGGAATCGCCCGCGCGGCATCGGTAAGGGCCGGCAAGGCATGAATGATATCGCCCAGGGAAGAGGTCTTGACCAGCAATACGCGCAATTAATGGACCTCGACCGCAGTGCCGTGCAAACGCTGCAAGGCTTCGTTCACCGGGGTCGGCTCAAGCTGACGCAGGCAGTTGTAATGGCCGAAGCGGCAGGTCCGGTCGAAGCAGGGGCTGCACTCCAGGCCCAGGCGGACAATTTCCACCTGGTCCGCCAACGGCGGGGTGAAACCCGGCGAAGTCGAGCCGTAGATCGCCACCAGCGGGCGGTTCAACGCGGCAGCGACGTGCATCAACCCCGAATCGTTGGAAACCACCGCATCGGCGCAAGACATCAGGTCGATGGCCTCGGCCAGGGATGTGGCGCCACTGAGGTTGACCGCCTCCTCGCGCAGCCCGGGAATCAGGCGCTGACGAATGTCTTCGCCGACCCCATGATCGTTCTTCGAACCGAACAGCCAGACCTGCCAACCTTCACGAATCCGCGCCTCGGCGACTTTCGCGTAATGCTCCGACGGCCAGCGCTTGGATTCGCCGAACTCGGCCCCCGGGCACAGCGCCAGTACCGGGCGATCCAGGCTCAGCTCGAACTTGGCCAGCGCGGCCTCGCGGCTGGCCGGGTCGATCTGCAAGCTCGGCCGTGGATAAGGCGTCGGCAGGCTTTCACCCGGCTCATAGGCCAGGGCCATGAATCGCTCGATCATCAGCGGATAACGTTCCTTATCCAGCTTGCGGACATCGTTGAGCAGGCCATAGCGAAACTCGCCACGCCAGCCTGTGCGCTTCGGCACGCCGGCAAAAAACGGCACCAGCGCCGACTTCAGCGAGTTGGGCAACAGGATCGCCTGGTCGTACCGGCCGGCCAGGGACTTGCCGATGCGCCGCCGCGTGGCCAGCTCCAGCGCGCCGTGGCCGAGCGGAAAGCTCAAGGCGGCCCGCACCTCGGGCATGCGCTCAAGGATCGGGCGGCTCCACTCCGGGGCCAGCACATCGATCTCGCACTGCGGATGACGCTGCTTCAGGCACTGGAACAGTGTCTGAGCCATCACCATGTCACCGACCCAGCTGGGCCCAACGATCAGAATATTCATAGGCTTCCACAAACGATGCGGGGAGGCTTATGCCTCCCCGCCTCTAAAATATCAATCAGTTTAGCCCCAGCTCGGCCCATATCCGCATGACATCGCGGCGTTCGACCGCGAACTGATCGCCGCTGATCACCCCCGCCTCCTTCTGCAACGCCTGGCGGTGGGCGGCGGAGCGATAGGCCTTGTAGGCCTCGCGCAGCAGGTGGGCGTCCGTGGCGGGGATCAGGCCCGCCTGCTCCAACCCTTCGAGAATGCGGATATTGTCGGTATAGCGGAGTAACGCCGGGTGCGCTTTCGACCAAGCCAATGTCGCGTATTGCACCATAAATTCAATATCGACGATACCACCGGCATCCTGCTTGATATCGAAGGGCGCCGTGGCCTCGAAGGCATTGGCCGCCGTGCCCGCCGCGGTGGCCTTGCTCCCCAGGTTGTCGCGCATCTTGGCGCGCATCTCGCTGACTTCCTGACGCAAGGTCGGCAAATCACGCTCACGCCCCAGCACCGCCGCGCGTACCTTCTCGAACGCCGTGCCGACCTCGTTGCAACCTACCAGCACCCGGGCGCGGATCAGCGCCTGGTGCTCCCAGGTCCAGGCTTCGTTCTGCTGGTAACGCTCGAAAGCGCCCAGGGAACTGACCAGCAGCCCCGAAGCCCCGGACGGGCGCAGGCGCATGTCCACTTCATAGAGCTGGCCGGAGTTGGTCTGGGTGGTCAGCAGGTGAATGATCCGCTGACCCAGGCGGGTGAAAAACTGCGCGGTATCGATAGGTTTGGCGCCATCGGTCTCGGCATTCGGGTCGCCGTCGTGGATAAACACCAGGTCCAGGTCCGAACCATGGCCCAGCTCGATACCACCGACCTTGCCGTAGCCGACAATAATAAAGCCCGGGTCGCACAAGCTGCCATCGACACGTCGTGGCGAACCATGGCGGCCGACGGTCTGGCGCCAGGCCAGGGCCAGCACCTGTTCGAGGATCGCTTCGGCGAGCCAGGTGAGGTAGTCGCTGACCTTCATCAACGGCAGGCTGCCGGAGATTTCCGAGGCCGCGACCCGCAGACGATGCGCCAGCTTGAAGTGGCGCAAGGCTTCCATCTGCTGCTCGAGGTCGTCTTCCGGAATCCGCGTCAGGCGCTCACGCAGCTCCGCGGCCAGCTCCGGCGCCAGGGGAGGCTTGAATAGCCGGCCTTCGTTGAGCAACTCGTCGAGCAGCATCGGGAAGCGGGTGATCTGTTCGGCAATCCAGGGGCTCGCGGCACACAAGGTCAGCAAGCGACGCAAGGCACCGGGGTTTTCCGTGAGCAGCACCAGGTAAGCCGAACGCCGGGCCACGGCTTCCACCAGGGGCAGCACCCGCTCCAGCACCAGGTCCGGATCGGCATGTTCCACCGCCTGGGCCAGCAAGCGCGGGATAAAGGCATCGAGCCGCTCCCGACCGAGCCGCTGCATGGCGCGCAACTGCGGGCTGGTGCGCAGCGCCGTCAGTTGCTTCAGGGCCTTGGCGGCATCCTTGAAACCGCCTTCCTGCAACTGCCGGCAGGCCGCCTCTTCATCCTGGGACTCTTCCCACAGCGGCAGCCATTCGCCGCCGACCATCACTTCACAGTCGGCGCCATCTTCTTCGTCCGGATCGGCGATCACCTGGCGGAAATGCCAGTCGACCCGCCCGCGCCAGTACATCAACCGCTCATGAAACGCCTCCCAACTGTCGAAGCCCATCATGAAAGCAATACGCGCGCGATCCTTCTCGCCATCGGGCAGCATCTGGGTCTGGCGGTCGGCAATCGCCTGGATCGCATGTTCGGTGTAGCGCAGGAATTCATAGCCGCTGCGCAACTCGCCGATCACCGCCGGCGGCAGGTAACCCTGGCCTTCCAGGGTCCCCAGTACCTTCAACAACGGGCGCTGCTGCAGACTCAGGTCACGCCCGCCATGAATCAGCTGGAAGGCCTGGGCAATGAACTCGACCTCGCGAATGCCGCCGGAACCCAGCTTGATATTCTCGGCCATACCCTTGCGCCGGACTTCCTGCTGGATCAACTGCTTCATGGTGCGCAACGCTTCGATGGCCGAGAAGTCCAGATAGCGCCGATAGACGAAGGGCCGCAGCATATCCAGCAACTGCGCGCCGGCCACCTGGTCGCCGGCCACCACCCGCGCCTTGATCATCGCGTAGCGCTCCCAGTCGCGCCCCTGGTCCTGGTAATACTGTTCCAGCGCGTTGAAGCTCAACACCAGCGCGCCGGCCGAGCCATAGGGGCGCAGGCGCATGTCGACGCGGAACACGAAGCCGTCGACGGTGATAGGGTCGAGTGCCTTGATCAGTCGCTGGCCCAGGCGGATGAAAAACTCCTGGTTGTCCAGCGGGCGCTTGGTCCCGACTGTCTCGCCACCTTCCGGGTAGGCAAAGATCAGGTCGATGTCGGAAGACAGGTTCAACTCCACGGCACCGAGCTTGCCCATGCCGAGGATGACCATCTGCTGCGGCTCGCCACTGCGCCGCCCGGTGGGTGTGCCGAACTGCTGGCAATGCCGTGGATACAGCCAGTGATACCCCTGGTCGATGCAGGCGTCGGCCAGGTCGGAAAGGTCGCGACAGGTCTGCACCAGGTCCGCCTGGCGAGTCAGGTCGCGCCAGATGATCCGCACCTGCTGGCGCGTGCGCTGCCGGCGCAGGGCGCGGCCCAGTTCGTCCTCGGTTTCGACCTGCTGCAACGCCGCGGCGATCTGCCCGCACATCTCCCCCGGCGCGAAGCCGCGATCCAGGTCGCCGAACTGCGCCAGCTCCAGCAACATCAAAGGGTCACGCAGCGATTGTTCAATAAAGAAGTCGCTGGCCGCGCCGACCCGGGCGAACTGCGCCCAGCGTGGCGCGGTCCATTCAGCCAGCCCGTGATCATCCTCCAGGGCGGCGACAGCGGCACGAAACGACTGCTCGGCACGACTGGCGGCAGGCAGGAGAATGGCCGGCAGGTCGGCCAACATTGGAAGGCTCATGGTCTATCCTTGGTGATCGAACAATCAGCCGCAGTCTGTGATAGCGAGAAACACGCTCTGGAAAGGACTGTCGAACAAAAGTTAGAAATAGCTGATAATGGTTATTTTTTGGCAGCCAGCCTCAAAAAGGTGGTCACCTTGATTATTTTCCAACCAACAATATCGATTACGCTCACAACATAGCAGGAAGTTTTTACTCGTCGATCTGTAGTTTTACTACTCGTCTATACATTCGAAAGGCTGAAATGGTCGACGATTTGTAGTAAAACTACAGGACTCCGGTACAACCTCCGGACATCCAAGAATTTATGTCGTCTGCCCACAAGGCCAGTCGCAAACTCAGGCAACCGATTCTGGAAGCCTTTCCGCCCTGGAGCAAGCCATGCAAGACCTCGATCCCGTCGAAACCCAGGAATGGCTGGACGCCCTGGAATCGGTTCTCGACAAAGAAGGCGAAGACCGTGCTCACTACCTGATGACCCGTATGGGCGAACTCGCGACCCGCAGCGGCTCGCAACTGCCCTACGCCATCACCACGCCTTACCGCAACACGATTCCCGTCACCCACGAAGCACGCATGCCTGGCGACCTGTTCATGGAACGCCGCATTCGCTCGCTGGTGCGCTGGAACGCGATGGCCATGGTAATGCGCACGAACTTGAAAGATTCTGACCTGGGCGGTCACATCTCCAGCTTCGCCTCCAGCGCCACCCTGTATGACATCGGTTTCAACTACTTCTTCCAGGCCCCGACCGACGAACACGGCGGCGACCTGATCTACTTCCAGGGCCACACCTCGCCAGGCGTCTACGCCCGTGCGTTCATGGAAGGCCGCATCAGCGAAGAACAGATGAACAACTTCCGCCAGGAAGTCGACGGTCAGGGCCTCTCGTCCTACCCGCACCCTTGGCTGATGCCGGACTTCTGGCAGTTCCCGACCGTATCCATGGGTCTGGGTCCGATCCAGGCGATCTACCAGGCACGCTTCATGAAGTACCTGGAAGCTCGCGGTTTCATCCCTGAAGGCAAGCAGAAGGTCTGGTGCTTCCTGGGCGACGGCGAGTGCGACGAGCCGGAATCCCTGGGTGCCATCTCCCTGGCCGGCCGCGAGAAGCTGGACAACCTGATCTTCGTCATCAACTGCAACCTGCAGCGCCTCGACGGCCCGGTTCGCGGCAACGGCAAGATCATCCAGGAACTCGAAGGCGTGTTCCGTGGCGCCCAGTGGAACGTCACCAAAGTCATCTGGGGCCGTTTCTGGGACCCACTGCTGGCCAAGGACGTCGACGGCATCCTGCAACGCCGGATGGACGAAGTCATCGACGGCGAGTACCAGAACTACAAGGCCAAAGACGGCGCGTTCGTGCGTGAACACTTCTTCAACTCGCCAGAACTCAAGGCGATGGTTGCCGACCTGTCCGACGATGAGATCTGGAAACTCAACCGTGGCGGCCACGACCCGTACAAGGTCTACGCGGCGTACCACGAAGCGGTCAACCACAAGGAACAACCGACCGTCATCCTGGCCAAGACCATCAAGGGTTATGGCACCGGTGCCGGCGAAGCGAAGAACACCGCGCACAACACCAAGAAGGTCGATGTCGAAAGCCTGAAGCTGTTCCGCGATCGCTTCGACATTCCGGTCAAAGACGACCAGTTGGAAAACCTGCCGTTCTTCAAGCCGGAGCCGAACAGCGCCGAAGCCCGCTACCTCAGCGAGCGTCGCAGCGCACTGGGTGGTTTCGTGCCACAGCGCCGCGCGCAAAGCTTCAACATCCCGACGCCGCCACTGGATACCCTCAAGGCTATCCTGGACGGCTCGGGCGACCGTGAAATCTCCACCACCATGGCCTTCGTGCGGATCCTCGCGCAACTGGTCAAGGACAAAGAAATCGGCCCGCGCATCGTCCCGATCATCCCGGACGAAGCCCGTACCTTCGGCATGGAAGGCATGTTCCGTCAGTTGGGCATCTACTCCTCCGTCGGCCAGCTCTACGAGCCAGTCGATAAAGACCAGGTGATGTTCTACAAGGAAGACAAGAAGGGCCAGATTCTCGAAGAAGGCATCAACGAAGCGGGCGCCATGAGCTCCTTCATCGCCGCCGGTACTTCGTACTCCAGCCACAACCAGCCGATGCTGCCGTTCTACATCTTCTACTCGATGTTCGGCTTCCAGCGCATCGGCGACCTGGCCTGGGCCGCCGGCGACAGCCGCACCCGTGGCTTCCTGATCGGCGGTACCGCAGGCAGAACCACGCTGAACGGCGAAGGCCTGCAGCACGAAGACGGTCACAGCCACATCCTCGCGGGCACCATCCCGAACTGCCGTACCTTTGATCCAACCTACGGCTACGAGCTGGCGGTGATCATCCAGGACGGCATGAAGAAGATGACCGAAGAGCAGCAGGACGTTTTCTACTACATCACAGTGATGAACGAGTCCTACCAGCAACCCGCCATGCCGGCCGGTGTTGAAGAGGGCATCATCAAGGGCATGTACCTGCTCGAGGAAGACACCAAGGAAGCGGCCCACCACGTGCAACTGATGGGCTCCGGCACCATCCTGCGCGAAGTGCGTGAAGCGGCGAAGATCCTGCGTGAGCAATTCAACATCGGCGCCGACGTGTGGAGCGTCACCAGCTTCAACGAACTGCGTCGCGACGGCCTGGCCGTGGAGCGCAGCAACCGCCTGCACCCGGGCCAGAAGCCAAAGCTGAGCTACGTCGAAGAATGCCTCAACGGCCGCAAAGGTCCGGTGATCGCCTCTACCGACTACATGAAGTTGTTTGCCGAACAGATTCGTCAGTGGGTCCCATCCAAGGAATTCAAAGTCCTGGGTACCGACGGTTTCGGCCGCAGTGACAGCCGCAAGAAGCTGCGTCACTTCTTCGAAGTCGACCGTCATTTCGTGGTGTTGGCAGCCCTGGAAGCCTTGGCTGACCGTGGTGAGATCGAACCCAAGGTGGTGGCGGACGCCATCGTCAAGTTCGGGATCAACCCGGAAAAACGCAACCCACTGGACTGCTGAGGAGACACCCTGTGAGCGAACTCATTCGCGTACCTGACATCGGCAGCGGTGAAGGTGAAGTAATCGAATTGTTTGTGAAGGTCGGCGACCGCATCGAAGCCGACCAGAGCATCCTGACGCTGGAATCGGACAAGGCGAGCATGGAAGTGCCCGCGCCGAAAGCCGGCATCATCAAGAGCCTGAAAGTGAAGCTGGGCGACCGCCTGAAAGAAGGCGACGAGTTGCTGGAACTGGAAGTCGAAGGTGCCGCTGCTGCGGCGCCTGCGGCTGCACCAGCCCCTGCCGCCCAGGCGGCACCGGTTGCGGCCGCCGCACCAGTTGCCGCTCCGAGCGCCGCACCTGCCGCCGCCTCGGCCCAGCCAGTGCACGTGCCGGACATCGGTTCGTCGGGCAAGGCCCAGATCATCGAGATCTCGGTCAAGGTCGGCGACAGCATCGAAGCTGATCAATCGCTGATCACCCTCGAATCCGACAAGGCCAGCATGGAAATCCCATCGCCGGTCGCCGGTGTCGTGGAAAGCATCAGCGTCAAGCTCAACGACGAAGTCGGTACCGGCGACCTGATCCTGGTCCTGAAAGTCGCGGGCGCGGCGTCGGCCGCTGCTCCAGCACCGGCCCAAGCCGCCGCCGCACCTGCTGCCGCTCCGGCGCCAGTGGCTGCACCGGCCGCTCCGGTTGCCGACAGCGTCCAGGACATCCACGTGCCGGATATCGGCTCGGCGGGCAAGGCCAAGATCATCGAAGTCTCGGTCAAGGCCGGCGACACCGTCGAGGTCGATCAATCGCTGATCACCCTCGAATCCGACAAAGCCAGCATGGAAATCCCATCGCCGGCCGCCGGCGTGGTAGAAAGCATTTCCATCAAGCTCGACGACGAAGTCGGTACCGGCGACCTGATCCTCAAGCTGAAGGTCAAGGGCGTTGCCGCGCCAGCCGCTCCTGCTCCAGCGGCTGCACCTGCCGCACCGGCCAAGGCTGAAGCCGCACCTGCTGCTGCGCCGGCTCCAGCCGCTGCCCCGGTAGCCGCTCCGGCCAACCCGGGTGCCAAGGTTCACGCCGGCCCGGCGGTACGCCAACTGGCCCGTGAATTCGGCGTCGAGCTGAACGCGGTCAGCGCCAGCGGCCCCCACGGTCGCATCCTCAAGGAAGACGTGCAGGCCTACGTCAAGGCGATGATGCAGAAGGCCAAGGAAGCACCGGCCGCCGCACCTGCTGGCGCCACCGGCGGTGCCGGCATCCCGCCGATCCCGGTCGTGGACTTCAGCCGCTTCGGCGAAATCGAAGAAGTGCCGATGACCCGCCTGATGCAGGCTGGCGCCGCCAACCTGCACCGCAGCTGGCTGAACGTGCCGCACGTGACCCAATTCGACTCGGCGGATATCACCGAGCTGGAAGCGTTCCGTGTGGCCCAGAAAGCCGTGGCCGAGAAGGCTGGCGTCAAGCTGACCATCCTGCCGCTGCTGCTCAAGACCTGCGCTCACCTGCTCAAGGAACTGCCGGACTTCAACAGTTCGCTGGCCCCAAGCGGCAAGACGATCATCCGCAAGAAGTACGTCAACATCGGCTTCGCCGTCGACACGCCGGATGGCCTGCTGGTTCCGGTGATCAAGAACGTCGACCAGAAGAACCTGCTGCAACTCGCCGCCGAAGCGGCTTCCCTGGCTGAAAAAGCCCGGACCAAGAAGCTCTCCGCCGACGACATGCAGGGCGCCTGCTTCACCATTTCCAGCCTCGGGCACATTGGCGGCACCGGCTTCACGCCGATCGTCAACGCGCCGGAAGTGGCGATCCTCGGTGTCTCCAAGGCCACCATCCAGCCGGTCTGGGACGGCAAGGCCTTCCAGCCCAAGCTGATGCTGCCACTGTCGCTGTCCTACGATCACCGGGTGATCAACGGTGCAGCCGCCGCGCGCTTCACCAAGCGCCTGAGCGACCTGCTGGCGGATATCCGCACTATCCTGCTGTAACCGCGAACCCGGTCTCTTCCCTTGAGGAGACCGGGCCCGCGTACCGATTTCCGAGCGCCACGCTCGTACCTCAACCCCGCCAATTGGCGGGGCTTTTTTTGCCTGTTTTCCGGGCAATGCCATAAACGATTCAGCAAACGCCGTGCGCCCCTTGAAATAGACGGGTGGCGACGCCCGTTAATTGAAGAAATCCCCTCCTCGGCCGATACATTGAAGGCACGGAGCCACTGTTGTGCTTGTCAGCCTGACCTGCTTAATGCAACCTTGCCCAACACGCCAGAAAAACGGTTTGTACCCAGCGTGACCCGTACTCTTGAAGCGAGCTCTCAATGAAAAGCCAACCGGATGTCGCCAATAGATTGGCGGCCGAGGTAGTAACGCAATTGCCGGTGCCCTCGCGGCTCGGCATGCTGCGTTTCGAACGGCTGAATGAAGCAAGCTGGGCACTGCTGTTTCTCGATCCCAATTGCGAGCGCCAGTTCGGCCAACCGGCCATCGAACTCTGCGCCCTGGTCGGCTCGCCCTATGCCAGCCTGATGGAACCGGAAGCCCGTTACCGGCTGCACGACACCATCCAGCAGCAACTGGTCGACAGCCCGCATTACCTGATTCGCTACACCCTGCACACCACCCAGGGGCCACTGAGCCTGCTGGAAGTCGGTGAAGCCTACAAACAACACAACCGTCACCTGCTGCGCGGCTACCTGCTGGTGGTCGAGGGCCTGCTCGGCCAGGAGCCGAGCTTGCCGGCCGCCGACCTGGAAACCCAGAACAGCCGCCTGCAGATTGCCCTGGAACTGAACCAGCGCGCCCAGCAGGAACAATTGCTCCACCTCGACCGGGTACGCGCCCAGCAGGACCTGATCCTGCGCCTGGCGCGCCAGCGCTACAGCGCCGGCAAGTCCCTGCTCGAAGCCGCCGAACTGATCACCCGCTGCGCCTGCGACATCTACGAGATCGACTGCGCAAGTATCTGGAACCTCGAAGGCAACCGCCTGGTACCGATCTGCTCCTATCACCGTGATCGCCAGCAATACGTGCTGCCGGACATCATCGACGTCAGTGGTTTTCCCGACTACCTCGAAGCCCTGCACACCAGCCGTGCCATCGACGCCCACAATGCCAACCGCGACCCGCGTACCCGGGAAATGGCCGAAAGCCTGCGCCCACGGGACACCAATGCCATGCTCGATGCCAGTATCCGCATCGATGGCCAGGTGGTCGGCGTGCTGTGCCTGGAACAGACCGGCAAGAGCCGCGCCTGGCAGTCCGATGAGATCGCCTTTGCCGGTGAGCTGGCAGACCAGTTCGCCCAGGTCATCAACAACCACAACCGACGGGCCGCCACCAGCGCCCTGCACCTGTTCCAGCGCGCCGTGGAACAGAGCGCCAACGCCTTCCTGCTGGTCAGCAGCGAAGGCGTGGTGGAATACGTCAACCCCAGCTTCACCGCCATCACCCAGTACAGCACCGAGGAAGTCCACGGCCAGAAGCTCTCCGAGCTGCCGGCCCTGGAGAACCTCAGCGAGCTGCTGTTCGACGCGCCCTCGAGCCTGGCCAAGAGCAATAGCTGGCAAGGCGAGTTCAAGAGCCGACGCAAGAACCTGGAGCCCTACTGGGGCCAGCTGTCGATTTCCAAGGTCTACGGTGACAACCGCGAACTGACCCACTACATCGGCATCTACGAAGACATCACCCAGAGCAAGCTGGCGCAACAGCGCATCGAGCGCCTGGCCTACACCGACAACCTGACCAACCTGGGCAACCGCCCGGCGTTCATCCGCAACCTCGACGAGCGTTTCGCCCGCGACAGCGACTCGCCCATCAGCCTGCTGCTGGTGGACATCGACAACTTCAAGCGGATCAACGACAGCCTCGGCCACCAGACCGGCGACAAACTGCTGATCAGCCTGGCCCGACGCCTGCGCAACAGCCTGAGCCCGAGCGGCAGCCTGGCGCGCTTTGCCAGTAACGAATTCGCGGTGCTGCTGGACGATACCGACCTGGAAACCGGGCAACAGATCGCCAGCCAACTGCTGACCACCCTCGACAAGCCGATGTTCGTCGACAACCAACTGATCAGCGTCACCGGCTCCGTGGGCCTGGCCAGCGCGCCGCTGCACGGCCGCGACCCGCAGACCCTGATGCGCAACGCCGGCCTGGCCCTGCACAAGGCCAAGGCCAACGGCAAGCATCAGGTCCAGGTCTTTACCGAGGCGTTGAACGCCGAGGCCAGCTACAAGCTGTTCGTCGAGAACAACCTGCGCCGGGCCCTGACCCAGAACGAGCTGGACGTGTTCTACCAGCCCAAGCTCTGCCTGCGCAGCGGCCGCCTGCTGGGCATGGAGGCGCTGTTGCGCTGGAACCACCCGGAACGCGGCATGATCCGCCCGGACCAGTTCATCAGCGTCGCCGAAGAAACCGGCCTGATCATCCCGATCGGCAAATGGGTCGCGCGCCAGGCCTGCCGCATGAGCAAGCAACTGACCGCCTCCGGGCTGGGCAAGCTGCAGGTGGCGATCAACCTGTCGCCCAAGCAGTTCTCCGATCCGGACCTGGTGGCCTCCATCGCCAGTATCCTCAAGGAAGAACAGCTGGCGCCGGCCCTGCTGGAGCTTGAGCTGACCGAAGGCCTGCTGCTGGAAGCCACCGAAGACACCCACCAGCAACTCGACCAGTTGAAAAGGCTTGGCCTGACCCTGGCCATGGACGACTTCGGCACCGGCTATTCGTCCCTGAGCTACCTGAAGAAATTCCCGATCGACATCATCAAGATCGATCGCAGCTTCATCCATGAAATCCCGGACAACCAGGACGATATGGAAATCACCTCCGCGGTGATCGCCATGGCCCACAACCTGAAGATCAAGGTGGTGGCCGAAGGGATCGAGACCTACGAGCAACTGACCTTCCTGCGGCGCCACCGTTGCGATGTCGGCCAGGGCTACCTGTTCGACCGGCCGATCCCCGGTCTCGACCTGATCCAGCAGCTCAAACGTTACCCGCGCGGCCCTTTGGCCTGACAGCGCTGTAACACTCGGGCACACTGTCGGTCTATCCTACTGTATCGCTTATCCCAACCTGACTGAGAGGACTGCGACATGGTCTTGCGCTCGGAAATACTGGTGAACAAAAACGTGCTCCCAACCAAAGAACAAGCTCTGCCTGGCCGCGAAACCCCGATGAGCGTGCCGGAAAACCATTTCGTCAACGGCAACCCGCTGCTGGGTCCGTTCCCCGGCAACGTGGAATTCGCGATTTTCGGCCTGGGTTGTTTCTGGGGCGCGGAACGGCGCTTCTGGCAACGTGAAGGGGTGTACAGCACCTCGGTGGGTTACGCCGGCGGTTTCACGCCGAACCCGACCTACGAAGAAGTCTGCTCGGGCCTGACCGGCCATAGCGAAGTGGTGCTGGTGGTGTATGAACCGGAAATCGTCAGCTACGAGCAACTGCTCGCGCTGTTCTGGGAACTGCACGATCCGACCCAGGGCATGCGCCAGGGCAACGACATCGGCAGCCAGTACCGCTCGGTGATCTACGCCACCAAGCCGGATCAGTTGGAAGCGGCGCTGAAGAGCAAGCAACTGTACCAGGCCGAACTGAGCAAGGCCGGCCATGGCACTATCACCACGGAAATCGACGAAGCGCCGACCTTCTTCTATGCCGAGGCCTATCACCAGCAGTACCTGGCGAAGAACCCCGAAGGCTATTGCGGGATTCGCGGCACGGGCGTGACCTGCCCGATCTGATTCAGCACCCGGCGTCGGACACAGGTTTTGCGGACACCACAGACCTGTAGGAGCCTGGCTTGCCAGCGAAGAGGCCCTCAAGAGCGCCAAAAGCTTCGCGGGCAAGCCCTGCTCCTACAGTTGCGCGATGTGTTCAGAGCATCGGGGGAAAACCCAAGGCCCCCGACTTACTCGGCAATCAGCCAATCCATCCGCCAATCACCCTGGGTCTGCCCCAGCTTCTGCGCCAGCCACGGCAACAACTCCCGCAGCTCCTCCTCCAGCCCCCACGGCGGATTGGCAATCGCCAGGCCCGAACCGTTCAGGCTCGCCGGCGTATCCAGCGGATGCACCAGCAATTCCACCCGCAGCAATTTCGGCGCACCGCTACCGGCCAGATCCTGATAGAAGCGCTTCAGGGCGCGCTGATCCTTGATCGGATACCAGATCGCCGCCACCGTCTGGCGCATACGCCCGATGGCTTCCTTGAGCGATGCCGCACAGCGCTGCATCTCATCCAGCTGTTCGAACGGCGGATCGATCAGCAGCACCGAACGCTTCTCTGCTACCGGCAGCAAGGCCCGCGCCACATGCCAGCCTTCGCCCAGGTGCACCGCCACGCGCCGGTCGCCCTTCATATTGTCCTTGAGCAGCTTGCCGTCTTCCGGGTGCTTCTCGTTGAGCAGGATCCGCTCGCGCTCACGGGTCAGGCGTCGCGCCAGCTCCGGCGAGCCCGGGTAGTAGCGCAATTCGCCATCCGGGTTCATCTCGTGCAGCACACGCATGTAGTCGGCGGTCACCGCCGGCAACGCCTGCTCGCCCCACAAGCGGGCGATCCCCTCCAGGTATTCGCCGGTGCGGCTCGCCTGGTCGCCCTTGAGGTCGTACAGGCCAATGCCGGCGTGACTGTCGATATAGGCGAACGGCTGCTCCTTGCGCGCCATCAGGGCGATCAAACGAGTCAGGATCAGGTGTTTCAAGACGTCGGCGTGATTGCCGGCGTGGAAGGCGTGACGGTAGTTCATGGCGACTCCTGCGAAGGAGGCGAAGTTTACCTTGTGCCCGGGCGTACGTCAGGTCGCAGCGTACCGGCGGCATCGGAAGTGTCTGACATATTCCTGGGGCCGGGCAGTGATAAGGTCATTTTCCCGCCTATCGGAAAGAAGGATCCGAGCAATGACCAGCCGCTACGCCAAGATCGCCCTCACCCTGGCCCTCGCAGCCTTCGCCTTCATGGTCACGTTCAACAATGTCACCGACTACGGTTCCAACTTCGCCTTTGTCCGCCATGTACTGAGCATGGACACCACCTTCCCGGACAATGCCGCGATGTACCGCGCGATCACCACTCCCGCGCTCTGGCACGCCGCCTATTGGCTGATCATCTTCGGCGAAGGCCTGACCGCGGTGCTGCTGGCCCGTGGCGCGTGGTCACTCTGGCAAGCGCGCAAACGCGACGCTGCCAGCTTCGCCCAGGCGAAGCAGTGGGTCATCGGCGGCGCAACCGTCGGCTTCCTGGTCTGGTTCTTCGGTTTCATGGTGGTCGGCGGCGAGTGGTTCCTGATGTGGCAATCGCAGACCTGGAATGGTCAGGAGCCGGCCTTCAAGTTCTACATGGCTATCCTCGGGGTGCTGATCTTCGTCAATCAGGCAGACAACGAGCTGGCTTAATCCGGCCACTTGCCGATTGCGCGCCAGTATCGGACACTGGCACGCCGGTTTGCGGTCCGACCACGGGCGCAGCACCCAAGGTCATTGGCGACTCAGACACACGAGACCATTAAGCGACCGCACCTGCCTGGCAGTGCTCATTAATGGAATTCCACTGAGTCGAGACTTTATGAAAGACGCAACGATTGCGCTCCATCACGGTTTCAAGTCGGACCCGACCACCAAGGCCGTGGCCGTGCCCATCTACCAGAACGTCGCCTTCGAATTCGATAACGCCCAGCACGGCGCCGACCTGTTCAACCTGGATGTCCCGGGCAATATCTACACCCGGATCATGAACCCCACCAACGACGTGCTGGAACAGCGCCTCGCCGCCCTCGAAGGCGGGATCGCCGGGTTGGCGGTGTCCGCCGGCAGCGCCGCGATCCACTACGCGATCCAGACCCTGACCCGCGCCGGCGACAATATCGTCTCCACACCGCAGCTCTACGGCGGTACCTACACCCTCTTCGCCCACCTGCTGCCGAGTTTCGGTGTCGATGTGCGCTTCGCCCGCGACGACTCACCCGAAGCCATCGCCGAACTGATCGACGAGAACACCAAGCTGGTCTATTGCGAAAGTATCGGTAATCCGGCGGGCAATATCGTCGATCTCCAGCGCTTCGCCGAGGTTGCCCATGCCCGCGGCGTACCACTGATGGTCGACAACACCGTGGCGACGCCGATCCTGTGCAAGCCGATCGAGTTTGGTGCCGATATCGTCGTGCACTCGGTGACCAAGTACGTCGGCGGCCACGGCAACTCCCTGGGCGGGGTGATTGTCGATGCCGGCACCTTCCCCTGGGCCGACTACCCGGAAAAATTCCCCGGCCTGAACACCCCGGAGGCCGCCTATCACGGCGTGGTCTACACGGAAAAATTCGGTCCTGCGGCGTTTATCGCCCGAGCCCGCACCGTACCATTGCGCAATACCGGCGCGGCCCTGGCGCCGATGAACGCCTTCCTGCTACTACAAGGCCTGGAAACCCTGGCCTTGCGCATGGAGCGGCATACCGAGAACGCGCTCAAGGTGGCGCAGTTCCTCAAGGCCCACGAGCAAGTGGCCTGGGTCAGTTACGCCGGCCTGCCGGACCACCCGCACCATGAACTGGCGCTCAAATACATGAAGGGCAAGCCTTCGGCGATCCTCTCGTTCGGCCTCAAGGGAGGCTATGCAGCCGGTGTGCGTTTCTACGATGCACTGCAGATCTTCAAGCGCCTGGTGAATATCGGCGACGCCAAGTCCCTGGCCTGCCACCCGGCCTCCACCACCCACCGGCAAATGAACGAGCAAGAGCAGGCCAAGGCCGGCGTGAAACCGGAAATGATCCGCCTGTCCGTTGGCATCGAGGCGATCGAGGATATCCTCGAAGACCTGCAACAAGCGCTACGCGCTTAAAGCAAAACGGCCCGCCTCCAGGGAGACGGGCCGCTAAGCGTTCAGGGCTTCAGCCCATCTTCGATCAGTGCTCCAGGCGGAATTGCTTCTCTGCCGCGTCGAAGCGCTGCAGCATCAGCGCCGAGGGCGTCCCCATCCGGCTGACGATATAGATCGCCAGACTGGCGAAGATAAAGCCTGGAATAATTTCGTACAGCCCCAGCAGATTGAAGTGCTTCCAGACGATCACCGTGATTGCCCCCACCAGAATCCCGGCCAGCGCGCCATTGCGGGTCATGTCCTTCCAGATCACCGAGATCAGCACCACCGGACCGAACGCCGCACCAAAACCGGCCCAGGCGTAGCTCACCAGGCCCAGCACACGGTTTTCCGGATTGGCCGCGAGGGCGATGGCCACCAGTGCCACCAACAACACCATGGCACGACCGACCCAGACCAGCTCGCGCTGGGAAGCCGACTTACGCAGGAAGGTCTTGTAGAAGTCCTCGGTCAGGGCGCTGGAGCACACCAGCAACTGGCAGCTCAAGGTGCTCATCACCGCCGCCAGGATCGCCGACAGCAGCACACCCGCAACCCACGGATTGAACAGAATCTTCGCCAACTCGATAAACACCCGCTCATGGTTCTCACCCACGGGGCCGGCCACCTCGGGATGTGCCGAGAAATAGGCAATGCCGAAGAAGCCCACCGCCACGGTGCCGCCCAGGCAGAGGATCATCCAGGCCATGGAAATGCGCCGGGCCTTGGCAATCGACTTGACCGAATCCGCCGCCATGAAACGCGCCAGGATATGCGGCTGGCCGAAGTAGCCCAGGCCCCAGCCCATCAGCGAGAGAATGCCGACGAAGGTGGTGCCCTTGAGCATGTCGAAGTTGGCCGGATCCTTGGCTTCAATGGCCAGGAAGGTGGTATCGACGCCGCCAGTGGCCAGCAGCACGATGATCGGCGTCAGGATCAGCGCGAAGATCATCAGCGTGGCTTGCACGGTATCGGTCCAGCTGACTGCCAGGAAACCACCAATAAAGGTGTAGGCAATGGTCGCCGCCGCGCCGGCCCACAAGGCCGTTTCGTAGGACATGCCGAAAGTGCTTTCGAACAACCGCGCCCCGGCAACGATGCCCGACGCACAGTAGATGGTGAAGAACACCAGGATCACCAGCGCGGCAATGATCCGCAGCAGGCCGCTGTGATCCTCGAAACGACTGGAGAAATAGTCCGGCAGGGTCAGCGCATCGCCATTGTGCTCGGTCTGTACCCGCAGACGCCCGGCGACGAACAGCCAGTTCAGGTAGGCCCCGACGATCAGGCCGATGGCGATCCAGCTTTCCGACAGCCCCGACAGGTAGATCGCACCGGGCAAACCCATCAGCAACCAGCCGCTCATATCGGAAGCGCCGGCCGACAACGCGGTGACAACGCTGCCAAGGCTGCGGCCGCCGAGAATGTAATCGGAGAGGTTATTGGTCGAGCGATAAGCCATCAGGCCGATCAGCACCATGGCGGCGATATAGATCACGAACGTGATCAGGGTGGGGTTGCTTACACTCATTGAAAAATCCCTGGCATTGTTTTTATTGAGCGACGGTCCGACCGACGCAAAGCATGATGTTTGTCAGACGATTAAACGCAGCAGGCATTTATGAGCGATATTTCCTCAGGAAAATCGCCAGCCACGACCTACCGCACGTAGGAGGTTGCACTGCGGCGGCGAATGCTATTCAACAAACCGAATAAGGTGCAACCCATTTCGCCCGAATAAGTTGCACCTATTGAATTTTGCGTATTTTCCGACGATTTCCCGCCCTTTTTCAGTGCGAGAAATGCCCCTGCCCCCCCGGAAAACCCCGGACTGAAGGCACCAAGTACAAGTGGGAAAATAATTCCTGATCTGCCGCCGTTTTTTCCTGCAAAAAAAGGGTTGCACCCGGTTGCACCTCGATCGAGCCAGCGCTACTCTTTCTGCCAGCTGATGCCACGCCATCGTGGTAACCATGAGGATAAGAAAATGGCTACGACCACCCTTGGGGTCAAACTCGACGACCCGACCCGTGAGCGCCTGAAGGCCGCGGCCCACTCGATTGACCGCACCCCCCATTGGCTGATCAAGCAAGCCATTTTCAATTACCTGGAAAAGCTCGAGAGCGGTGCAACCCCGGGTGAAATCAACGGTTCGTCCCGTGGCGACGCCGATGACAGCGGTGACGTTCCGAGCGACCACGCCCATCAGTGCTTCCTCGAATTCGCCGAAAGCATCCTCCCGCAATCGGTACTGCGCGCCGCCATCACCGCCGCCTACCGTCGCCCGGAACCGGAAGTGGTGCCGATGCTGCTGGAGCAGGCACGCCTGCCGGCAGCCATGGCCGAGGCCACCCACAAGCTCGCCGCCTCGATTGCCGAAAAACTGCGCAACCAGAAGAGCGCCGGCGGCCGTGCCGGGATTGTTCAGGGCCTGTTGCAGGAGTTCTCCCTGTCGTCCCAGGAAGGCGTGGCGCTGATGTGCCTGGCCGAAGCCCTGCTGCGTATCCCGGACAAAGGTACCCGCGACGCGCTGATCCGCGACAAGATCAGCACCGGCAACTGGCAACCGCACCTGGGCAACAGCCCGTCGCTGTTCGTCAATGCCGCCACCTGGGGCCTGCTGCTGACCGGCAAGCTGGTCGCCACCCATAACGAAACCGGCCTGACCTCGTCCCTGAGCCGCATCATCGGCAAGAGCGGCGAACCGATGATCCGCAAGGGCGTCGACATGGCCATGCGCCTGATGGGCGAACAGTTCGTCACCGGCGAAACCATCGCCGAAGCCCTGGCCAACGCCAGCCGCTTCGAAGCCAAGGGCTTCCGCTATTCCTACGACATGCTCGGCGAAGCGGCCCTGACCGAGCACGACGCGCAGAAATACCTGGCGTCCTACGAGCAGGCCATCCACTCCATCGGCAAGGCTTCCCACGGTCGCGGCATCTACGAGGGCCCGGGCATCTCGATCAAGCTGTCGGCCCTGCACCCGCGCTACAGCCGCGCCCAGTACGAACGGGTGATGGACGAGCTGTACCCGCGCCTGCTGGCACTGACCCTGCTGGCCAAGCAATACGATATCGGCCTGAATATCGACGCCGAAGAGGCCGACCGCCTCGAACTGTCCCTCGACCTGCTCGAACGCCTGTGCTTCGAACCGCAGCTGAGCGGCTGGAACGGCATCGGCTTCGTGATCCAGGCCTACCAGAAACGCTGCCCCTATGTGATCGACTACGTCATCGACCTGGCCCGTCGCAGCCGCCATCGCCTGATGATCCGCCTGGTCAAGGGCGCGTACTGGGACAGCGAGATCAAGCGCGCCCAGGTCGAAGGCCTGGAGGGCTATCCGGTCTACACCCGTAAGGTCTACACCGACGTTTCCTACATCGCCTGCGCACGCAAGCTGCTGTCGGTACCGGAAGTCATCTACCCGCAGTTCGCCACCCACAACGCCCACACTCTGTCGGCCATCTACCATATCGCCGGGCAGAACTATTACCCGGGCCAGTACGAATTCCAGTGCCTCCACGGCATGGGTGAACCACTGTACGAACAGGTAGTAGGCAAGGTTTCCGAAGGCAAGCTGAACCGTCCGTGCCGGGTGTATGCGCCGGTCGGCACCCATGAAACCCTGCTGGCCTACCTGGTCCGTCGTCTGCTGGAAAACGGCGCCAACACCTCCTTCGTCAACCGTATCGCCGACCAGTCCATCTCGATCCAGGAGCTGGTGGCCGATCCGGTGGCCAGCATCGAGCAGATGGCGACCCTGGAAGGCGGCTTCGGCCTGCCACACCCGCGTATTCCGCTGCCGCGTGACCTTTACGGTCGTGACCGGGCCAACTCCGCCGGCATCGACATGGCCAACGAGCATCGCCTGGCATCGCTTTCCTGCGCCCTGCTGGCCAGCGCCCACAATGACTGGAAAGCCGTGCCGCTGCTGGGCTGTGTCGCCAGCAGCGAAACCCCGGTGCCAGTGCTCAACCCGTCGGACCATCGCGACCTGGTCGGTTATGTCCAGGAAGCCACTGCCGAAGATGCCGACAATGCGATCCAGTGCGCCCTGAACGCCGCGCCGATCTGGCAGGCTACCCCGCCCACCGAACGGGCGGCCATCCTGGAACGCGCCGCCGACCTGATGGAAGGCGAGATCCAGCCGCTGATGGGCCTGCTGGTCCGCGAAGCCGGCAAGACCTTCGCCAACGCCATCGCCGAAGTCCGTGAAGCCGTGGACTTCCTGCGTTACTACGCGGTGCAGGCGCGCAACGATTTCAGCAACGACGCCCACCGCCCGCTGGGCCCGGTGGTCTGCATCAGCCCGTGGAACTTCCCGCTGGCGATCTTCAGCGGCCAGGTGGCCGCAGCATTGGCGGCCGGTAACCCGGTACTCGCCAAGCCCGCCGAACAGACCCCGCTGATCGCCGCCCAGGCCGTGCGCCTGCTGCTCGAAGCCGGGATTCCCGAAGGCGTGGTGCAACTGCTGCCAGGCCGCGGTGAAACCGTCGGCGCGCGCCTGGTGGGCGACGACCGGGTCAAGGGGGTGATGTTCACCGGTTCCACCGAAGTGGCGCGCCTGCTGCAACGCAATGTCGCCGGTCGCCTGGATACCCAGGGCCGACCGATTCCGCTGATCGCCGAAACCGGCGGGCAGAACGCGATGATCGTCGACTCCTCGGCGCTGACCGAACAGGTGGTGATCGACGTCGTGTCCTCGGCCTTCGACAGCGCCGGCCAACGTTGCTCGGCCCTGCGTGTACTGTGCCTGCAGGAAGATTCCGCCGACCGCGTGATCGAAATGCTCAAGGGCGCCATGGCGGAATGCCGCCTGGGCAACCCGGAACGCCTGTCGGTGGATATCGGCCCGGTGATCGACGCCGAAGCCAAGGCCGGTATCGAGAAACATATCCAGGCCATGCGCGACAAAGGCCGCACCGTCTATCAGGTGGCCATCGCCGAAGGCGAGGAATGCAAGCGCGGCACCTTCGTGATGCCGACCCTGATCGAACTGGAAAGCCTCGACGAACTGCAGCGGGAGATCTTCGGCCCGGTGCTGCACGTGGTGCGCTACAAGCGCAAGGACATCGACCAGTTGATCGCCCAGATCAATGCCTCCGGCTACGGCCTGACCCTCGGCGTGCATACCCGCATCGACGAGACCATTGCCAAGGTGATCGACAATGTCCACGCCGGTAACGTCTATGTGAACCGCAATATCGTCGGCGCCGTGGTCGGCGTGCAACCATTCGGTGGCGAAGGCTTGTCGGGCACCGGACCGAAAGCCGGTGGGCCGCTGTACCTGTATCGCCTGCTGTCGACTCGGCCAACGGATGCCATCGAACAGTCCTTTGCTCGGGGCGATGCCCTGGCCGCACCGGACCTGCGTCTGCGCGAAGCTTTGCTCAAGCCGCTTCACGCCCTGAAGGCCTGGGCCGAGAGCCAGAAGCTGGCGGACCTCGATGCGCTGTGCGCGGCCTTTGCGGCGCAGTCGCAAAGCGGGATTACCCGAGTGCTCAACGGCCCGACCGGCGAGCGCAACAGCTACGCCATCCTGCCTCGCGAGCATGTGCTGTGCCTGGCGGACATCGAAGGCGACCTGCTGACGCAACTGGCGGCGGTATTGGCCGTGGGCGGCTCGGCGGTCTGGCCGGAAGGCGAATCGGCCAAGGCGCTCTACGGGCGCTTGCCGAAAGAAGTGCAGGCGCGCATCCAGCGTGTGGCCGACTGGACCAAGGACGAGGTGCTGTTCGACGCGGTGCTGCATCACGGCCATTCCGACCAGTTGCGCGGGGTCTGCCAGCAGATTGCCCAACGTAGCGGCGCGATTGTCGGTGTGCACGGTTTGTCCCAGGGCGAAACCGGCATTGCACTGGAGCGCCTGGTGATCGAGCGGGCGTTGAGCGTCAACACCGCGGCGGCGGGCGGTAACGCCAGCTTGATGACCATCGGTTAAGCCGGGCGGAAGGTCTGGCTCCGCAATGGGCGCCAGGCCTGACGACTTCACCCAGCGGAAAATCGCCTTCGCGGGCAAGCCCTGCTCCTACAGTCCCGTGTCGTACACAAAATCAGAGGATGACAAAAAACTGTAGGAGCAGGGCTTGCCCGCGAATAGGCCGGCCCAGACAACACACCTCCCTGAATTCTGCCCCTCCATCACCCACATCAATCTTGCTAGGCACCGCTTATTCAGCCGCCTAGACTCGGCGCACTCCCCCACAGGTAGGCCGCCATGTCCGAGATGCTGCTCAGTTCCCGCAATCTGGCTTTCGAGCTGTACGAAGTCCTCGATGCCGAGGGCCTGACCCAGCGCGAGCGATTCGCCGAACACTCCCGGGAAACCTTCGACGCCGCCATCGGCACCGCCCGCACCATCGCCGAGAAATTCTTCGCTCCGCACAACCGCAAGAACGACGAAAACGAACCGCGCTACGAAAACGGCGAAGCCATCCTGATCCCGGAAGTGAAACCGGCCGTCGACGCCTTCCTCGAGGCCGGCTTTCTCAACGCCGCGCGCAGCTTCGAAGATGGCGGCATGCAACTGCCGACCCTGCTGTCCCAGGCCTGTTTCGCCCACTTCCAGTCGGCCAACGCCGCCTCGACCTCCTACCCGTTCCTGACCATGGGCGCGGCGAACCTGATCGAGAGCTTCGGCAGCGACGAGCAAAAGCGCCGCTTCCTGCAACCGATGATCGACGGCCGCTTCTTCGGCACCATGGCCCTGACCGAGCCCCACGCCGGCTCTTCGCTGTCGGATATCCGCACCCGCGCCGAACCGGCCACCGACGGCAGCTACCGGCTCAAGGGCAACAAGATCTTTATTTCCGGCGGCGACCACCCGCTATCGGAAAACATCGTGCACATGGTCCTGGCAAAACTGCCGGACGCCCCACCCGGAGTGAAGGGCATCTCACTGTTTATCGTGCCCAAGTTCCTGGTCAACGACGACGGCAGCCTCGGCCCGCGCAACGATGTGCTGCTGGCCGGGCTGTTCCACAAGATGGGCTGGCGCGGCACCACCTCCACGGCGCTGAACTTCGGCGATAACGGCAACTGTGTCGGCTATCTGGTGGGCAAGCCGCACCAGGGCCTGAGCTACATGTTCCAGATGATGAACGAAGCGCGGATCGGCGTCGGCATGGGCGCGGTGATGCTCGGCTATGCCGGTTACCTGTATTCCCTGGAGTACGCCCGGGAACGCCCCCAGGGCCGCCTGCCCGACAGCAAGGACCCGAGCACCGCACCGGCTTCGATCGTCCAGCACGCCGACGTCAAGCGCATGTTGCTGACCCAGAAGGCCTACGTCGAAGGCGCCTTCGATCTCGGCCTGTACGCCGCGCGGCTGTTCGATGACACCACCACACTGACCTCCGAGATAGAGCGCCGCCAGGCCCATGAACTGCTCGACCTGCTGACTCCCATCGTCAAATCCTGGCCCTCGGAGTTCTGCCTCAAGGCCAATGAACTGGCGATCCAGATTCTCGGCGGCCACGGCTACACCCGCGAATACCCGGTGGAACAGTACTACCGCGACAACCGGCTGAACCCGATTCACGAAGGCACCCACGGCATCCAGTCCCTCGACCTGCTGGGGCGCAAGCTGGCGCAGAACGGCGGGGCCGGCTTGAAGCAGCTGATCCGACTGATCGCCGACACCGCCAAGCGCGCCGCCGCCTATTCCTCCCTGGATACCCTGCGCCAGCCGCTGGAGGATCTGGTCGCACGCCTGCAAAGCGTGACCCTCGGCCTGCTGACCGACCTGGCCCAGGGCAAGGTCAACAGCAGCCTCGCCAACTCGGCGCTGTACCTCAAGGCGTTCGGCCACACGGTGATTGGCTGGCGCTGGCTGGAACAGGCGGTGCGCGCCGAGGAAGGCCTGGCCAGGGGCAATCCGGCGGACCTGCCCTTCTACAAAGGCAAGCTGCAAGCCGCGCGCTACTTCCTCACCTGGGAAGTCCCGGGCTGCCATCATGAGCTGGCCATTCTCGAAGCGCGGGACGATACCTGCCTGTCGATGCAGGACGCCTGGTTCTAAAGCTTTTGACAGCGGTACATTTCAACAGGTTAGAATCGCTGGCACGCAGACTGCATGGTCAGTCTGCGCCCAGCCTTTGCAAGCTTTCCTGGAGTACTGCCTTTGAATGCGACGACCATCAACAGCCTGTTCTTGATCGGCGCGTTGCTGGTAGGCGCAAGCATTCTGGTGAGCTCGCTGTCCTCGCGCCTCGGCATCCCGATCCTGGTGATCATCCTCGCCGTGGGCATGACCGCCGGCGTCGACGGCGGCGGCATCATCTTCGACAACTACCCCACCGCCTACCTGGTCGGTAACCTCGCCCTCGCCGTGATCCTGCTCGACGGCGGCCTGCGCACGCGGGTCGCGAGTTTCCGCGTGGCGCTCTGGCCGGCGTTGTCGCTGGCCACGGTCGGGGTGCTGATCACCACCGGGCTGACCGGCATGGCCGCCGCCTGGCTGTTCAACCTGAATATCATCCAGGGCCTGCTGATCGGCGCCATCGTCGGCTCCACGGACGCCGCCGCGGTATTCTCGCTGCTGGGCGGCAAGGGCCTCAACGAACGGGTCACCGCCAGCCTGGAAATCGAGTCGGGCAGTAACGACCCGATGGCGGTGTTCCTTACCGTGACCCTGATCGACATGCTCGCCAGCGGCCAGACCGGCCTGCACTGGAGCCTGCTCGGCCATCTGATTCGCGAATTCGGCATCGGCGGCATCATCGGCCTCGGTGGCGGCTGGCTGATGCTGCAACTGGTCAACCGTATCAACCTGGCCAACGGCCTCTACCCGATCCTGGTGATCAGCGGCGGCCTGGTGGTCTTCGCCCTGACCAACGCCCTGCACGGCAGCGGCTTCCTCGCCGTGTACCTGTGCGGCCTGGTGATCGGCAACCGCCCGGTGCGCAGTCGCCACGGCATTCTGCATATGCTTGACGGCATGGCCTGGCTGGCGCAGATCGGCATGTTCCTGGTGCTGGGCCTGCTGGTCACGCCCCATGACCTGCTGCCCATCGCCCTGCCGGCCCTCGGCCTGGCCCTGTGGATGATCCTGTTCGCCCGGCCGCTGTCGGTGCTGGTCGGCCTGCTGCCGTTCAAGGCCTTCCATGGACGGGAAAAGGCGTTTATTTCCTGGGTCGGCCTGCGCGGCGCGGTCCCGATCATTCTTGCGGTGTTCCCGCTGATGGCCGGCCTGCCCCACGCACAGCTCTACTTCAACCTGGCGTTCTTTATCGTGCTGGTGTCGCTGCTGGTGCAAGGCACAAGCCTGCCGTGGGTAGCCAAGCTGCTGAAGGTCACGGTGCCGCCAGAACCGGCGCCGATCTCCCGGGCCGCCCTGGAAGTGCATGTCACCAGCGAGTGGGAGCTGTTCGTCTATCGCCTGGGCGCTGAAAAATGGTGCATCGGCGCCGCCCTGCGCGAGTTGAAAATGCCCGAGGGTACGCGTATCGCCGCACTGTTCCGTGGCCAGCAACTGCTCCATCCGTCGGGTAGTACCACCCTGGAAGTCGATGACCTGCTCTGCGTGATCGGCCATGAACACAACCTCCCGGCCCTCGGCAAGCTGTTCAGCCAGGCGCCGCAGCGCGGCCTCGACCTGCGCTTCTTCGGCGACTTCGTGCTCGAAGGCGACGCCCAGCTGGGCGCGGTCTCGGCCCTCTATGGCCTGAAACTCGAAGGCGTCGACCCGAATACCCCCCTGGGCAGCTTCATCGCCCACAAGGTCGGCGGCGCGCCCATCGTCGGCGACCAGGTGGAGTGGAACAACACCCTGTGGACTGTCGCGGTCATGGACGGGAACAAGATCGGCAAAGTCGGCGTCAGATTCCCCGAAGGAAGTCGCCCGGGTCCGGGTCTCTTCCTCTAAACTGCCCACTTTCTTCACGCTGCTCGACCGGTACTTATGTCTTCCTTGCGCACTTTTCTTGCCATGGCCCTGCTGGGCCTGAGTCTTTCCGTCGGCGCGTTGCAAGCAGCCGAACCGCCCACCAGTGCATCGGTCCAGCAAAGCCTGGACAGGATCGCCGACCGCAAGCTCGCCGACGCCGATCAAAAGGCCCTGCAAGCCGTGCTGCAGCAGACGCTGACCTGGCTGTCGAATCAGGACGACTATGAAAAGCGCCTGGCCGCGACCAAGCAGCAAGTCGCCGACGCGCCGCGCCAGACCGTCGAAAACCAGCGTGAACTGGCGCGCCTGAAAGTCACCAAGGTGATCCCGGTGGCCCAGCGTTATGCCAACCAGTCGGTGTCGCAGCTGGAACAGCTGCTGACCGAGCGCACCACCCAACAGGGCGATCTGCAAAAAGCCCTGGCCGATGCCAACAGCCTGATCATCACCGCCCAGACCCGCCCCGAGCGCGCGCAGTCGGAAATCAGCACCAGCCAGACACGCATCCAGCAGATCAACAACACCCTCAAGCAGGGCAAGGACAACGGCAAGACCCTCAACAGCGACCAGCGCAACCAGCTGACCGCCGAGCTGGGCTCGATCAACGCGCTGATCCTGTTGCGCCGCCAGGAACTGGCCGGCAACAGCCAATTGCAGGACCTGGGCAACAGCCAGCACGACCTGCTGATGGAAAAAACCGCGCGCCTGGAGCAGGAAATCCAGGACATGCAGTCGCTGATCAACCAGAAGCGCCTGGCCCAGTCCCAGCAGACCGTCACCCAGCAATCCATCGAAGCGCAAAAGGCCGGCGACAGCAGCGTACTGGCCACCGAAAGCGCCACCAACCTCAAGCTCTCCGACTACCTGCTCAAAAGCACCGACCGTCTCAACGAACTGACCCAGCAGAACCTGCAGACCAAACAGCAGCTCGACAGCGTGACCCAGAGCGACCAGGCCCTGGACGAACAGATCAGCGTGCTCAAGGGCAGCCTGTTGCTGTCGAAGATTCTCTACAAGCAGAAACAGGCCCTGCCGCGGCTGCAAGTGGACAAGAACCTGGCCGATGAAATCGCCGATATCCGCCTCTACCAGTTCGAGGTCAACCAGCAGCGCGAACTGATCAGCAGCCCGGCCACCTATGTCGACAACCTGCTGGCGACCCAGCCGCCGGACCAGGTCAATGCGCAACTGCGCAGGACCCTGCTGGACCTGGCGGTGACCCGTAGCGACTTGCTCGAGCGCCTGAACCGCGAACTGAGCGCCCTGCTCAACGAATCCATCACCCTGCAACTGAACCAGAAACAACTGCTCAGCACCGCCCAGAGCCTGCGCGCGACCCTGGACGAGCAGATGTTCTGGATCCCGAGCAACAAGCCCCTGGACCTGGACTGGATCGAAAGCGTGCCGGCACGCCTGCAAAAGCAGGTCACCACCCTGCCCTGGGCCTCCAGTTTCAGTGAGCTGACCGACGGCCTGGCCCAGCATCCACTGCTGTTCCTGCCCTTGCTGCTGCTGATCGGTGCCCTGCTGTGGCGGCGCAAGTCGCTGTATGCGCGCCTGAGCAAGGTGCACAAGGATATCGGCCACTTCAAACGCGACAGCCAGTGGCACACACCGCTGGCGATCCTGGTCAACGTCGCCCTGGCGATGCCGGTCGCCCTCGGGCTGGCCCTGTGCGGCTATGCCCTGCAGATCGACGCCCGCGGCCAGAACGCCAGCCTCGGCGCCGCGCTGCTGCAAATCGCCCTGGCCTGGCTGGTGTTCTACACCGCCTACCGGATTCTGGCGCCGGGTGGCGTGGCCGAACTGCATTTCCGTTGGGAAAAACCCCAGGTCGAATTTCTCCAGGGCTGGGTGCGCCGACTCGGTTTCGTGGTCCTGGCCCTGGTGGCCATCGTCTCCGTCGCCGAGCTGCAACCGGCCTCGCTGGCCGGTGACGTGCTGGGGATCGCCGTGGTCCTGACCTGCTACGGCCTGATGGCCTGGCTGCTCAGTCGCCTGCTGCTGGGCACTCCAAACCGCGGCAGTGCCTCGTTGTTCCGCAAACTGGTCGGCGTGATCTTCACCGCCATGCCCATCGCGCTGTTTATCGCCGTGTGCTTCGGCTACTACTACACCGCCCTGAAACTCAGCGACCGACTGATCGAGACCCTGTACCTGCTGATGCTCTGGCTGGTGATCGAAGCGACCTTCGCTCGCGGCCTCGGGGTTGCGGCCCGGCGCCTGGCCTACCAGCGCGCCCTGAGCAAACGCCAGGCGGCCAAGGAGGCCGGCGATGGCGAACCGCTGATCGAAGAGCCGACCCTGGACATCGAACAGGTCAACGAACAATCCATGCGCCTGATCCGCCTGGCCCTGCTCGGCGGTTTCGTGGCGGCGCTGTACTGGGTCTGGGCGGACCTGATCAGCGTGTTCTCCTACCTGGACAACATCACCCTCTACGAATACACCAGCGGCACCGGCGCGACCATGAGCATGGTGCCCATCAGCATCGGCAACGTCATCGGGGCCCTGGCGATCATCGGCATCACCTTCGCCCTGGCGCGCAACCTGCCGGGCCTGCTGGAAGTGCTGGTGCTGTCCAAGCTCGAACTGGCCCAAGGCAGCGCCTACGCCACCACCACCCTGCTGTCCTACGTGATCGCCGGCATCGGCTTTGTCTCCACCCTCTCGACCCTTGGCGTGAGCTGGGACAAGTTGCAGTGGCTGGTGGCGGCGCTGTCGGTAGGCCTGGGTTTCGGCATGCAGGAAATCTTCGCCAACTTCATCTCCGGCATCATGATCCTGTTCGAACGTCCGGTGCGGATCGGCGACACCATCACCATCGGCACCCTGTCGGGCACGGTCAGCAAGATCCGTATCCGCGCCACCACCATCACCGACTTCGACCGCAAGGACATCATTGTCCCGAACAAGACTTTTATCACCGGACAACTGATCAACTGGTCGCTGACCGACACCGTCACCCGCGTGACCCTCAAGCTCGGCGTCGACTACGGTTCGGACCTGGACCGGGTCAAGGAGCTGCTGCTCAAGGCCGCCCGCGATAACCCCCGAGTGTTGAAGGAACCCGAGCCCCACGTGTACTTCCTGAACTTCGGCGAAAGTACCCTGGACCACGAACTGCGCATGCACGTGCGCGACCTGGGTGACCGCAACCCGGTGGTCGACGAGGTCAATCGCTTTATCAACCGCGAGTTCAAGAAAGAGCACATCAACATCTCGTTCCGGCAGATGGAGGTCTACCTCAAGAACCTGCAGGGTCAGGAATACAAGCTGGTGCCGGTGGAAGGCGAAGCGCCTGGGCCCGTGTCAAAGACGCCGGCCGAGCCGGAGCAGTTGCCACCGCCGGACAAGCTTGACTGAAACTCGACCAGCGCGGCGCTCATGCCGTTTGTATGAGGCCGCTGGCGTCTGCCGGCTAATCCCAGCAGAATACTCGGACATTCTGCTGGAGCCGGCCGTTTGAAAGCCCTCGACGAACTGACCTTCGATAACCGCTTCGCCCGCCTGGGCGATGCGTTTTCCACCCATATCCTGCCCGAGCCCCTCGACAATCCGCGTCTGGTGGCAGTGAGTCCGGCGGCCATGGCCCTGCTCGACCTGGACCCGGCCATTGCCGAGGAACCGGTGTTCGCCGAGCTGTTCGGCGGGCACAAGCTCTGGGCCGAAGCCGAGCCGCGGGCCATGGTCTATTCGGGGCATCAGTTCGGCTCCTACAACCCGCGCCTGGGTGACGGTCGCGGGCTGTTGCTGGGCGAGGTCTACAACACCGCGGGCGAGCATTGGGACCTGCACCTCAAGGGCGCCGGGCAAACACCGTATTCGCGCATGGGCGACGGCCGCGCGGTGCTGCGCTCGTCGATCCGCGAGTTCCTCGCTTCCGAGGCCCTGCATGCCCTGGGTATTCCCAGCAGCCGCGCGCTGTGCGTGATCGGCTCCGACACGCCGGTGTGGCGCGAGAAACAGGAACGCGGCGCCATGGTCCTGCGCATGGCGCCCAGCCATGTGCGCTTCGGTCATTTCGAATACTTCTACTACACCAAGCAGCCGGAGCAGCAGAAGCAGCTCGGCGAGCACGTGCTGGCCATGCATTTTCCCGAATGCCTGGAACAGCCGGAGCCGTACCTGGCGATGTTCCGCGAGATCGTCGAGCGTAATGCCGAGCTGATCGCCAAGTGGCAGGCCTACGGTTTCTGCCACGGCGTGATGAACACCGACAATATGTCGATCCTGGGTATCACCTTCGATTTCGGTCCGTTCGCCTTTCTCGACGATTTCGATGCGCACTTCATCTGCAACCACTCCGATGACCAGGGCCGCTACTCGTTCAGCAACCAGGTGCCCATCGGCCAGTGGAACCTCAGTGCACTGGCCCAGGCCCTGACGCCCTTCATCAGTGTCGAGGCGTTGCGCGAGGCGTTGGGCTTGTTCCTGCCGCTGTACCAGGCCCACTACCTGGACCTGATGCGCCGCCGCCTCGGCCTGACCAGCGCCGAAGACGACGACCTGAAGCTGGTGGAAAACCTGCTGCAACTGATGCAGGCCGGCGGGGTCGACTACACCTTGTTCTTCCGCCGCCTGGGGGATGAGTCTGCCGCCCTGGCCACGGCGCGACTGCGGGATGACTTTATCGATCTCAAGGGTTTCGACGCCTGGGCCGACCGCTACAAGGCCCGGGTCGCCCGCGAGCCGGACCAGGATGAATCCCGGCGCAAGGCTCGGATGCACGCGGCCAACCCGCTGTATATCCTGCGCAACTACCTGGCGCAGAAGGCCATCGATGCGGCGGAAAATGGTGACTACTCAGAGGTACGGCAACTTCACGAAGTACTGAGCAAGCCGTTCGAGGAACAAGCGGGCATGGAGCCCTACGCCGAGCGGCCACCGGAGTGGGGCAAGCATCTGGAGATCAGTTGTTCGTCGTGAGCCGGCTCAGATAAAGGTCTGCTCCCGCACCCCAAAACGCTCGGCCAACCAGCGGATCTGGCGCAGGTTGAGCTGACGCTTGCCGCTGAGTATCTCGGAAACCACCGATTGCGGCCCGACCCCGGGCAGGTCGCTCTGGTTCAAGCCATGTTCACGCATCATCTCCCGCAGTACATCGGCCCCACTGGCCACCGGCATCGGCCAGTGCTCCTTGTCATAGGCCTCTATGTAATCACTGATGATGTTCACCAGACTCATGAGCGGGTTCGATTCGTCTTCGCCAATGACGCCCAGCAACTCGTCGAGAATGCCCACCAGGGCATCGTAATCGGCCTCGTTTTTTGGTTTGCGCAGCAGTGGCTCCACGAACGGCCAGTGCTCGGAAGCCTGCTTGATGACAGCATTCATCAACACGTCTCCTTCCATTTACCCTTGTCATATTCGCGATGATCCAGCACATGCTTGATATATAGCTGCTGGGCACCGTAGTGCACACCCGCAATCAGGCGCAGCTTGTTCCCGCCAATATCAAACACATGCAAGCGACCCACCTTGTCTGTCGCTGGGAACATCGCCTTGAGCGCCGAAAAGCTTTCAGGACTGCTCCCCTTGATCCTTCGGCACCAGGCATCCAACGCACTGGCAGTGTCGGGCCATCTTGCCTTGGCTTCCCGAATCCGCTTCTCGGTAATCACACGCATGCAATATCCTTATCGCATCTTGCTATGAAGATTATCCGTCAAACCAGGTTATCGCAATTTGCGATTGTCAAAATCTGACCGACGGCTCATTCCCTGAGGCTAGATCCTGAAGGTAAAACGCGCCGTTTGAATATGTGAGGACATGCAACACACCCTTGGCCCCCTTGATAAAGCGCGCCCCAGACTCCAGTTCAAGTTCATTGGCCACTACCCGGGAACCCTTCCATGTCCGCCCCCCTCTTGATCCCCTGCCCCCGTTGCAACGGCCTCAACCGCATCCCCGCCGAACGCCTGGGCGACCAGCCGAAATGCGGGCGCTGCAAAGCCGCGGTCTTGCTGGACAAACCGTTCGAATTGAAACAGGGCGACTACGTCAGCCAGATCAAGGGCGACCTGCCGTTGCTGGTGGACGTGTGGGCGGACTGGTGCGGGCCGTGCAAATCCTTTGCGCCGGTGTTCGAACAGGCTGCGGCGCAACTGGCCGGCAAATGCCGCCTGGCCAAGCTCGACAGCGAGGCCAACCCGCAACTCTCGGCACAATTGGGGATTCGTTCGATTCCCAGCCTGATCCTGTTCAGAAATGGCCAGGAAGTAGCGCGCCAGAGCGGCGCCTTTCCCCTGCCGCAGTTGATGGCCTGGCTGCGCAGCCAAGGTATCTGAGGCTCGCGCAGCCGGCAGGCGCAAAACGCAAAGGGGCGTTAAGCGTTTTTCTCCAGCAGCGTGTGCAACTCGACGAACTGCTGGGTCAGCTTGTGCCGCGGATCGAAGTGGATCAGCGGCCGGTTGGCTTCATGGGACTCGCGCATCTTCACCGAACTGGCGAGGTACACCGGCAACACCGGCAAGCCCTCGGCGATCAGGCTGTCGAGCATCTGCTGCGGCAGGCTCGCCCGGGCCTGGAACTGGTTGACCACGATCCCTTCCACTTGCAGATCTTCGTTGTGGTCTTCCTTCAACTCTTCGATCTCGGCCAGCAGGCCATACAGCGCCTGACGGGAGAAGCTGTCGCAATCGAAGGGAATCAACACGCGATCGGCGGCAATCAGCGCAGACACCGCATAAAAGTTCAGCGCCGGCGGCGTATCCAGGTAAATGCGGTCGTAATCTTCCGACAACTCGTCCAGCAGTTTGCGCAGCTTGTTGATCTTGTGTTTCGCCTCGAGCTTGGGCTGCAGATCCGCCAGCTCGGCCGTGGCGGTGATCACATGCAGGTTGTCGAAAGGCGTCTCATAGATATCCACCTGGTTTTTCTTCGAGAACGGCCCGGACGAGAGGATCTGCTTGAAGAAGTCCGCGATACCCATGGGAATATCCTCGCCGGTGAGCCCGGTGAGGTATTGCGTGGAGTTGGCCTGGGCATCGAGGTCCACCAACAGGGTCCGATAGCCCTCGCTGGCGCTGACCGCCGCCAAGTTGCAGGCAATGCTCGACTTACCGACCCCGCCTTTCTGATTGAACACCACACGCCGCATGACAAGACCTCCGTGTATCAATGAATCACCGAGTGTAGAGGGCTTGACCGCTGCCGCGCCACCTTGGCAGGACGAGGACTACCTCTCACACCGCAATAACTTCACCAATCCAGGGTATTTTCCCTTTAAGCCGGGAAAGCTCTGACATACGTATCCGAAAAAATACGAATAATAGCCAGTTGCTAGCTCTCCCTTCGCATAACTGCAAATTTAATCGTGCAAAATGTGACCAAAAATTTGCTACAGGCCTTGTGCACCGGGATAATGCGCGCCACTTGGCCATCGCGCCACGCCAGGGTTGGTAGGGGTTCAGGGATCAACCATAGCGTTCAAGGAAGCCCGCAGGGGCGGGAAGACATTCAGTGATCAATTTCAACATCGCCCAATGGCGCGCCTGGGCCCCGGGCCTGGAAAGTGTGGACGACTGGCAGGCCTGGAGCCGCCAGCCCTGCGTGCCCGCGCCCAGCGATGCGGCTCCGGATGTGTCTTTCCTGCCGGCCATGCAGCGCCGCCGCCTCGGCCGTATGGCGCGCATGGCGTTCAGCGTCGGCTGGCCGCTGGCCGAAGGGCACGCGCAATTGCCCCTGGTGTTCATCTCCCGACACGGCGAAACCCCGCGCACCTTCGAGATCCTCAGCGACCTGGCGGCCGATCAGCCATTGTCGCCGACCCAGTTCAGCCTGTCGGTGCACAACGCGGTGATTGGCCTTTGGTCGATCCTGCGTGGCTCGACCTGCGAAATGACCGCCCTGGCCGCCAATGGCGATGGCCTGGAGCACGGCATGCTCGAGGCCGCCGCGCTGCTCGATGAAGGCGCCCCGGCGGTCCTGCTGGTGATCACCGAAGAACAACCGCCCGAAGCCTACCGCCGCTGGATCGACGACGTGCCGTTTCCCTACGCCCTCGGCCTGCTGCTGACCCCGGGCGACGAGTGGCAACTGTCCCTCGCGAGCGCCACGGACGAACAACCGCCGACCGAGTGGCCCCATGCCCTCGATCTGTTGCGTACCCTGCTCGGCCAACACGCCTCCTGCCAACACCAATGGAAGTCCCGGGTATGGAATTGGCAACGCCGACCATGACCAAACCTTGCGACGCCTATTACTGGCGTCTGCTGGCCACCGCCTTGAGCTTCGCCCTGTTCGGGCTGGGCGGCCTGTGCCTGCGACTGGTGATATTCCCCTTGCTCGGCTGCCTGCCGGGCGATGCCGAACGTCAGCGCCTGCGCGCGCGACAAACAGTCAGCCGGCTGTTCTGGCTGTTCATCCGCTTCATGGCCCGCACCGGCGTACTGACCTATGAAGTCGAAGGCGCGGAAAAACTCGGTCGCCCCGGCCAGATGATCATCGCCAACCACCCGTCGCTGATCGATGTGGTGTTCCTGATCGGCCTGGTGCGCCATGCCAACTGCGTGGTCAAGCAGAGCCTCTGGCAAAACCCCTTCACCCGCGGGCCGGTACGCTCCACCGAATACATCAGCAACGACGGCAGCCTGGACATGCTCGAAGCCGCCGCCAGCGCCCTGCGAGACGGCCAGACCCTGATCGTTTTTCCCGAAGGCACCCGAACCACACCGGGCACGGCACCCGCCTTTCATCGCGGCGCCGCCGCGATTGCCCTGCGGGGTGCGAGAATCATCACCCCGGTCGTGATCAAGGTCAGCCCCACCACCCTGACCAAGGCCGAACCCTGGTATCGCATTCCGCAACGCCGGGTGCACTTCAGTTTCAGTGTCGGCGCCGATATAGACCCACAAGGCTTTGCCGCGCAGGGCCCCGCGCCCCAGGCCTCGCGCAAACTCAACGATTATCTGCACCATTACTTCATTAAGGAGCTCGCCTCAGATGAGCGATCCAACCCCCGCCCTGCACCTTGAGATCAAAGAGCTGATCATCGAGGCCCTGGGCCTGGAAGACATCAGCGCGCAAGACATCGGCAACGAGCAAACCCTGTTCGGCGAAGGCCTGGGCCTGGATTCGGTGGATGCCCTCGAACTCGGCCTGGCGATCCAGAAGCGCTACGGCATCAAGATCGATGCGGACGCCAAGGACACCCGCGACCATTTCTCCAGCGTGGCCAGCCTTGCGGCTTTCGTCACGGCAAAACAGGCAGCGTGAGGCCGTACCATGCAAACCCGTGACGACATCTTCAACACCCTGCGCGATGCCTTGGTCGAACTCTTCGAACTCGAACCCGAACGTGTCACCCTGGACAGCAACCTGTACCAGGACCTGGAAATCGACAGCATCGATGCCGTGGACCTGATCGACCATATCAAGCGTCAGACCGGCAAGAAAATCGCCGCCGAGGAGTTCAAGTCGGTGCGCACCGTCAACGATGTGGTCGAGGCGGTCTTTCGCCTGGTGCAACCGGCCGCATGAAACGCCTGATCGGCCTGGGCCTGCTCCTGGCGGGCCTGCTGTACCCCTTTGCGGTGTATTTCGGCATGGAGCACTTTGCCCCCTGGCAGTTCGGGCTGTTGCTCGGCGGCCTGTGGCTGGCCCGGGTCCTGACCGATGAGCGGCGCCCCGGCAGCCTGTGGATGGCGCTCAGTGCCATCGCCTTCTGCGGCTTGCTGGCGTTGCTGAACAGCCCGCTGCTGCTGCGCTGGTACCCGGTGCTGATCAGCGCCTTCATGCTCGGGCTGTTCGGCCTGAGCCTGAAATTCGGCCCACCGATAGTCGAGCGACTGGCCCGTCTGCGGGAGCCGCAGTTGCCGGATGTGGCCATTAACTATACGAGGCAGGTGACCCGCGTCTGGAGCCTGTTCTTTCTCTGTAACGGCCTGATCGCCGCCGCCCTGACCCTCTGGGCGCCGCTGAACTGGTGGATGTTGTACACCGGCCTGATTTCCTATGGGCTGATGGGTTTGCTGTTCGCCATTGAGTGGCTGGTACGACAACGGGTAAGAGGCCGCGCATGAACTGGATAAACCTTGAGCAGTTGTTGCTCAAGTCGCATGGACCGCGAGCGGTCACCCTGGGCCCGTCGCTGGATCATGCCGGGCTGTCACTGCGGGCGTTAAGCCTGGCGGCCGGCTTGCAGGCGCGTGACGTCAAGCATATCGCCGTGCACCTGGAAGATGCCGGGGAACTGGCCATCGCCCTGCTCGGTGCCTGGCGCGCAGGCGTTCGGGTGCTGTTGCCCGCCGACCTGCAAGAGCAGACCCGCCAACGCTGGGCGGCGGATGTCGACCTGTGGCTGACGGATAGCCACACCCTCGAAGCGCTCTGCGGCGAACCCTTGAGCCCGGCCGTGCTCGATCTTGATGATTGCCACCTGAGCCTGTGCACCTCCGGCTCCAGTGGCGAACCCAAGCGCATCGACAAAAGCCTGCGCCAATTGGCCAATGAAGTGCAGGCCCTGGAACAGCTGTGGGGCGCCGACCTCGAGCAGGCCTGCATTATCGGCAGTGTCGCTACTCAACATATCTATGGCCTGCTGTTCCGTGTGCTCTGGCCGCTGTGTGCCGGACGGACCTTTGTGCGCAAGCAATTGGCCTTCCCGGAAGACCTGCAACGCGCCAGCCGTGAACACCCGCAATTCACCTGGGTGGCGAGCCCGGCCCTGCTCAAGCGCATGGGCGACAACCTCGACTGGCCGGCCCTGAGCCAGGTGCGCCGGGTGTTTTCTTCCGGCGGTGCACTTCCGCCCGAGGCCGCGTCCAGTCTGCAACAACGCTTGCGACAATGGCCGACGGAAATTCTCGGCAGCTCGGAAACCGGCGGTATCGCCTGGCGCCAGGGCGATCCGCTGTGGCGCCCTTTTGCCGACGTACAACTGAGCCAGGACCCGGACGGTGCCTTGCAGGTGGCTTCGCCTTACCTGCCGGCCGGTCATATCGAGCAAACGGCGGACGCCGTACGCTTCGAAGCCGATGGCCGTTTTGAACTGCTGGGCCGATTGGACCGCATCGTCAAACTGGAAGAGAAACGCATCTCCCTGCCGATGCTGGAACAGGCCCTGGTGGAGCACGACTGGGTCGCCGAAGCGCGCCTGGGCGTGGTGCAGGAAAACCGCGCCTACCTCGGCGCGCTGCTGGTGCTCTCCGAACAGGGACTGCATATCCTGCGTAACCAGGGTCGGCGTACGCTGACCGAGGCCCTGCGCAAACATCTGCTCGGCCATTGCGAAACCCTGGCGCTGCCGCGCCGCTGGCGGCTACTGCGGCAGCTGCCGCTGAACCCCCAGGGCAAATTGCCCCAAGCCGAAGTCCAGGCCCTGTTGCAGGCGCCGCGCCCCAAAGGTCCGGAAGTGCTTTCGCAACACGAAACAGATGGCGAATGGCTGTTGCAGTTGGCCGTGCCGCCGGACCTGGCCTACTTCAGCGGACACTTCCCGGTCACTCCGGTGCTGCCCGGCGTGGTGCAAGTGGATTGGGCGCTGGAGCTGGGTCGCGAACGACTCGAACTGCCGGAAAAATTCGCCGGCATGGAAGTGCTGAAGTTCCAGCAACTGGTGCGACCGGGCGACCAGCTCGAACTGAGCCTGCGCTTCGACCGTGAGCGCAGCAAACTGCACTTCGCCTTTCGCAATACCAAGGCCGCCTGCTCCAGCGGCCGCATCGTGCTGGAGGCGGCCCATGCATAAGCCCTGCGCCGTTATCCCGGTCTACAACCATGAGGCCGCCGTGCCCGCTGTTCTCGAAGCGGTGCTCGCCGCCGGCCTGCCCTGCGTGCTGGTGGACGATGCCAGCAGCCCGACCTGCGCGGCGGTCCTGGAACAACTCGCCGAACGCGAACACGTTTCCCTGGTGAAACTACCCGTCAACCAAGGGAAGGGCGGCGCGGTCATGAGCGGAATGCGCGAGGCCGCCCGGCTGGGCTTCAGCCATGTCCTGCAGGTGGACGCCGACGGCCAGCACGACCTGCAGGACATCGCGGTCTTTCTCGACGCCTCGCGCCAGCACCCCGAAGCGCTGATCTGCGGCTACCCGCAATACGATGACAGCGTGCCCAAGGGCCGGCTCTATGCCCGTTACCTGACCCATGTCTGGGTCTGGATAAACAGCCTGTCGTTGCAGATCCGCGACTCCATGTGCGGCTTCCGGGTCTACCCGCTGCCACCGGTGCTGGCGCTGATCAATTCGGTGAAGGTGGGCAAACGCATGGACTTCGACTCGGACATTCTCGTGCGCCTGTCCTGGCGCAACCAACCCATGCGCTGGTTGCCGACCAAGGTCCACTACCCCCTGGACGGCCTCTCGCACTTTCGGATGTTCCACGACAACGCGCTGATTTCCAGCATGCACACCCGGCTGTTCTTCGGCATGCTGGTGCGCCTGCCGAGCATCCTCTGGCGACGGTGGCGGGCATGAGCGACGCACAAAAGCATTGGGCCGACCGCCAGGAACGCGGCAGCTTCTGGTTGATGAAACTCACCGCCTTCGGCGTCAAGGTCCTCGGCCGCCGGATGCTCAGCCCGGTGCTGCACGGTATCGTCCTGTACTTTTTCCTGTTCGGCCGCAGCGCCCGGCAGAGTGCCTGGCACTACCAGCAGCGCCTGGCCGACTGGAGCGCTCAAAGCGCCCTGCGGCCGACCCGCATGAATGTCTTCCGGCAGTTCATGGCCTTTGCCGACTCGTTGCTGGACAAACTCGACGTGTGGAACGGCAAGCTGCGCCTTGAGCAGCTCGAGATCGTCGACCCGGCCCGGCTGCGCGATCAACTGCGCGGCGAGCGCGGGCAGATGCTGGTGGGTGCGCACCTGGGCAATCTGGAAGTCTGCCGCGCCCTCGCCGAACTGGGGGAAAAGGTCACCATGAACGTGCTGGTGCACACCAAGCACGCCGAGCGCTTCAACCGCTTGCTGGGCGAAGCCGGGGCGACCAACCTGCGGCTGATCCAGGTCAGCGAACTGAACCCGGCGGTGATGCTGCAACTGAGCCAGCGCCTGGATCGCGGCGAGTGGCTGGCGATTGCCGGCGACCGTGTGCCACTCCATGGCGGACGCCATGTACGAGTGGATTTCCTCGGCCAGCCCGCTGCGTTCCCGCAAGGTCCATGGCTCCTGGCCGGCCTGCTGAAATGCCCGGTCAACCTGCTGTTCTGCGTGAAACTCCAGGGCCGCTACCGCATCACCCTCGAACCCTTCACCGAGGCCGTGCAGTGGAAACGCAACGACCGCGAACAGGTGATCGCCCAGTGGGCCGCCCGTTACGCCGAGCGCCTGGGCCATTACTGCCTGCAGGCACCGTACCAGTGGTTCAACTTCTACCCTTTCTGGAAATCCGATGACAACGCATCCGCTTGAGCCGGTCACCTTCGGCGAACTCCCGCTGCGCATCGAAGACGTGCTGGCCCTGGCCAACCGTCAGGTGCCGACGCAACTGCAAGGCGACCCGGTGTTCCGCCAGCGCATCGCCAAGGGCGCGCAGTTCCTTGATTCGTTGCTGGACAAGGAAGGCGTGATCTACGGCGTCACCACCGGCTACGGCGATTCCTGCGTGGTGGCGGTGCCGCTTCAACACGTTGAAGCGCTGCCGCGTCACCTCTACACCTTCCACGGTTGCGGCCTCGGCGAGTTGCTCGATCCCCAGGCCACCCGCGCGGTGCTGGCGGCGCGTTTGCAGTCGCTGTGCCACGGCGTGTCCGGCGTGCGTGTGGAACTGCTGGAACGCCTGCAGGCGTTCCTCGACCTGGACATCCTGCCACTGATTCCCGAAGAGGGCTCGGTCGGTGCCAGTGGTGACCTGACGCCACTGTCCTACGTGGCCGCGACCCTCTCCGGCGAACGCGAAGTGCTGTTCCGCGGCGAGCGCCGCCAGGCCAGCGACGTGCACCGCGAACTCGGCTGGGACCCGCTGGTACTGCGGCCCAAGGAAGCCCTGGCATTGATGAACGGCACCGCCGTCATGACCGGCCTGGCCTGCCTGGCCTTTGCCCGCGCCGACTACCTGCTGCAACTGGCAACCCGCATCACCGCCCTCAACGTAGTGGCGCTGCAAGGCAACCCGGAACACTTCGACGAGCGCCTGTTCGCCGCCAAGCCGCACCCGGGGCAGATGCAAGTCGCCGCCTGGCTGCGCAAGGACCTCGCCATCGATGCGCCGACCGCGCCGCTGCACCGTTTGCAGGATCGCTACTCGCTGCGCTGCGCACCCCATGTCCTCGGCGTGCTGGCCGACAGCCTGGGCTGGTTGCGTTCGTTTATCGAGACCGAACTGAACAGCGCCAACGACAACCCGATCATCGACGCCGAAGAAGAGCGCGTGCTCCACGGCGGGCACTTCTACGGCGGGCATATCGCCTTTGCCATGGACAGCCTCAAGACCCTGGTGGCCAACGTCGCCGACCTGCTCGATCGGCAGCTCGCGCTGCTGGTGGACGTGCGCTACAACCACGGTCTGCCGAGCAACCTGTCCGGTTCCAGCGCCGAACGCGCGATGCTCAACCATGGCTTCAAGGCTGTGCAGATCGGCGCCAGTGCCTGGACCGCCGAGGCCTTGAAAAACACCATGCCGGCCAGCGTGTTCTCGCGCTCCACCGAATGCCACAACCAGGACAAGGTGAGCATGGGCACCATTGCCGCCCGCGATGCGATCCGCGTGCTGGAACTGACCGAACAGGTCGCCGCCGCCACCTTGCTCGCCGCCAACCAGGGCGTCTGGCTGCGTAGCCAGGCCAGCGATGCGCGGCCGCTGCCGCCGGCCCTGGCGGCGATGCACGAAGCCCTGGCAAAGGACTTCCCCCCGGTCATCGAAGACCGCGCCCTGGAGGCCGAACTGCGCCTGTGCCTGAAACGCATCGCCGAGCAACACTGGAGGCTGCATGCGTAGCCGCGGCGTACTGCATGTCGATACCGAGATCCTGGTGCCGTTTTTCGACGTCGACACCATGCATGTGGTCTGGCACGGCCATTACGTGAAGTACCTGGAAGTCGCCCGCTGCGCGCTGCTGGACCATATCGGCCACAACTACACGCACATGCTCGAATCCGGCTACGCCTGGCCGGTGATCGACCTGCAACTGCGCTATGTGCGCGGCGCGGTGTTCGGCCAGAAAATCAATGTGCGGGCCAACCTGGTGGAGTGGGAGAACCGTTTGAAGGTCAACTACCTGATCACCGACCTGGCCAGCGGCGAACGCCTGACCCGCGCCAGCAGCGTGCAAGTGGCTGTGGATATCCAGAGTCGGGAAATGCAACTGGCCTCGCCCAAGGTCTTCGTCGACGCCGTCGAGAAGGTACTCGCATGAACATTCAGGTACGCCGCAAAACCTGTAGGAGCCGGCTTGCTGGCGATAGCGTCCGCAAGATCACCGCAAGGCTCAAGGGTCTCATAGCCGGCAAGCCAGCTCCTACACGGTTCGCGTGCTTGCTGAGTCTTTTGTTCGGCCTCGGCCTCGGCCTGTCCGCCCACGCCTCGGCCTTCGACCTGCAACAGCTGAGCGAGCAACTGGCCAAGCCCTCGGTGATCCACGGCAGCTTTATCCAGGAAAAACACCTGCGCGCCCTGCCGCAACCGCTGACCAGCAAGGGCACCTTCGTTCTCGCCAAGGACCACGGCCTGCTCTGGCTGCTCAAGACCCCGCTGCAGCAGGACTACCGCATCAGCGCCAAGGGCATCGCCCGACGCGACCCGAGCGGCTGGCAGATGGTCCCGAACAAAAGCGCCGGGGCCGAACAGAACCGCCTGTTCATCGCCGTGCTGCAAGGCGACAGCAGTGGACTGCAACGGGATTTCGAACTGCAACTGCAAGGCGACGCCCAGCACTGGCAACTGACCCTGGTGCCGCGCTCGGTGCTGCTCAAGCAGATCTTCACCCGGATCAATATCGACGGCGGCGAACTGGTGCAACGCATCGAACTGCTGGAAACCCAGGGCGACAGTACGGTCCTGCGCATGCAGGACAGCAGCGCCACCCTGCCCCTGAGCGATGCGGAGCAGCATGACTTTGCCGAGTGAACGCCTGCTCCCGCGCCTGTTCCTGATCCTGCTGCTGGCAGTGCTGGCGCTCGCCGGCTGGCAATGGCGCCATGGCGCGCCGGTGTCGGCCGACCTGATGGAACTGGTGCCGGGCTCGGCGCCCAACGCCCTGGAGCTCAAGGCCGAACAGCGCATGCAGGAACCCTTGAACCGGGAAATGCTGGTGCTGGTGGGCCAGGCCGATCGCCAGAAAGCCATTGCCCTGGCGCAACAGCTGGGCGAGCGCTGGCAGGCCAGCGGACTGTTCGAAACCGTGCAGTGGAGCTTGCAGGCCGACCTGCCGGCCTTGCGCCAACAACTGCTGGCCAGCCGCCTGGCGATGCTGACCCGCGCTGACCGACAGCAACTGATCGACCACCCGGCGGCGTTTATCCAGCAACGGGTCCAGTCGCTGTTCGATCCCTTTGCCGGCATCAGCCTGGTGCCGAGCCAGGACGACTGGCTCGGCCTGACCGGGCGCATCCAGGACAGCCGACCGAAACCCGGCGCAGTGCAATTCGATATCGGCAGCGGCACGTTGATCGCCGAGGCCGACGGCAAAAGCTGGGTGTTGCTGCGGGCCCGGACACGGGGTAATGCTTTTGACATGAAGCTGCCGATACAGGTCGCCGAACTGCTCAAGCACAGCCGCGAGGAAGCCGCCCAGGCCGACGCCCAACTGCTCGCCGCCAGCGGCCTGCTGTATGCCGCCGCCGGCCAGCAACAGGCCACCCGGGAAATCACCTGGGTCGGCGGTGGCGCCACCTTCGGCATTCTCCTGCTGCTGTTGCTGGCCTTCCGCCGTTGGCGGGTATTGCTGGCCTTCGTCCCGGTACTGGTGGGCATGCTGTTCGGCACGGTGGCCTGCGTGATGCTGTTCGGTCATCTGCACGTGATGACCCTGGTGCTGGGGGCCAGCCTGATCGGCGTGGCCGTGGACTACCCGCTGCATTACCTGTCCAAGAGCTGGAGCCTGAAACCCTGGCACAGCTGGCCGGCCCTGCGCATTACCCTGCCCGGCCTGAGCCTGAGCCTGGCCACCAGTTGCATCGGTTACCTGGCCCTGGCCTGGACGCCGTTTCCGGCCCTGACCCAGATTGCCGTGTTCTCCGCTGCGGGCCTGGTGGGCGCCTACCTGACCGCCGTGTGCCTGCTGCCGGCGCTGCTCAAGGGCTCCGACCTGCGTCCGGCGCAATGGCCGCTGCGGGTCTGCGAAGTCTTGCTGAAGGTGCGTGAAGCATTGCTGCGCAAGGTCGGCAGCCGGTTGTTGCTGGCGCTGCTGGTGCTGTTCTGCGCCGGTGGCCTGTGGCACCTGACCAGCAAGAACGATATCCGCCAATGGGTCGGTGCGCCGCCGCAATTGCAGGCCGAGGCCCAGGCCGTCGCAAGGATCACCGGCTACCAGCCCACCAGCCAGTTCTTCCTGGTTCGCGGCGCCGATCAACAGCAGTTGCTGGAGCGCCAGGCCGCACTCGGCGAACGTCTCGATCAACTGGTGAGCCAAGGCAAGCTCCAGGGCTATCAGTCACTGGACCAGGTGGTCAGCCTGCCCCGGGAACAACAACAGTTGCAGGGCTCGCTCAAGCAACTGCCGGGGTTCTGGCAACCCTTGCTCGACCTCGGCGTACCGGCCGCTGCCTTGCAAAGCGAACTGGCACAGCTGCAAGCCCTGCCGATCCAGGATATCGACAGCGCCCTCAAAGGCCCGCTGTCCGAGCCTTGGCGCCTGCTCTGGCTCGGCGTGCAAACCGACGGCGTGGCCGGCATGGTCAGCCTGCGCGGCCTGAACAACGCCGACCTGCTGCGGGCGCAAACCGACGGCCTGCCGGGGGTAAAGCTGGTGGACCGGCTGGGCGAGTTGAACAAGGTCTTCGCTGCCACCCAGGTCAGCGCCGCCGAACTGAAACTGGCGTCCTGTGTGCTGATTGTGCTGTTGCTGATCCTTCCGTTCGGCCTGCGAGGCGCCTTGCGGATCGTCGCCCTGCCGCTGCTGGCGGCCCTGTGCAGCCTGGCCAGCCTCGGTTGGCTCGGCCAGCCGCTGACGCTGTTCAGCCTGTTCGGCCTGCTGCTGGTGACCGCCATCAGCGTCGACTACGCCATCCTGATGCGCGAGCAGATCGGCGGTGCCGCCGTCAGCCTGCTGGGCACCTTGCTGGCCGCCCTGACCACCTGGCTGTCGTTCGGCCTGCTGGCGATTTCCAGCACCCCGGCGGTGAGCAACTTCGGCCTGGCGGTGAGCCTGGGGCTGGCCTTCAGCTTCCTGCTCGCGCCCTGGGCCGCACGCCCAACTGACAAGACCGCGACACCGCAAGCTGATCACTCGGTCACGACTGTCGACCCGAGCCCTATCCCTTCGAAACCTTCGAACCCCGCAAGGAGCCTGTGTGCCAGCGATTGAAATGGAACATCGAGAAGTCGTGGTGATTGGCGCGGGCCCTTCCGGCGCCATCGCCGCCGCCTTGCTCAAACGCAATGGCCACGACGTGCTGATCGTCGAACGCCAGCACTTCCCGCGCTTTTCCATCGGTGAGAGCCTGCTGTCGCACTGCCTGGACTTCGTCGAAGAAGCCGGCATGCTCGACGCCGTCAACGCCGCCGGGTTCCAGTTGAAGAACGGCGCGGCCTTCGCCTGGGGCGAACACTACAGCGCCTTCGATTTCGGCCAGACCTTCAGCAACGGCAAGCCGACCACCTTCCAGGTCCAACGCGCCGACTTCGACAAACTGCTGGCGGACCAGGCCGCCCTGCAAGGCGTGGAAATCCGCTACGGCGAGGAAGTCGTCAGCGTTGATTTCGACCGGCCACAACCGCAGTTGCGGGCCCGTCGCGAAGACGGCAGCGAGTATTTGATCGAAGCACGTTTCGTCCTCGATGCCAGCGGCTACGGCCGGGTGTTGCCGCGCCTGCTCGACCTCGAAGCACCCTCGAGTTTCCCGGTACGCCAGGCGGTCTTCACCCATATCGAAGACCGTATCGAACATCCCGCTTTCGAGCGGGAAAAGATCCTGATCACCACCCACCCGCAACAGCGCGATATCTGGTTCTGGACCATTCCGTTCAGCAACGGCCGCTGCTCCCTTGGCGTGGTCGCCGCCGCCGAGCACTTTGCCGGACGCACCGAGGACCTGGATGCCTGCCTCAAGGGCTTCGTTGCAGAAACCCCGAGCCTGCAAGCCGTGCTGGAAAACGCCCTGTGGGATACCCCGGCGCGGACCATCGGCGGCTACTCGGCCAACGTGAAAACCTTGCACGGCCCGGGCTTCGCCTTGCTGGGCAACGCGGCGGAATTCCTCGACCCGGTGTTCTCCTCCGGCGTGACCATCGCCATGCGTTCGGCGAGCATGGCCGCCGGCCTGCTGCACCGCCAACTGCAAGGTGAAAGCGTCGACTGGCAGACCCAGTTCGCCGAGCCGCTCAAGCGCGGTGTCGAAACCTTCCGCTGCTACGTCGAAGGCTGGTACGCCGGGACCTTCCAGGATGTGATCTTCCATCCCGGCAGCTCGCCGGAAATCCGCGCCATGATCAGTGCGATCCTCGCCGGCTATGCCTGGGACGAGCGCAACCCTTTTGTCAGTGAACCCCGACGCCGCCTGCGGATGCTGTCGGAAATCTGTGCGAGTACCCCGACATGAGCCATCCGTACCTGAGCGACACCTACGTCGCGGAAACCCGCTTCGGCTTCTGGTTCCTGCGCAGCCATACCTGGCAGCACCACGTGCTGCGGGTGGCGATCAACGACCTGCGTGGCCTGTTCAGCGAGGCCCTGCCGGCCAACCCGGTGGTACTCGATGCCGGTTGCGGCCAGGGCAAGTCCTTCCAGTACTTGCAGCAAACCTTCGCCCCGGCGCGACTGATCGGCCTTGACGCCGATCCCCACAGCCTCAAGCTGAGCGGCGAAGAAGCACAACGCCGTGGCCTGGAAGTCGAGCTGATCGGCAGCGACTGCGCGACCCTCGATGTGCCCTCGCAAAGCGTCGATATCCTCTTCTGCCACCAGACCTTCCACCACCTGGTGCAGCAGGATCGCGCCCTGGCCGAGTTCTATCGGGTGCTCAAGCCGGGCGGCTACCTGCTGTTCGCCGAGTCCACCGAAGCCTATATCGACACCTGGGTGATTCGCTGGCTGTTCCGCCACCCCATGCATGTGCAGAAAAGCGCGGCGCAGTACCTGGACATGATCAGCGACCAGGGTTTCGAATTCACACCGCGGAACGTCTCCTACCCGTACCTGTGGTGGAGCCGGTCCAAGGACTTCGGGCTGCTGGAGCGCCTGCGCCTGAAGAGCCCGCCGCCCGTGGGCCGGCGTGAGGAAACCCTGGTCAATGTGGTCGCCCGCAAACCCCTTGGCGAGACCGTCGAATGATCCGCGCCCTGTTGCTCGGCTGCCTCCTGCTGCTGAGCGCCTGCGCCAGCCGCGCGCCGCTGCCCGTGCACGCGCCGACGCTGGCGTTACCGCTGCAATTGCATATCGAGCGTGAACAGGCCGGGCAACGCCAGGACTGGTTGCTGGTGATCCAGCGTGAGGCGCACGGCCTGCGCTGGTCACTGATGGACCCACTGGGCATTCCCCTGGCCCGCCAGCGCCTGCAGGACGGTGAATGGCAGGCCGACGGCTTGCTGCCGCCCAATCCCCAGGCTCGCGAACTATTCGCCGCCTTGCTGTTTGCCCTGACCCCGGATGCCGAGCTCGCGGGCAACTACCCGAGCGCGCAACGCCAAAACGCGGAACGCGTCCTCGACGCCCGCTGGCGAGTCAGCTATCGCCAGCCGCTGGACTTCACCCTGAACCTGCCGGAGAGTCTGCGCTACCGAATCAGTCCGTTGAGCGAGGCTGCCCCATGACCGCCTACCTGAACGCCCTCGGCGTCATCTGCGCGCTGGGCCGCGACAAGCAGAGCGTGGCGCGCAACCTGTTTGCCGGCGACTGCTCGGGTATGCGTCCGGAAAGCGGCTGGGTGCCCGAACGCATCCTGCCGGTGGCCGCCGTGCAAGGCGAACTGGCAGCGATTCCCGCTGAACTGAGCGCCCAGGCCAGCCGCAACAATCAACTGCTGATGGAAGCCACCCTGCAAATCGCCGAGCCGATCCAGCGTGCCATCGACACCTATGGCCGCGAACGCATCGGCATCGTCCTGGGCACCAGCACCTCGGGCATCGATGAGGCCAGTCGTGGCATCGCCAGCTATCTGAAAGAGGGGCACTTCCCCGACGGCTACGACTACCAGCAACAGGAACTGAGCGCCCCGGCGGCCTTCCTCGCCGACTGGCTGCAACTGCGCGGCCCGGCCTACGTGATCTCCACCGCCTGCACCTCCAGCGCGCGGGCCCTGATGAGTGCCCGGCGCCTGCTCGACCTGGGCCTGTGCGACGCAGTGCTCTGCGGCGGCGTCGACAGCCTGTGCCAGCTGACACTCCGTGGCTTCAGCTCGCTCGAAGCCGTGTCGACGCAGCGCTGCAATCCGTTTTCGCTGAACCGCAACGGCATCAATATCGGCGAAGCGGCGGTGCTGTTCCTGATGAGCAAACGCGCCGACGACGGCCCGGCCATTGCCCTGCTCGGTGCTGGCGCCAGTTGCGACGCCCACCATATTTCCGCCCCCGACCCGACCGGCCAGGGCGCCGTGCAGGCCATGGGCAAAGCGCTGAAGCAGGCCGGCCTGCAACCGCAAGACATTGACTACCTGAACCTGCACGGCACCGCCACCCAGCACAACGACGCCATGGAAAGCCTGGCCGTGTCCACGTTGTTCCCGACAAGCCCGCCTTGCTCCTCGACCAAGCCCATGACCGGCCACACCCTGGGCGCCGCCGGCGCGCTGGAAGCGGCGTTCTGCTGGTTGAGCCTGAGTGCCGACAACCCGTCCGCCGCCCTGCCGCCGCACCTCTGGGACGGCCAGGCCGACCCGGCGCTGCCACCCCTGAACTGGGTCAAGCCGGGCGACCGCCTCAAACCCCATCCACTGCGCCGCCTGATGAGCAACTCCTTTGCCTTCGGCGGCAACAATGTCAGCCTGATTATCGGAGACGCCCCATGATCGATTGGCCGCTCGCCGAATTGCTGCCCCATGCCGGGGACATGATCCTGATCGACCAGGTCCTGTCCTGCGACGAAGAACAGATCCACACCCGCCTCACCGTGCGCCCGGACGGCCTGTTCAACCGCGAGGACGGCAGCCTGCCGGCCTGGGTCGGGATCGAACTGATGGCCCAGAGCGTCGCCGCCTATGCCGGTTGCCGCGCCCGTGGCGAAGGCAAACCGGTGGAGCTGGGTTTCCTACTCGGCACCCGTAAATTCGACTGTAATGTGGAACACTTTCCCGCCGGCAGCGAACTGCGCATCCATGCCCTGCGCTCGCTGGAAGACGACAACGGCATGGGCGTGTTCGAATGCCACCTGACCGGTCCCGACATCCATGCCACCGCGCGCCTGAACGTGTTCCGTCCACCCCAGGCCGCCGCTTATCTATCCGAATCACAGGAGTCGCGTCATGACTGAATCCATCCTGGTCACCGGCTCCAGCCGCGGTATCGGCCGTGCAATCGCCCTGCGCCTGGCCCGCGCCGGTTTTGACCTGGTGCTGCATTGCCGCAGCGGCCGCGCCGATGCCGAAGCCGTGCAGGCCGAAATCGAAGCGCTGGGGCGCCAGGCCCGCGTGCTGCAATTCGATGTGTCCGACCGGGAAGCCTGTCGCACCCGCCTGGAAGCCGACGTTGAAGAACATGGCGCCTACTACGGCGTGGTACTCAACGCCGGCCTGACCCGTGACGGCGCTTTCCCGGCCCTGTCCGAAGAAGACTGGGACCTGGTCCTGCGCACCAACCTCGACGGTTTCTACAACGTGCTGCATCCGGTAATGATGCCGATGATCCGTCGTCGCGCCCCGGGGCGAATCGTCTGCATCACCTCGGTATCCGGGCTGATCGGCAACCGCGGGCAGGTCAACTACAGCGCCTCGAAGGCCGGCCTGATCGGCGCCGCCAAGGCCCTGGCCATCGAGCTGGGCAAACGCAAGATCACCGTCAACTGCGTTGCTCCGGGCCTGATCGACACCGCCATGCTCGATGACAATGTGCCGGTGGAAGAACTGCTGAAAATGATCCCGGCGCAACGCATGGGCACCCCGGAAGAAGTTGCCGGCGCGGTGAACTTCCTGATGTCCGCGGAAGCCTCCTACATCACCCGGCAAGTGCTGGCCGTCAACGGAGGCCTGTGCTGATGAAGCGCGTCGTCGTCACCGGCATGGCCGGCATCACCTCCCTGGGCAACGACTGGGCCAGCATCGAAGCCAACTTCCGCGCCAACCGCAGCGGCATCCGCTACATGGCCGAGTGGGAGCGCTTCACCGAACTGAACACACGCCTGGCCGGGCCCATCGATGATTACGCGGTGCCGTCGCGCTGGACCCGCAAGCAACTGCGCAGCATGGGCCGGGTCTCGCGCTTCGCCGTCGGCGCGGCGGAAATGGCCCTGGCCGATGCCGGCCTGCTGGGCAACGAGATCATCCGTGACGGGCGCATGGGCGTGGCCTGCGGTTCGTCCACCGGCAGCACCGACGAGATCAAGGCCTTCGGCATGATGCTGATCAACTCCGTGGCCGAAGGGCTCAACGCCAACTCCTACGTGCGCATGATGCCGCACACCACGGCGGCCAATATCAGCATCTTCTTCGGCCTGACCGGGCGCCTGATCCCCACCTCCAGCGCCTGCACCAGCGGCAGCCAGGGCATCGGCTATGCCTACGAGGCGATCAAGTTCGGGCGCCTGCCGCTGATGCTCGCCGGCGGTGCCGAGGAGCTGTGCCCCACCGAAGCCATGGTGTTCGACGCGCTCTACGCCACCAGCCTGAAAAACGATGCGCCGCAGAGCAGCCCGCGTCCCTACGACAGCGGCCGTGACGGTTTGGTGATCGGTGAAGGCGGCGGCATGCTGGTGCTTGAAGAGCTGGAACATGCCCTGGCCCGTGGCGCGCATATTCATGCGGAAATCGTCGGCTTCGGCAGCAACGCCGACGGCCAGCACGCCACCCGCCCGGAGCAGAGCACCATGCGCCGGGCCATGGAACTGGCCCTGGAAGATGCCGGCCTGACGGCGGACGCCATCGGTTATGTGAACGGCCATGGCACCGCCACCGAGCAGGGCGATATCGCCGAGACCCTGGCCACCAGCAGCCTGTTCGGCAGCCGCATGCCCATCAGTTCGCAGAAGAGTTTCCTCGGCCATACCCTGGGCGCCTGCGGGGCGCTGGAATCCTGGTTCAGCATCGAGATGATGAACCGCGACAGCTACATCCCTACCCTGAACCTCGACCAGATCGACCCGCAATGCGGCGAGCTGGATTACCTGCGCGGCGAATTCCGGCAGATGAGCAACGAGTATGTGATGAACAACAACTTTGCCTTTGGCGGCGTGAACACGTCCCTGGTGTTCCGCCGCTGGCGTTGATTTTTTTAAACCTCTGGAGAAAACGGAATGTCTTCCCTGCTTCGTACCGCACTTGTCACCCTGGCCCTGCTGACCATGGCCGGCTGTACCAGCAAACCCATCGTCAACCCGAGCCGCACCCTCACCCCGCAGGTCCAGGCCAGCCAGGACGAGGTGAAACAAGCGATTGTCACCGCCCTGACCAAACGGGAGTGGACCGTGCAGCGCGTCAACCCGGGCCAGGTCCAGGCCGAGATCACCGTGCGTGAGAAATTCCACGTCGAGATCGACATCAACTATAGCGCCAGCGGCTACACCATCGCCTACCGCGACAGCAGCGGCATGGGTTACCAGGACGGCAAGATCCACCGGAACTACATCCGCTGGGTGAGCTTTCTGGACCAGGACATCCTCGCCGAACTGCGGGCCCATCATGACCACCCGTCGGCACGTGCGATCGGTGTAGGCGAGGCGCAGCCGCTGTCCCAGTAACGGCGCTTAGTCCCTGCATCGCAAGAGTCTGTGGGAGCGGAGCTTGCCCGCGAAGAGGCCCTTGAGGCCGCTAAAAGCTTTACGGGCAAGCTCCGCTCCCACAATATTCGCGTCGTTCAGTAGACTGGTATTCGACGCTCGATTGCTATGGTGGCTGTGCGTGGGAGACCTTCGGGTCTGCCGAGTCCTATATCCTCGGTCTTGCACACCTGCGCACAGCTGCCACCCTTCTGCGTGCAAGCGATGGGTTGCAGTTCCAATTATTGATATAGGGACTCAACCATGAGCAAAACAACTCCCGCACCACCTGTCCAGGATCCCAACGCCTTCCCTTCTGCCGACCGGTTCAAGGATCAGGCCGCCATCCAGCGTGCTCTTGATCACTATCTGCCCAGCCCAACATCTGCATCGCCGGGCGCTATCCGGCTGCCTAACACCAAATCAGGTCGAAGCCTGGAAGAATCCCTGGTTCACGTCTCCGAGTTGCTGACCTGCGCAGCGGCCACCGCCTACGAATCCGGCGATGGTCTCAGCGGCTCCAAGCGGGCGCTGGCGTTCTCGGCCATGCATCTGGTGGAAATGGCGAAAGCCGAGCTGGATCAGTCATTGGATAATCTGCCGCTGCACTAGACGGTTACACCCTTGTGGCGAGCGGGCTTGCCCGCTCGCCACAGGACCGCGCTCGGCTTCAGACCCCCTTAAGCCTGCGGCACCGCTCGACGCGTCAGCAACTCGATAAACGCCTTGGCCATCGGTGACTTCTGGTCCTTGCGCTGGACCAGCCACACCGCCGACACCGCATCCGGATCAAGCAACGGTCGATAGACCACGCCATCAATCCGAATCCTCTGATAAGACGCCGGCAACACCGACACCCCCAACCCCGCCGCCACCAAGCCGATAATGGTCATCGCCTCCCCCGCCTCCTGGGCAAAGTGCGGGCTGAATCCTGCCTGTCGCGCCAAGGTCAGCAACTGCGCATACAAACCACTGCCATAACTGCGCGGGAAAAACACAAAGGGCTCCAGCGCCAGCTCGGACAAATACATCCCGTCCTCGCTGCCGCCGGCCAAGGGATGCTTGGCACTGAGTACTGCCACCAGCGGCTCATGCATCAGTTCCACAACACTCAGCGCATCCGGTAACGACAGAGGCCGCATCAAGCCCACCTCAATGGACTCATCCATCAAACCGTCGGCAACCGTCTTGCTGCTCATCTCCCGCAGGTTCAAATGCACCGCCGGAAATGCCTGGCGAAAGGCAAAGATTGCCTGGGGAATTGTCGAGTTGAACGGCGCCGATGAGGTAAACCCGATCTTCAGTTCCCCCAATTCCCCCAACTGCGCCCGCCGCGCCACATCCGCCGCCTTGTCCACCTGCGCCAGCACCAACCGCGCCTCTTGCAGAAACAGGCGACCCGCCTCACTCAACTCGACCCGACGATTGGTCCGGTCGAACAGCCGCGCCCCCAGCTCCTGCTCCAGTGCCTGGATCTGCTGGCTCAACGGCGGCTGGGAAATCCCCAGCACCTCGGCGGCGCGGCCAAAATGCAGTTCTTCGGCCACCGCGATGAAGTAGCGCAAATGCCGCAATTCCATGAATACCTCATCAAGTCGTAAAACCTATCAAACAGGTCGAACAATATATTGGAAAGAATAGTTAGCCAGCTATATGCTTTTTCCATTGCCTGACCGGCTGCTCCCCCCGAGGTCCCCCGTGAAAACTGCTGTCGCTCCCTTCGCCCACGAGATTCCCCCCACTGCGCTGGACGATGTGGTCGCCCAACTCAACGACACCTATATCGAAAAAGGCACTCCGGCGTTTATGCGCACGGTACTGGCGCTGTTCTCCGGCGGCTTCGCGACCTTTGCCCTGTTGTACTGCGTACAGCCGATGATGCCGGTGCTGTCCAAGGAGTACGGGATCAATGCCGCCCAGAGCAGCCTGATCCTCTCCGTGGCCACCGCCCTGCTCGCCATCGGCCTGCTGATCACCGGACCGATCTCCGACAGCCTCGGGCGCAAGCCGGTGATGGTGGTGGCGTTGTTCGGCGCCGCGCTGTTCACCATCCTCGGCGCGTTGATGCCCAACTGGCAGGGCGTGCTGGTGATGCGGGCCCTGGTGGGACTCTCCCTCAGCGGCCTGGCAGCGGTGGGCATGACCTACCTGAGCGAGGAAATTCATCCCAAGCACATCGGTCTGGCGATGGGCTTGTATATCGGCGGCAACGCCATCGGCGGGATGAGCGGGCGACTGATCACCGGCGTGCTGATCGACTTTGTCAGCTGGCATATGGCGATGCTGGTGATCGGTGTCCTGGCGCTGATCGCGGCGACGGTGTTCTGGAAGATCCTGCCGCCGTCGCGTAATTTCCGCGCCAGCCAATTCAACACCCGCAGCCTGATCGACGGCTTCACCGTGCACTTTCGCGACGCCGGCCTGCCGTGGCTGTTCCTCGAAGGCTTCCTGCTGATGGGCAGCTTCGTCACCCTGTTCAACTACATCGGCTACCGCCTGCTGGCCGATCCTTACAACATGAGCCAGGCATTCGTCGGCTTGCTGTCCATCGTCTACCTGTCGGGCATCTACAGCTCCGCGAAGATCGGCGCCCTGGCCGACAAGCTGGGCCGGCGCAAGGTGCTCTGGGGCATGATCCTGATGATGCTGGTGGGCATCGTCCTGACCCTGGTCACCCCGCTGCCGGTGGTGGTATTCGGCATCCTGCTGTTCACCTTCGGTTTCTTCGGTGCTCACTCGGTGGCCAGTAGCTGGATCGGCCGTCGGGCGCTGAAAGCCAAGGGACAAGCCTCGTCGCTCTATCTGTTCTGCTACTACGTCGGCTCCAGCGTGGCCGGGACCCTGGGCGGGGTGTTCTGGCACTACGGCGGCTGGAACGGCATCGGCCTGTTTATCGGTGCTCTGCTGGTGGTGGCCTTGCTGGTGGCGTTGAAGCTGGCACGGTTGCAGGCGTTGCCGGGTAATGCAACAGCCTAATCAGCACGCCACGCAACCTGCGCCACCAGCAGCTTGTCGCGCTTCTCCAGGCTCAACGACTGCAACACCGCGCCCGATTGCTCGGTCTGGTCCAGCCACTGCAGCAAGGCCAATACATTGCCACTGAGGGTGACCCGCAGTGACTGGCCATCCTGGTCCAGTTGCTGCAACTCCAGCCCTGCCGCCGCCACCGTTTCACTTAGCCGGTTCGACAGGGACCGCGATGGGTTCGAGCGCTGAGCCGTCGGCTGGGCACGCTGTACTTCGGCGGCCAATAACAGACGTTGCTGGTACAGGCGCTCACCCCTTTCCAGACGCTGTTGCGCCGGTTGCCAGCCCCCACTGAACAAACTCACCACCGCCAGGAAAACCCCCAATCCAATCAGCATCCGTCGATCCCGAAGGCCGAGGCCCTGCCACCGTTGCATCAGCGCCGCCGGTACCGCCAATGACCTGATCATCCGTTCTTCTCCTCCAACATCAGCACCGCCTGCACTCGCTCACGGTCCTTGCTGGCGCTGCCCAGCCTGATCGGTAAACCGCTGCCCTGGCCGCGCTCGCGCAAGCGCTCAAGATCGGTGAAGCTGCCGGCCGTCAGCAACAACGTCCAGCCCGAGCCGGCCCGGTATTCGATACGCTGAACCTCAACGCTGCTGCCTCCGATCACCTGTTCGATCAGTTGCACCAGACGGCCCATCTGGCTGCCGGGCTGATCGGTCTGACCCTGCAAGGCCTTGAGCTGGGCCGCCAGATCGACAATCCGGGTTTGCTCGGGATACAAACGCTGGAAGCGCTGCACACTCTGCTCGTACAACTGCCCCGCAGCGCTTTCCAGATAATGGGCACGGGCCAGGGTAAAACCCCAGGACACCGCGAACAGCGCCAACGCCGACAGCACCAGCGTGCCCAATGGCCAACGCGCCCGCACCTGACGAAACTCACCTTGCAGCAAGTCCAGCCCGCGCGAATGACCGGCCACCAGCAACGCCGCGATATCGGCCTGCCGATCAGCGCCCATCCAGCACAACCCATCCGGCAATCGTGATCGCAGTACTTCCAGATCCTCAGGCGACAGCGCAAGTCGGGCCTCGATAGCCCCACCCACCAACCAGCGTCCAGCCCACCAGACGCCATAGGCCTGATCATCCGGCAGCAAGTCCGCATCCACCTTGACGCTTTCCACTTGCAGCCCCGAATCACGCAACAACGCCAGGATCGCCTTGAAGCGCTCCTTGTTGATCGCCAGCAGCGGGTAGCGTGAATCCTTGTCCGCCGCACCGACCGCAAGGTGCAATCCATCCAGCTCCTCGGCCAAGCGCTCCTCGACGGCGTAGGCCAACGCCTGAACCGTGGGCTTGCGTCGACCGGGCCAGGGCTCGCTGCGCAAGCCGCTACAGATTTCCATGGGCAGGATCACCCGCACCGACTGCCCCGACAGAAACGTCGCCGCCTCCGCCAGGGTGACCACGCGGTACTCGCCGCCCGCCTGCCAATAGCCAAACGGCCAGCCGGCGTCACAGCCAGCCAGGCCTTCGGCCGTGAGATAAAGCCAATTGCTCATAACAGGGTTTCACCTTGAGTCGGGGCCAGGAAGCGGCGTTGCAGGACACGCAGGCGAAGGCTGTCGCGAGGCCGCTCCAGATCGCTGACCAGCCGCAGTCGCGCCGCGCCCGCGCCGACCTCGACCGTGACCCGGAACCAGCGGCTGTCGACACCCAGGCCATGGCTGGCAATACCCAACCCATCCAGCCCCGGCGCACGGGTAAATTCATGGGCATCGGCATAACCTTGCGCCGGGCGCTGGGCGACAGCGTCCCGGGCACTGGCCGCCGTCATGCCTTCCAGCGTCGCCAGCAGCGTGGCCGAGGCGGTATTGATGTTCAGCCTGGCCTCGGGCGGCAGCAACGCGACGAAGGGTTGCAGGCGCTGCAAAAGATCCTGGTCGACACCGGGCAACAGGCGCAGCTGGCTGGTGTCGCTGACCTCGGTACCCCGTAGCGACGCCAGGTCGAATGCCGGGATCTCCAGCGCCGCCAGCAACCGGGCCCAGCGCTCCAGGCTGATTTCATCAGCCTTGCCGGGCAGGAGCAGGCGGGTCAGGTTGAACCGCCCGGCCAGGTCTTCGATCTCGATCCGCACCTCGACACCCGGCAGCTCGGACGGCAGCGATGGGCTCGCCCAGGGCTGGGCCAGATGGATGGTCTTCTCCTCAAGCCGATCAGGCTCCTGCAACAACTCCCGCGCCCAACTCTCCGCGGCAATCGCCCACTGACGCAGTTGCACCTGATGGATATGCTGCGCGCTGCTCTGCATGGCCCGCGTATGACTGCGCAAGAGGCCACCGACCACGAACAGGGCCAGGGTCATGATCAGCAGCACACTGATCAGCGCCACGCCACGCTGGCCGGTGCGGTTCATGAGCCCTCCGGCAACAGGATGACGCGACGGATCTGTTCGAAGCGACCAACGGACAGGGTGATTTCCAACGCTCGCGGATGCACCGGGGAACGGCCCGGCGTCGACGCCCCCTCAGCGCGCCAACCGGCCTTGTCCACATACAGACGCCACTGCAAGGCACGCACCTCCTTGAGCACCGGCAGCTTGTGAGTCTCGGGCAGATCAAGGCTACGGCGATAACGCCACAAGGTGCCCTCCTCCAGGCGATAGGCAATCTCCTGGCGCTCGCTGCGGGGCTCATCCAGCGGGTTGCGCGTATTGCCGCGCTGCAGGTTCAACTGTCCCCCGCCCAGTGTCACGGCCACGCCTTCTTTGGGGATAGTCGCCTGCATGACATCGCGCTCCAGCACCGCCATCGCCCGCTGCAGGCCGCGCAAGCCCTGCTCGTGCTCATTGACCCGGGCCTGGGTCAGCAGCACGCCTTCGTACAGGCGATAACTGGCCAGGCCGATCAGGCTGAAAATCGCCAGGGCAATCACCAGTTCGACCAGGGTAAAGCCGGCCTGTCTATTCATTCCGGGCCCGCAACCAGGCATTGGCGTGGTGCAACGGCGGCCCGCCATTGCCCAGCCGCACGATAATCTCGACCTTGAGCAAGCGCGGGTCCGAGGTCGGCGTGACAATCTGCTCCAGGCGCCATTCGCGCTGATCGAAGCGCAGGCTTTGCTGTTGTCGTCCCTTGGCCGGGGGCGCCTGCAGGCGCAGTTCATTCAACTGATTGTCCGCCAGCCAGGTGGCGAACAAACGCTCCTGCAAGGTGCCGCTCTGCTGCACCACGAACTGGCTGGCGGACAGCACGCTGGCCGCCAGCACGGCAAAGATCGCCAGGGCGATCATCACCTCCAGCAAGGTAAATCCCGATTCAGCTTTCATCGATGGCCGGATCACCGAGGCCGTCACCGGACACACTCAACCAGCGCCGCTGCGCGGACTCGTAATGCAGGGTGAAGGCACTCATTTCGTCGCTGCTCAGCACCAGCAATTGCGGCTGGTTCACCCGGTCGCCCAGTTTCAGCGGACGACCCTCCAGCTCCAGGCGAAAATACAGGCCGTCGGGCAAGCGATAGGCCGCCCCCGCCGGGCGCCAGTCGGGCCGTTCGAAGACCATCACCTGATAACCCTCGGCACCGATCCGCAAGCCATATTCCTGACTGTTGACCACCGCGTACTCACGCAACTGTTGCAGCAGGTGCACCAGGGCACCGGCCTCCTGGCGGGCCTGACGCACCGGGCTGGGGTTCATGCTCACGGCGATCATGCCGGCCAGCACGCCGATCACCACCATGGACACCAGCAACTCCAGCAGGGTGAAACCACGGGAACGTGTGGGCATGGATCAATCACTCCAGTTGCCGATATCGGCGGCAAACTCTTCGCCGCCGGACACGCCGTCGGAGCCAAAGGAATAAAGGTCATAACCCTTGGTCCGGGTGCCCGGACTCAGGTATTGGTAGGGCGTGCCCCAGGGATCCACCGGCAGGCTTTTCAAGTAGCCCTGGGGGTTCCAGTTCCGCGGTTCGGGCACGCCCAGCGGCCGCTTGACCAGCGCCTCGAGGCCCTGCTGGGTCGAGGGGTACTGGAAATTGTCGAGGCGGTACATTTCCAGCGCGGTGCCAATGGCTTTGATATCGGCCCGGGCCGCGGTGACCTTGGCCTGGTCCGGGCGGCTCATGAACTGCGGCAGCACCATCGCGCCGAGTACACCGATAATCACCACCACGACCATGATTTCGATCAGGGTGAAACCACCTTGTCGCTGTGTTCCAGAGGTTTTCATAAGATCAGTTCACCAGTTGGTTGAGGCTAAGAATCGGCAACAGAATCGCCATGACGATCAACAGCACGATGACGCCCATCAGCACCAGCATCGCCGGCTCGAACAGGCTCACCACCAGGGCGATCCGCGCCGCGAGGGTTTTCTCCTGCTGTTCGGCGGCGCGGGCGAGCATGCGGTCGAGCTCGCCCGCGCGCTCGCCGCTGGCGATCATGTGCAGCATCAGCGGCGGGATATCGCCGCTGCGCTCCAGGCCACGGGTCAGGGTGCCGCCCTCGCGCACCGAGCGCGCGACCTCGCCCATGCGCGCGCGAATCGGCAGGTTGCCGATCACCGCCGCGGCGATTTCCAGGGCGTCCACCAGGGGCACGGCGCTCTTGCCGAGCAGCGCCAGGGTGCTGGCGAAACGGGACGCTTCCATCGCCTTGAGGACTCCGCCGATCAGCGGCGCCCGCAACAACCAGGCATGCCAGCGCCAGCGCACGGCGGGCCGCGCCAGCACCCAGCGCACCAGCAAGGCCAACGCCACCAGCCCGACCAGCAGCAGCCAGCCGTAACGCTGCAGGCCGCTGCTCAGGGCAATCAGGCCTTGGGTCAGCAGGGGCAGGGCCTGGCCATTGTTGATAAAAACCTTCACCACATCCGGTACCACATAGCCGAGCAATCCAGCGACGATGGCCAGCGAGGCAAACAGCAGGATCATCGGATAGACCAGCGCCATCTGGATCTTCTGCCGGGCCTGCTGGCGGGCCTCGGTGTACTCGGCCAGTTGTTCGAGCACCGGGCCCAGGTGTCCGGAGCGTTCGCCGGCGGCGATGCTCGCGCGGAACATGTCCGGGAACGCCTTGGGGAAACCGGCGAGCGCCGAAGCCAGGTCATAACCTTCCATGACTCGGCTACGCAGCGCCGCCAACAGGTTGCTGACCCGACGTTTTTCGCTCTGCGCCGCCACCGCCCGCAACGCCTCTTCCAGGGGCAGGCCGGCCTGGATCAGGGTCGAGAGTTGCAACGTCAGCAAGGCCAGTTCACTGGCTTTCAAGCCGGCCGAACGATGGGCGCCGTTGCCCGCACCCGTCTGGCCGCGAGCACTTTTCAGCTGCGTGGGCAACAGGCCGCGCTCACGCAGCAACTGGCGGGCATGGCGCGGGCTGTCGGCTTCCTGCTGACCGCGACAGCGCCGACCGTTGGCATCCTGGGCCTGGTAATCGAACGTCGGCATCCTCAGTCCTCCTGGGTCACACGCAGCAGTTCATCGAGACTGGTGCTGCCTTCGAGAACCAGCCGCTGGCCATCCTGGAACAGGCTGCGCGAGGCCGTCCGGGCTTCACGGACCAGCTCGGGCTCACTGGCGCCGTTGTGGATAAGTACCGCCAGGGCCGGGGTGATGCCGATCAGTTCGTAGAGCCCGATACGACCGCGATAGCCTTGCTGGCAGTGCTCGCAGCCCGTGGCCCGGAACAGCCTCGGCGGATGGTTCGAGTCGACACCCAGGCGCCGGCAGGCGGCCGCATCCGCCACATAGGCGCTCCGGCACTCGCGGCACAGGGTACGGACCAGGCGCTGGGCCAGCACCCCGACCAGGGACGAGGCCAGCAGATAGGCATCCACGCCCATGTCCAGCAACCGCGTAACCGCGCCCACCGCGCTGTTGGTGTGCAGGGTCGACAGCACCAGGTGCCCGGTCAGCGAAGCCTGCACGGCGATCTCGGCGGTTTCGCGGTCGCGGATCTCACCGACCATGACCACGTCCGGGTCCTGGCGCAGGATCGCCCGCAAGCCACGGGCAAAGGTCATCTCGACCTTGGGATTGACCGGCGTCTGGCCGATGCCCGGCAGGTGATACTCGATGGGGTCTTCGACGGTGAGGATATTGCGGGTCTGGTCGTTGAGGCTGCTCAGCGCCGCATAGAGGCTGGTGGTCTTGCCCGAGCCGGTGGGGCCGGTGACCAGGAAGATGCCGTGGGGTTTGCCGAGAATATGCCGGAAGCGCTCCAGGGTCTGCGGCGGCATGCCCAGGCGTTGCAGGTCGAGACGTCCGGCCTGTTTGTCCAGCAGGCGCAGGACCACCCGTTCGCCATGGGCCGAGGGCAAGGTGGAAACCCGCACATCGACTTCGTGCCCGGCCAGCCGCAGGGCAATCCGTCCGTCCTGGGGCACGCGCTTCTCGGCGATGTCCAGCCGGGCCATGACCTTGATCCGCGACACCAGCAGGTTGGCCAGCTCGCGCCTTGGCTTGAGCACTTCACGCAGTTGCCCGTCGATGCGCATGCGCACCGACAGGCTGTGCTCGAAGGTCTCCAGGTGTACATCCGAGGCTTTCTCGCGCACCGCTTCGCCGAGCAGCGCGTTGATCAGCCGGATGATCGGCGCGTCGCCTTCCTGCTCCAGCAGGTCGGCGGTCTGCGGCAGTTGCTCGGCCAGGCTCATCAGGTCGAGTTCATCGTCCAGGCCCTGGGCCACCTGCTGCGCGGCGCTATGGCCATCGCTGTAGGCCGCCGCAAGGCGGGCGGCGAATACCGGCTCGTCGAGCACTTGCAACGGCAGTACGCCGGCGATCAGGCGGCGGGCTTCGGACACGGCGGTCAACGGTGTGTCGGCACGAATCGACAGGCACGCGCCCGCGCCTTGCGGTTCCAGCAAGACCCCGTAGCGGCGGGCAAAGCCGAACGGCAGGCGCGGCTTCATGGTGCCCCGACCTTCTGCCGTCGCAGGTCTATCGCCGGCTCGCTGCCAGAACCATCGAACAGTTCCCGGGCCTCGCGCGGCAACAGCAGTGAGTTGCTCTTCCCATCGGCGGGTTGACTGAGCTGGCGCAAGCTGTTGTAGCGCTGCTCGCTGACTTCGGAGATATCCTCTTTGGAGCGGACGATGGTCGGCCGCAGGAATACCATCAGGTTGGTTTTTTCATGCTTTTCGCTGTTCCAGCGAAACAACGCCCCCAGGTAGGGGATATCCCGCAGCAGCGGCACACCGCTTTCCTGGACACGGACGCTGTCCTTGATCAGCCCGCCGATCACGATGATCTCGCCGTCATCGGCGAGGATGGTGCTTTTCAGGGTGCGCTTGTTGGTGATCAGGTCACCGGGAACCACCGTATTCGGGGCGAGTTCGGAGTTTTCCTGTTCGACCTGCAGACGCAGGGTCGCCCCTTCGTTGATATGCGGGCGGACCTTCAGCTTGATCCCGATATCATGGCGCGTGACCGTATTGAAGGGCCGCTCGGTATCCGTACCGGTCTGGTAGGAACCGCTCTGGAACGGCACGTTCTGACCCACCAGGATCTCCGCCTCCTGGTTGTCCAGGGTCAACAGACTGGGGGTGGAGAGCACGTTGTTGTGGGAATTGCTCGCCAGGGCGGACACCAGCATGCCGAAGCGGTCGTTGCCGATGCGCAACACGGCACCATCGGGCAGCTTGGCTTCGGTGCCCTTGAAATCCGACACGGGAATATGGGTTCCGGCAAAGACGACCCCGCCCTGGGCACTCCCGGTATTGGCGCCCCACTGCACACCCAGGGCCTCGTTGATATCGCCGGAAATCTCGACAATGGCCGCATGGATCAACACCTGCGAACGCGGCTGGTCGAGTTGGCGAACAATGTTTTCCAGGGTGCGGATCTGGCTCGGCTCGGCGATCAGCACCAGGGCGTTCTGGCTTTCATCGGCCTTGACCAGGGCCTTGGCGGCAGCCGCGTCCCGGCTGGCGGCAGCGCCGGCTTCCTGAGCAAGTCCCTGGCCCATGGCCTCGAGCACCTCGGCCAGTTGCTTGGCATCGCTGTGACGCAGACGGATCACCCGTGCATTGTCGGTAACGGCCGCCGACGGGGTATCGAGGGAGCGGGCCAGGTCAGCCAGGCGCTTGCGTACGTCCTGGGTGCCGATGATCACCAAACGGTTGTTGCGCGAATCGGCGATGACCTGGCTCCCCGACTCAGCGCCTTGCCGCCCCAGGGATTGCTCCATCATCCGCGCCAGCTCATTCGCCAGCCCGTGACGCAACTGGATGACCTCATGGGCATTCTTCTGCCCGAGGTCCAACTGCCGGACGATCTTCGCGATACGGCGGACGTTGGCCGCGCTATCGGTGATGACCAGGGCATTGGCCGACGCCGACGGGCCGACATAACCGTTGACCGAGACCAGTGGCCGCACCAGCCCGGCGATATCCGCCGCGACGCTGCTGCCCAGCGCCACCACCTCGGTGACGAACTGGCCGCCCTGGGCGCTGGCACTGTCGGCACTGCTGGCGCGGGTGCGGGCATCGGCCACAGGGGCAATAAGAATGCGGTCGCCTTCGTCGATCACCGTGAAGTTATGCGCGTCGAGCACCGAATAGAACAACCGGCGTACCCCTTCACGGTCCAGGGCCTGCTCGGAGAGGACGGTGATCCGCCCCTGCACCCGGGGGTCGAGCACCACAGTGGTGCCGAGAATCGAGGACATTTCCCGCACCACGTCGCGCAACTCGGCATCGTTCATCGCCAGTTGCCATTGCGGCTCATCGGCCAGTGCGCCCGACGCCAGCAGCAGGCTGACGATCAGGCTCAAGAGCTTCAGGCAGCACCGGCCGGACTCGAAAAATCTGTTCATTTACTCACTCTGACGCGGCGTGGCCGTCGGTCGCAGATAAAGGGAAGAAGTCGGGGCGACGGCGTCAGGAACGGGCCCCTTGAGCACCTGCAAGGTGGTACGGCCCGGCGGATCCAGGGCCAACAGCTCCTCGCGACCATTGCGCCAGAGCACCACCCGGCCGCCCTCGATCCGGCGCAGGACGCTGCCGCCCGGCAGGCTTTCACCCACCCGGTAGATCCGCTGGCCCTCGGCCCCCGCCAACAGCGCACGGGAGTCGCCCGTGCTGGAGACAAAGCTGGCCCGCAACTTCAAGGGCTCGGCACTGCGGGCCAAGGCCCCCTGGGCGGCCAGCCCCATCACCGTGGCAACGGCGGCATGATTGAGCGGCGCACGTTCGGCAGGCGCGGCTCGGTTGTTGGCCTGCTCGGTGGGTAACGTCGGCAATGTCTGACGGAAGACCCGCTCGCCCCACAACGACAGCGCGGCATAACCCAGCGGCAACGCACATAGCGCCAGGCTCAGGACACCCATTCGGTCCTTGAAGGTTCGCGCACTCACCACAGCATCCGCCTGAGTATTCGATGACCGGAAACTTCATGGCGGATAACCGCGCCAATATGCAAAACCACCAAGACCGCCAGAACAACGCAGGAAATATCGTGGATTTTTTTGAAAACAGCGATGAGCCCGACACTTTCAACCGGTGCGGGTATCAAGAAAAGATCAAATAGATTGATGGCCCGGTCCATCATCATGACTCCGGTTGCCAATACGATGGCGGTCACCAGATAAATAACTTTATGAACCCAAAAAGCCGTCCACTGCGCAAGTGTTCGGTCAGTCTGTCCTCTCGAAAAAAAAGAAAGAAAAACCCTGATAATAAAAAACGGAATAAACAGCGCCGTGAGAGACACATTAAAAGAACCTACGACCGCTTTAAGCGCCGGCGAAGTACTCAAAAAGGCCATATAAAAGCCACTGATCAGCGCCCATAAAATAACGACGGCTGACAACCAGTGAAGAAAAATTTGCGTTCTAGAGTAAAACAATTTCGCTCACCCAAAACCCGGTAACAATATCGCCCATAAACCGAATACGCCGGGCTGCCCAGCAGCCCGGCGCTGAACGCCAGGGGTTATTTAGCGATCCAGGCATCCGTCCAGCTTGATCCGACACCGGGTACATAGTGATGGCTGTCGATCTTGCACCAGTCACCTACGGGGAGCGGCTTGCATTCGTAGACGTTACCGTCCCTGGACAAGACCTTGGTCCCGGGCTGATAACTTGCAATACCTTGCGGATATTTGAAGTCGTAATCCTGGCTGCCACCCTCACCGCCGAGCTCCACGGATGCCAGATCCTGACGAGTGGTACGGCCATCGACGGTCACGCCGATCAACTTGAGCTGGTGGATACCCGGCTCGCTATGCACGTCCATGTTCAGCCAGGTGCTGCCGGCCTCCACGAGTTGTGTCAGGGTGCCCACTGGAACTGGATTGTTGGCGGCATCGAAGAGCTCGGCCTTGATATCCATTTTACGGTTGGTTAGCACCGGGAAAGGCATCGCCAAGCGTCCTTCCTTGAGCTCAAAATTGGTGCCGATAGCGGAAATCCGCATGCTCGCATCAGCGTCTTCCTGCATCAGCACATCGAGCTCATAACGATTCACACCGCTTTCAGCCTTGGCGAACAGCTGGTTAACACCCTTGATCGGTTCGATGGCACCGTCTTCGCCACGGACACCGGCACGGACCAGCGTCTGGCTCCGGTTGATTTGCTCGGCCAGCTTGAACGACCAATTCTCCGGCTTGCCGTCCTCGCTGTCGGCGATGGTGATTTCAGTGCTGTACTCGGCACTTTCGCCCTCACCGGTCATGGCGCGGGCCTTGACCTTGTCGCCGGCCAACAGGGCCTGGGTCGGTGTGATATTACCGACGGTTTTCCAACCATCCGGCGCCTGTTCCTCGGCCACGATATTCACGTCGACCACGTTGTGGAACGCGCCGCCGGTGTCAGCCACGGTCCACATGCCGAGGATCACGTGATACCCGCTCTTGTCGGCAGGAATCTCGCACGGGTGCTTCTCGCGAGCTGGCCCGTCACTGCCCTGAGGCTGATCGGTGGGCAACCGCCCGCCCGCATCCACGGAGCAGAACGGAGTCAGGTCGAACGAAGCGCGTGTCAGGGCCTGGTTGGCGTTCCAACCGTTCCTTGTGATGAAGTACTCATACTTGGTCGCCGGGTGAGTGGCCCTGTAGTACCAGTCAAAGTTGATCGTACGGTCCGTGATTTCGGTCTTGTACCAGCGGCTCGCCGACTGGATATCCAAGGGCGAGAACAACGCGATCCCACCACTGGCGATCTTGCCGTCAGCCACCCCGCCATTGGGGAAACCCTTGGTGGTTTCACCGACGCTTTGCGGCTCGTACTGCGCTTGACCGCAGTCATTGTTCAAGCCCTTCTGGCAGGCAAACGCCCGGGACGGCGGATCATTCAGATAACCGTGCGCGGCGACATGCTGTGAGGCGACCAGGGTCGCGATCACCGCCAGGGAAGAGACACACCCCGACGCCTTGCCAAGTGCCGACATCTTTCTTTTCATGCGATTCAACTCCAGACTTATCCTGTTTATCGGGTTGCCGGACATCCCTCCAAGATGAACGACTCCCTTTCTACTTCCATCGGTGTTCAATCAATCCGAGCCGCCGTCCTGACTGCAAAGATCAACCGCGAAAGTTCCACGCCCCACCGGCGTCACTTCTTGGGTTTCTTACAAAAACCATTCTTACAAAGACATCCTCGTCCGCCGGACAAACGCCAGCGCCGTATAAACGATTACATTCAAAAATATTGACTATCAGAAATCTGGAGTCTTGAGTGCCGCTCCACACATTGAATGTCGGAGTACGCATTGTACGAACTTACATTTTTTTATATGTAGGAAAGATCCCATGAAGACGCGCGACAGCTCTGCACTTCACTTATTCACACGAGCGCCTCGATTTTGCCTAAGATTCTGTAACTAGACGCGACAAACCTTGAAGACATAGAACAAATATCTCCGTATTAACGTTCAGAAAAAGAATACTCCGACATCTCATGGAAGAAGACGGTATGGCATTTTGACAATCCGACCAGATGTCCGGATGGCGATCCGAATATATGACGCCGAATGAACCGGTAGCATCAGGAAAAGCAAAAACGCGAAGGACTAAACGCAAAAACCCCGCCGAGGCGGGGTCATTGAGAAAACGCGGGGAAGATCAGCGATGGTACTGCGCGGAGAACTCGTGCACCGCGTTGATAAACGCACCGGCATGTTCCGGGTCGACTTCCGGCGTGATGCCGTGGCCGAGGTTGAACACATGGCCGGAACCTTCACCGTAGCTGGCGAGAATACGCGCCACTTCGGTACGGATGGCCTCGGGCTTGGCGTAGAGCACGGTCGGGTCCATATTGCCCTGCAGGGCGACCTGGTGACCGACGCGACGACGGGCTTCGCCCAAATCGCAGGTCCAGTCCAGGCCCAGGGCATCGGCCCCTGCCTCGGCGATGCTTTCCAGCCACAGGCCGCCGTTCTTGGTGAACAGGATCACCGGCACCTTGCGCCCTTCGTGCTCGCGGATCAGGCCGCTGACGATCTTGCGCATATAGGCCAGGGAGAACTCCTGGTAGGCCGCTGCCGAGAGGTTGCCGCCCCAGGTGTCGAAAATCTGCACGGCCTGGGCCCCGGCGAGGATCTGGCCGTTGAGGTAGGAAGTGACCGACTGCGCCAGCTTGTCCAGCAGCAGGTGCATGGCCTGTGGGTTGTCGTAGAGCATGGCCTTGGTCTTGCGGAAGTCTTTCGACGAACCGCCTTCGACCATGTAGGTGGCCAGGGTCCAGGGGCTGCCGGAGAAACCGATCAGCGGCACGCGGCCATTGAGTTCGCGGCGAATGGTGCTGACCGCGTCCATGACATAACCCAGGTCCTTCTGCGGATCGGGGATCGGCAGGGCCTCGATATCGGCCAGGGTGCTGACGACTTTTCTGAAGCGCGGGCCTTCACCGGTTTCGAAGTACAGGCCCTGGCCCATGGCGTCGGGAATGGTCAGGATGTCGGAGAAGAGGATCGCGGCGTCCAGGCCCGGATAACGGTCCAGGGGCTGCATTGTGACTTCGCAGGCGAACGACGGGTTCATGCACAGGCTCATGAAGTCGCCGGCCTTGGCGCGGCTGGCGCGGTATTCCGGCAGGTAGCGACCGGCCTGGCGCATCATCCACACAGGAGTGACGTCCACGGGTTGCTTGAGCAGGGCACGCAGGAAACGGTCGTTCTTCAGGGCAGTCATGTCGGCATCCGGAGAAAAAGTGCGGGCATTTTCTCAGAGCGCGACGCAAAAGGCACGGCAAGAGCCGTGCCTTTTGTCTATCGGGTCAATTTGTCGCGGGCATCAGGCGATGCGCACCCCTGTAGGAGCGAGCTTGCTCGCGATGGTGGCTCAGGCGCCGCGGGGCATCAGGTGCCCCGCGTCATCGTTGACGTCCATCGCGAGCAAGCTCGCTCCTACAGTGGGTCAGGTACCGATCAGAGACCGAGGTAGTCGAGGATCCCTTCGGCGGCATTGCGCCCTTCGAAGATCGCCGTCACCACCAGGTCGGAACCGCGCACCATATCGCCACCGGCAAAAATCTTCGGATTGCTGGTCTGGTGCTTGAACTGGGCCTGCTCCGGAGCCACCACGCGGCCCTGGCTGTCGGTCTCGATGCTGAACTGCTCGAACCATGGCGCCGGGCTCGGACGGAAACCGAAGGCGATGACCACGGCGTCGGCCGGGATGATCTCCTCGGAGCCCGGGATCGGCTCTGGGCTGCGACGGCCACGGGCGTCCGGTTCGCCGAGACGGGTCTCGACCACCTTCACGCCTTCGACCTTGTCTTCACCGACAATCGCGATCGGCTGGCGGTTGTAGAGGAACTTCACGCCTTCTTCCTTGGCGTTCTTCACCTCTTTGCGCGAACCGGGCATGTTCGCCTCGTCACGACGATAGGCACAGGTCACCGACTTGGCGCCCTGGCGGATCGAGGTGCGGTTGCAGTCCATCGCCGTATCGCCACCACCCAGTACCACGACCTTCTTGCCCTTCATGTCGACGAAATCTTCCGGCGACTTTTCAAAGCCCAGGTTGCGGTTGACGTTGGCGATGAGGAAATCGAGGGCGTCGTAGACGCCCGGCAGATCCTCACCGGCAAAGCCGCCCTTCATGTAGGTGTAGGTGCCCATGCCCATGAACACGGCATCGTATTCGGCGAGCAGTTGCTCCATGGTCACATCCTTGCCCACCTCGGTGTTGAGGCGAAACTCGATGCCCATGCCGCTGAAGACTTCGCGACGATTGCTGAGCACGGTCTTTTCCAGCTTGAACTCGGGGATGCCAAAGGTCAGCAGACCGCCGATTTCCGGGTTCTTGTCGAACACCACTGGGGTCACCCCGCCGCGCACCAGCACATCGGCACAGCCCAGGCCCGCAGGCCCGGCACCGATGATCGCGACGCGCTTGCCGGTCGGCTTGACCTTGGACATGTCCGGACGCCAGCCCATGGCGAACGCGGTGTCGGTGATGTACTTCTCCACCGAACCGATGGTCACCGCGCCAAAACCGTCGTTGAGGGTGCAGGCACCCTCGCACAGACGATCCTGCGGGCACACCCGGCCGCAGACTTCCGGCAGGGTGTTGGTCTGGTGGGACAGCTCGGCGGCGGCGAGGATATTGCCCTCGGCCACCAGCTTCAGCCAGTTGGGAATGAAGTTGTGCACCGGGCACTTCCATTCGCAATACGGGTTACCGCAACCCAGGCAGCGGTGGGCCTGGTCGGCCGACTGCTGGGGTTTGAAGGGTTCGTAGATCTCCACGAACTCTTTCTTGCGCTGACGCAACAGTTTCTTCTTCGGATCCTTGCGCCCGACATCGATGAACTGGAAGTCGTTACTCAGACGTTCAGCCATTACAAAAACCTCATCAAACTCTTCAGGCGCATATCACTGCGGGTTCGCACGGATGCTGGAAAGCAACGATTTCAGGTTGGCAGCCTTGGGCTTGACCAGCCAGAAACGACGCAGGTAATCATCAAGGTTTTCAGCGAGGTTGCGACCCCATTCGCTGTTGGTTTCCTCGACGTATTCGTCCAGCACATGCTGCAAGTGGTTGCGATAGGATTCCATCGCTTCGCCGCTGATCCGCTGGATCTCGACCAACTCGTGGTTGACCTTGTCGACGAAGGTGTTGTCCTGGTCGAGCACGTAGGCGAAACCGCCGGTCATGCCCGAACCGAAGTTGTAGCCCGTCTTGCCCAGAACCGCGACAAAACCACCGGTCATGTATTCGCAGCAGTGGTCGCCCGTGCCTTCGACCACGGTGTGGGCACCGGAGTTACGCACCGCGAAACGCTCACCCGCCGTACCCGCCGCAAACAGCTTGCCGCCGGTTGCGCCGTACAGGCAGGTGTTGCCGATGATGGCACTGTCTTGAGTCTTGTAGATGCTGCCTTTAGGCGGAACGATCACCAGCTTGCCGCCGGTCATGCCCTTGCCCACGTAGTCGTTGGCGTCACCTTCGAGGTACATGTGCAGGCCACCGGCGTTCCACACACCGAAGCTCTGACCCGCCGTCCCTTTGAAGCGGAAGGTGATCGGCGCCTTGGCCATGCCCTGATTGCCGTGACGACGGGCGACTTCACCGGAGATCCGCGCGCCGATGGAACGGTCGCAGTTGCAGATATCCAGGGAGAAGTCCGCGCCGCTCAAGTCGTTGATCGCCGGCAGGGCCATCTCGACCATCTTCTCGGCCAGCAGGCCCTTGTCGAAGGGCGGGTTGCGCTCGACCTGGCAGAACTGCGGCTTGTCCGCCGGGATGTGATCGCTGCCCAGCAGCGGCGTCAGGTCCAGGTGGTTCTGCTTGGCGGTTTCGCCTTTGAGGATTTCCAGCAGATCGGTACGCCCGATCAGTTCCTCAAGGGTACGTACGCCGAGCTTGGCCAGCCACTCACGGGTTTCTTCGGCGACGTAGGTGAAGAAGTTCACCACCATGTCGACGGTACCGATGTAGTGGTCCTTGCGCAGCTTCTCGTTCTGGGTCGCAACGCCGGTGGCGCAGTTGTTCAGGTGGCAGATACGCAGGTACTTGCAGCCCAGGGCGATCATCGGCGCGGTGCCGAAGCCGAAGCTTTCGGCGCCAAGGATGGCCGCCTTGATCACGTCGAGGCCGGTTTTCAGGCCGCCGTCGGTCTGCACCCGGATCTTGCCGCGCAGGTCGTTGCCACGCAGGGTCTGGTGGGTTTCGGCCAGGCCGAGTTCCCACGGAGCACCGGCGTATTTGATCGAGGTCAGCGGTGAGGCACCGGTGCCGCCGTCATAACCGGAAATGGTGATCAGGTCGGCATAGGCTTTCGCCACACCGGCGGCGATGGTGCCGACGCCGGCTTCCGCCACCAGTTTCACCGAGACCAGCGCCTTCGGGTTGACCTGTTTCAGGTCGAAGATCAGCTGCGACAAGTCCTCGATGGAGTAGATGTCGTGGTGCGGCGGAGGCGAGATCAGGGTCACGCCGGGTACCGCATAACGCAGCTTGGCGATCAGGCCGTTGACCTTGCCGCCGGGCAGTTGCCCGCCTTCGCCGGGCTTGGCGCCCTGGGCCACCTTGATCTGCAGCACTTCGGCGTTGACCAGGTATTCCGGGGTCACACCGAAACGGCCGGTGGCCACCTGCTTGATCTTCGAGCTCTTGATGGTGCCGTAACGTGCCGGGTCTTCACCCCCTTCGCCGGAGTTGGAACGCGCACCGAGGCGGTTCATGGCTTCGGCCAGGGCTTCGTGGGCTTCCGGCGACAGGGCGCCGAGGGAAATCCCCGCCGAGTCGAAGCGCTTGAGGATCGACTCCAGCGGTTCGATTTCGCTGATCGCCAACGGCGTCTCCAGGGTTTTCACCTGGAACAGGTCGCGGATCATCGACACCGGACGGTTGTCCACCAACGCGGTGTATTCCTTGAACTTGGCATAGTCGCCCTGCTGCACGGCGGCTTGCAGGGTGCTGACCACGTCCGGGTTGTAGGCATGGTATTCGCCACCGTAGACGAACTTCAGCAGGCCGCCTTGCTGGATCGGCTTGCGCGCGCTCCAGGCTTCGCCGGCCAGCAGTTTCTGTTCGGCTTCGAGGTCGACGAAACGCGCGCCCTTGATCCGGCTCGGCACACCACGGAAGCTCAGGTTGACCACTTCCTCGGCCAGGCCGATGGCTTCGAACAGTTGCGCACCACGGTAGGACGCGATGGTGGAAATCCCCATTTTCGAGAGGATCTTCAACAGGCCCTTGGTGATGCCCTTACGGTAGTTCTTGAACACTTCGTAGAGATCGCCCAGCACTTCGCCGGTACGGATCAGGTCGCCCAGCACTTCATAGGCCAGGAACGGATAGACCGCCGACGCACCGAAGCCGATCAGCACGGCAAAGTGGTGCGGGTCGCGCGCGGTGGCGGTTTCCACAAGGATGTTGCTGTCGCAGCGCAGGCCTTTCTCGGTCAGGCGGTGGTGCACGGCACCGGTCGCCAGGGACGCGTGCACCGGCAACTTGCCCGGGGCGATATGGCGGTCGCTGAGGACAATCTGGGTCCGCCCGGCGCGCACGGCTTCTTCAGCCTGGTCGGCGATGTTGCGCACCGCCGCTTCCAGCCCGACGCTCTCGTCGTAGTTCAGGTCGATGACCTGGCGAGCGAAACCCGGACGCTCGAGGTTCATCAGCGAGCGCCACTTGGCCGGGGAGATCACCGGCGAGCTGAGGATCACCCGCGAGGCGTGTTCCGGCGACTCTTCGAAGATGTTGCGCTCGGCACCGAGGCAGATCTCCAGCGACATGACGATGGCTTCACGCAGCGGGTCGATCGGCGGGTTGGTCACCTGGGCGAACTGCTGGCGGAAATAGTCGTACGGCGTGCGCACGCGCTGGGACAGCACCGCCATCGGCGTGTCGTCGCCCATGGAGCCGACCGCCTCGTAGCCCTGCTCGCCCAACGGACGCAGCACCTGATCGCGCTCTTCGAACGTGACCTGGTACATCTTCATGTACTGCTTGAGCTGCTCGACGTTGTAGAACGCCGAACCATGGTCGTTGTCTTCCATGGTCGCCTGGATACGCAGGGCGTGTTTACGCAGCCACTGCTTGTACGGGTGGCGCGACTTCAGGCGGTTGTCGATGGCATCGGTATCGAGGATCTGGCCGGTTTCGGTGTCCACGGCAAAGATCTGCCCAGGACCGACACGACCCTTGGCAATCACGTCTTCCGGCTGGTAGTTCCACACGCCGATTTCCGACGCCAGGGTGATATAGCCGTTCTTGGTGGTCACCCAACGGGCCGGACGCAGGCCGTTGCGGTCGAGCAGGCAGACCGCGTGACGACCTTCGGTCATCACCACGCCCGCCGGGCCGTCCCACGGTTCCATGTGCATGGAGTTGAATTCATAGAACGCGCGCAGGTCGGCGTCCATGGTGTCGACGTTCTGCCACGCAGGCGGAATCAGCATCCGCACGCCACGGAACAGGTCGATACCGCCGGTCACCATCAGCTCAAGCATGTTGTCCATGCTCGAGGAGTCGGAACCGACACGGTTGACCAGCGGGCCCAACTCGTCGAGATCGGGGATCAGGTCGTTGGCGAACTTGGTGCGCCGGGCCTGAGCCCAGTTGCGGTTGCCGGTGATGGTGTTGATCTCGCCGTTGTGCGCCAGGAAGCGGAACGGTTGCGCCAACGGCCATTTCGGCAGGGTGTTGGTGGAAAAGCGCTGGTGGAACACGCAGATCGCGGTTTTCAGGTTCGGGTCGCTGAGGTCCGGATAGAAGGCGGTGAGGTCCGCCGGCATCATCAGGCCTTTGTAGATGATGGTCTTGTGGGAAAAGCTGCAGATGTAGTGATCGGTGTCGGCGGCATTGGCCACCGACGAGCGACGACGGGCACTGAACAGCTTGATGGCGAAGGCCTGGTCACTCAGGCCCTCGCCGCCGATGAACACCTGCTCGATCTGCGGCAGACGCTCCAGGGCCAGGCGGCCGAGGACGCTGGTATCGATCGGCACCTTGCGCCAGCCCACCAGTTGCAAGCCGGCCGCGAGGATTTCGCGATTCATGTGTTCGCGGGCGGCTTCGGCTTTGACCGGGTCCTGGTTGAAGAACACCATGCCCACCGCATATTGCTTGGGCAAATCGCTACCGAATGTCGCTTTGGCGACAGTGCGCAGGAACTGGTCCGGCTTCTGGATCAGAAGGCCGCAACCGTCACCGGTCTTGCCGTCGGCGTTGATCCCACCGCGGTGGGTCATGCAGGTCAGGGCCTCAATGGCCGTCTGCAACAGGTGATGACTGGGTTCGCCCTGCATATGGGCAATCAGGCCGAAACCACAGTTATCCTTGAATTCATCTGGTTGGTACAGACCTGCTTTCATAGACACTTTCTCACCAGGCTGCCTCTTTATCGAGGCAAATTTCTTTTCAATTCAACCGCTTACCATCCACGCCGAACGTACGCCGGCTTTGCAGGGGCAAAAGGGAGGTCATTGTACACACCGACATTCACGCTCACAAATTTAGCGACGAAATGTCGAAAATTCATGTCGCATTTATGAAAGGTTTAAAGCGATATCTCGTGCTAGTCAAAACATTTTTGAATTTTGACCGTGACGACTCAAACCCACTGTGACGCAGACACCACAAGGCACGCGGCTTTGGAAGCAGCATGCCCTTGCGGAAATTTTGAGGTGCCGGGAAGGCGGCCTGGATAAGGCCGCCGATTCTTCAGCGAGTTGTGGCCAGGTCCTGTTGGACGCTGGCGACAGTACGAGGCCAAGGTTTACCAGCCTGAACCTTCGCTGGCAAGGCCTTGATGGCGCTGACGGCCGCATCGCGGCTGCCGAAGCTGCCGTAGGTGATCACGTAAAGCGGCTTGCCGTTAAGTACTTTCTTGAAATAACGGTACTCGCCGCCCTGCTCCTTGACGAAATTCTGCGCGGTGGTCTCGGAACTGGTGCCGAGGATCTGCACCACATAGTTGCCCGGCGCCTGGCCGGTGTACCAGCTGTGGCCGGTCGCGGCAGCCTTGGCTACCACGGCTGGCTTCTCAACGGCCTTCTCCGGCGCCTTGGCGACCGGCTTGGGCACCGGAACCGGGGTCTGGGCCGGTTTGGCGGTCGCTGCCTGGGCCGGCACTGGTTTGGCTACCGGAGTCGGTGTCGGGCCTGCTGGCACGCCGACAGGCGGCGCGGTGGTGGTGACGGTCGGCGGCTTGGCCGGACCACCGTCAACCGGAGGCGCGATGCCATCATCGCCTTCAATACTGCCACCCGCCGCTTCAGCCAGCGGACCGCGCATCACCGGCTGCGACTGGCCGACCAACGGTAGCGGCATCGGCTGCGAATTGCCGGCGAATTCCACCGTCGGATTACCCGAGGCGTTCGGTTTCGGCGCCTGCCCCAATGGCAGCTGCGCCTGCTCGCTGGCGGTTGTGCCGGCGGTGGCCGGCGCCTTGTTGCGCCCCGGAATCATCCAGGCCGCCGCGACGGCAACCACCACCACGGCGGACAACGCCAATACCTGCTTCTTAGGCATCTTGAACCCCATACTTGGACGCTTCACCGCGGAGCGGCTGGCGATCATCGCTTCGATCATGGCGTCACGGGCGACCTGGTTGATGTTGCCAGGCCAACCTTCGGCGCTTTCGTGAATCTCAGTGATCTGCTCAGCGGAAAAAAGTTCGATTCCCTGACCCGCGCCATCAAGACGCTGGGCCAGGTATTCACGTGTTTCTTCTTCGGTGTAGGGCTGCAATTCGATCACGTGGAAGCGTTCTTCCTCCGCGCCGTGCTGCTCCAGCGCCGCGATCAGCGACGATTCACCGAACAGGAAGACATGCGGGCGACCTTCCGGCGCGCCGGCCGCCAGGGCCAGCAGGGCCTCGACAGCGGAGTCGTCGAGCGACTCGGCATCGTCCACCAGCAGGTAGACTTCCTGGCCGGTCAGCGCCAGTTGCACCACCTGCTTGAGGATCTCCTGGATCTCGGCCTGGGCGACATTCAGCGCCTGGGCGATCTGGCGCAGCACACCGCCTGCGTCGCCGGCACCGCGCGCAGAGACCACCACGCTTTGTACCGACTGTTTGTTGGTACTCGCCACCAGCGCCTGGCGCAGCAGGGTCTTGCCGCTGCCCTGGGGGCCGGTGACCACCAGCAGCAACTGGCTGTAGCGGGCCAGGTGGTGCAATTGCCCGAGCACCGGCTTGCGCTGGGCGGGGAAGAATTTGAAGCCAGGCACCCGGGGAGCGAAAGGGTCGTGACTTAACTGGTAATGGCCGAGGAAAGCCTCGTCGGCATGCAAACTGGTCATCGGAATCCTATCAACCTTTAAGCTGAGCCAGAGTGCGGTAGTCCGCCCCCAGCGTGGCCTGTAGAACTTCTTTCGGATAATCGTCGGTTACCACGGCTTCGCCCATTCGGCGCAACAACACCAGGCGCAGGCGACCGTCGATCACTTTCTTGTCAATTGCCATGTGTTCGAGAAAATCGGCTTCGGTCATTTCTTCCGGCGGAATCACCGGCAAGCCGGCACGCTGGAACAGGCGAATACCGCGATCACGCTCCTGGGCACTGATCCAGCCCAGCCGCATGGACATTTCCAGCGCCATCACGGTACCCGCCGCCACGGCTTCACCGTGCAGCCAGACACCATAGCCCATGTGGGTTTCGATGGCATGGCCGAAGGTGTGCCCGAGGTTGAGGGTGGCGCGTACGCCGGACTCGCGCTCATCGGCACCGACCACCGCGGCCTTGGCCGCGCAGGAGCGCTCGATGGCGACGGTCAGGGCACTCTGGTCAAGGGCGCGCAACTGGTCGACGTGCTCTTCCAGCCAGGTCAGGAACGGCTCGTCGCAGATCAGGCCGTACTTGATCACTTCCGCCAGGCCCGCCGACAGCTCGCGCGGCGGCAGGGTGTTGAGGGTGGTGGTGTCGATCAGCACCACATTGGGCTGATAGAAGGCACCGACCATGTTCTTGCCCAGCGGATGGTTGATCCCGGTCTTGCCGCCCACCGACGAGTCGACCTGGGACAACAGGGTGGTCGGCACCTGGATGAAATCCACGCCGCGCTGGTAGCAGGCCGCGGCAAAGCCGGCCATGTCGCCGATCACCCCGCCGCCGAGGGCGATCACGGTGGTGCGGCGGTCATGACGGGCGGTCAGCAGGCCGTCGAAGATCAGTTGCAGGGTTTCCCAGGTCTTGAAGGCCTCGCCATCGGGCAACACCACCGAAACCACGGAATAGGCTGACAGACTGCGGGTCAGACGCTCGAGGTAGAGCGGAGCGACGGTTTCATTGGAGATGATCGCAACCTGCCGACCGGCAATGTGCGGCGTCAGCAGCCCAGGCTGGTCCAGCAGCCCTTCGCCAATGTGAATCGGGTAGCTACGCTCGCCAAGATCGACCTTAAGTGTCTGCATGTGTCCCCACAGTGAAGATGGACGCGTGCGTCCAGTCTCAGGATTAACGATTGTCGGCGGCGTCTGGTATCGACGCGGCCCGATGGCTTCAAGCCATGACCGACACCGAGCATGTCGGTGGTCGAGGATAGCGCATTTCCTCCCGCGCTTTAACGGGGAGGCAGCTGCTGCAAGCGTTCAAGGATGTCCAATACCACCATGCGTGGCGGCCGCTCATCGGTTTCCACCACCAGGTCGGCGATTTCCCGGTACAGCGGATCACGGATCGCCAACAGGTCGCGCAGGGTCTTGGCCGGGTCGGCGGTGCGCAGCAACGGCCGGTTGCGGTCACGGGCCGTGCGCCCGACCTGCTGCTCCACCGAAGCGTGCAGGTAGACCACCCGACCGCCGGCGTGCAAGGCCTGGCGGTTTTCGCCGCGCATGACCGCGCCGCCGCCGGTGGCCAGGACCACGCCGTCGGCCGCGCACAGCTCGGCAATCATCGCCTGCTCGCGGTCGCGAAAGCCGGGTTCGCCTTCCTTGTCGAAGATCCACGGAATATTCGCACCGGTACGCAGTTCAATTTCCTTGTCGGAATCTTTGAAAGGCAGGCGCAGCTCTTTGGCCAGCAATCGGCCTATGGTGCTCTTTCCAGCCCCCATAGGCCCTACAAGAATCAAATTTCGCACAGAATCAACGACTCACAGCAATCGCCTGGTTATTCATGATACGCGGAGTCAGGAATACCAGCAGCTCGGATTTTGCTTCCGAAACGATGTCTCGACGGAAGAGGCGGCCAACATACGGCACATCGCCGAGAAATGGCACCTTCTCTTCGGTTTTGCTCTGGGTATTGGAGAACACGCCACCGATCACCACGGTCTCGCCGTCATTGACCAGGACCTTGGCGTTGACCTGGTTTTTCTTGATCGGCGGCACGTTGTTCAGCACGTTCTGGTAGTCCGGTTCATCCTTGGTCACCTTCACTTCCATGATGATCCGGTTGTCCGGGGTGATCTGCGGGGTCACTTCCAGGGACAGCGAGGCCTCCTTGAAGGCCACCGAGGTCGCGCCGCTGGAGCTGGATTCCTGGTACGGAATCTCCGTACCCTTGAGGATCTTCGCGGTTTCCTTGTCGGAAGTGACCACCTTGGGCTGGGACACCACTTCGCCGTTACCGGTTTTTTCCATGGCACTGAGTTCCAGGTCCAGGGTCGTGTTGTTGGTCACGAAACCGATGCCGATCCCGGAAGTGGCGGTGGTGGCGCCAAGGTCGACGAACGGGGTGCTGGCGCTCTGGCCGGTCAGCTTGGAAAGAGTCGGCGAGCCGCCCGAGGTGTTCCAGTTGCCGCCGCTGATCTTGCCACCCCAACGGGCGCCGAGCTGTTTGTCGTAACCGACGTTGGCTTCGACGATCCGTGCCTCGATCATCACCTGGCGCACCGGGATGTCCAGTTGGGCGACGATGCGCCGCAGTTCGTCGAGGCGGTCCTGGGTCTGGTAGGCGATGATGTTGTTGGTGCGATCATCCACGGTGATCGAGCCGCGCTCGTCGGCCTTGGACTCGGCACTGGTCACCGACTGGAACAATTTGGCGATATCCGCCGCTTTCGCGTAGTTGACCTGCAACAGCTCGCGGCGCAAGGGCGCCAGTTCGGCGATCTGCTTCTGCGACTCCAGCTCCTGGCGCTCGCGGGCGGCGATCTCGTCCGCCGGAGCCACCAGCAGCACATTGCCGATCTTGCGTTTGTCCAGTCCCTTGGTTTTCAGCACCAGGTCCAGCGCCTGGTCCCAGGGCACATTCTGCAGGCGCAGGGTGATACCGCCCTGCACTGTGTCACTGGCCACCAGGTTGAGGTTGGTGAAATCGGCGATCAGTTGCAGCACCGAACGCACGTCGATGTCCTGGAAGTTCAGCGAGAGCTTTTCGCCGCTGTAGACAAAACGCTCGGCATTACGCCGCTGCAGGTCGTCGACGGTGAGCGGGCGCACGCTGATGGTCAGCTTGTTGTCGGTCTGGTAGGTCGAGTAATCGAAGGCGCCGCTGGGCTCGATGGAAATGCTCGCCTTGTCGGCGACCACGCTGGCGTTGACGAACTGCACCGGGGTGGCGAAATCCTTCACATCCAGGCGCACCCGCAGGGGATCGGGCAACTGGGTCTTGGCGAAATCCACGCTGATCTTGCCGCCACGCTCCTGGATATCCGGGCTGATGGTCGGATCGGACAGTTCGATGACCACATTGCCTTCACCCTGCTCGCCGCGCTGGAAGTCGACATTGCGGATTGCCCGGCCTGCCGCTACATAGGGCTTGGGCGCCGCTCGCGGTGGAACCGATACCGCCGCGGCGGGCCTTGGCGCTCCGGCCTGGACCGGAGCGCTCGAACCGCCGCCCTGGCCCACCACCACGAACAGGTTGCTACCCTCGATACGCGTACTGTAAGGCGCCAGCTTGGTCAGGTTGATGATCAGTCGCGTGCGGTCCTTGGCCTCGACCACGGTCACGCTGCGCGCGTTGCCCACGCCCAGGTCACGGGTCTTCTTGACCAATTGGCTGGTGACACCGGTCAGGTCCAGGGCGATACGCGCCGGCTGGTCGGTGGTGTAGCCGTGGGGCGCGGCGGGCGGGCTGTCGAAGCCCAGCTTCAGCTCGACCCGATCTCCGGGCAGCGCCGCCACATCCAGGCTTTGCAGGTTGGCCGCCAACACCATCGGCGACACCAGCGCTATCCATAGCGAAATGCCGAGGGATGAAATAATCCTGTTCATATCGAATTCCACTATGAGTGCTCTTTCAAAGGGATGGAGCGCGGTCGTTCCAGCCAGGCGCCTTCGCCGTCCGGAACGATCTCGATCACCTCGACCTGGGAATCAGTGATAGCCACGATACGGCCATCATTGCGGCCCAGGTAGTCGCCCACTTTCAATCGATGGACACCGCCGGCCCCACGCACCAGGGCAAAGGTGCCACTGGCGTTGGAGAGGGTACCGACCATTTCGAACTGCTCGATGTTGAAGCCTTCGAGGAATTGCTTGGTCCGATTCGGATCAGGCTTGACCTCGTGGGAACCTTTCTGGCGATTGACCAGATCGATCTTCATCGGCGGCTGGAACGGGCTGCGTAGCGCAGCGGCACTGTAGGTGAACATCTCGAAGGCGCGAAATTTCGGCGTAGGCTCGATATTGCCCGCCGGCCGCGCGCGCACTTCCTTCATGTACGCATCGAGGTCGCTGAAGTCGTTGCTGTTGCCGCAACCGGCCAGCATCAGCGTCAACAGGGCCAGGCAGATCCCATGCAAGCGGCTCATTTCTGCAGCCCCTTGTCGTTGTAGCGATAGGTCTTGGCCAGGATGCTCATGCGCAATTTGGTGCCGCCGGCCGGTGAGGCTACGACCGGCTTGATCTCGAAATCATGCAGGGTCACGATCCGTGGCAGGGCCGCCACGCCGCTGACGAAGGTGGCCAGGTCGTGATAGGCGCCGGTCACGGTAATCTGGATCGGCAGCTCGATATAGAACTGCTGGGTGACTTCCGGCAGGAGCTTGATCTCCTCGAACTCCAGCCCGCTGCCCAGCCCCGTGCGCGTGATGTCCTCCAGCAACCCCGGCACCTCGGTGTCGCTCGGCAACTGCTTGAGCAGGGTGCCGAAGGAGGTTTCCATATCCTCCATCTGCCGGGTATAGGCTTCAAGGTTCGCGGCCAGGTGGGCCTTGGTGGCGAACTGCTCCTTGAGGGTCACTTCCGTCAAGCGCTGCTGGTCCAGTTGATCGGTGAGGTCCTTGATGTAGAAGTTGTAGCCCAGGGCCAGCACCAGGATCGCGGTCAGTATGCCGCTAGCGACCTTGACCACCGCCGGCCAGGAGCCGATGTTCTGCATATCGAGGTCGCCGAGATCGACCTTGCGAAGGTTTTCCAACCAGAGGGAGACATTCATTTAACCACCCCCTCTGGTTTCGGCTGGGTCTGGCGCACGCTCAGTTGGAAAGTGTTGGCCTGGTCCACCGCGCCGGCGGTGGTCGCCTTGACCTCGGTCAGCGTCGGCGCGGTCAGCCAATCGGAGGCCTCGAGGTTACGCATCAGGTCCGACACCCGGTTGTTGGACTCCGCCGCGCCGGTGATCGCGATGGTCTTGTCAGTCATCTTCACTGCGGTGAAATACACGCCGTCCGGCAGGGTCCGCACCAGTTGATCGAAGATCCGCCCGCTGATGGAGCGGTTGCCCTGCAGGTCCTGGATGATTTTCATACGCTCGATCAGTTGCTGGCGACGTGCCTTGAGCTCGCTGATCTGCTTGATCCGGCCGTCGAGCTGGGCGATTTCCTTGTTCATGTAGGCATTGCGCGCGACCTGGCGGTCGACGGCACCGCTGAAGTACTGGTCGGTCAGCAACACCACGCCGACCGCCGCCACCAATACGCCGACCAGGGCGGTGAGGAAACGTTTGCGGCGCTCTTCACGCAGTTGCTCGCGCCAGGGCAGAAGGTTGATCCGCGCCATCAGTCGAAACTCCTCAAGGCCAGACCGCAAGCGATCATCAGGGCCGGCGCATCACTGGCCAGGGCCCCGGCATTGACCTTGCTGCTCAAGGCCATGTCGGCGAAGGGGTTGGCCACCAGGGTCGGCGTACCGAGCCGCTGCTGGATCAGGTGATCGAGCCCGGCAATCGACGCGGTGCCGCCGGCGAGCAGGATGTAGTCGACATCGTTGTACTGTCCGGAGGCAAAGAAGAACTGCAGGGAACGCGACACCTGCTGGACCACCGCATCCTTGAAGGGCTGCAACACCTCGGCGACGTAGTCGTCGGGCAGGCCGCCCTGTTTCTTCGCCAGCCCCGCCTCCTCGTTGGACAGGCCGTAGCGGCGCTGGATTTCCTCGGTGAGCTGGCGACCGCCGAACAATTGTTCGCGGGTATAGATGATGCGGCCATTATGCAGGACGCTGAGGGTGGTCATGGTCGCGCCGATATCCACCACCGCCACCGTCAGCTTCTCGTGGTCGCTGGCCAGTTGCGCGGCGAGCAGGCCGAAGGAACGCTCCAGGGCGTAGGCCTCGACATCGACCACCTGGGCTTCGAGCCCGGCCAGGGCCAGGGCTGCCTCGCGGACCTCGACGTTTTCTTTCCGACAGGCGGCAAGCAGGACTTCGACACGCTCGGGATTGCGCGCCGAATAACCCTGGATCTCGAAGTCGATGGCCACTTCTTCCAGGGGATAGGGAATGTACTGGTCGGCCTCGATCTTCAGCTGGTTTTCCATTTCGTCATCGGAAAGCCCGGCATCCATCTCGATGGTCTTGGTGATCACCGCGGAACCGGCCACGGCCACCGCCACGCCGCGCACATTGGTCTTGGCCTTGAGCAGCACCCGTGCAAGGGCCTGCCCGACGCCTTCGAGCTCGGCGATGTTCTTTTCGACCACGGCATTGGCTGGCAACGGTTCCACGGCGTAGGACTCGACCCGATATCGATTGCCTGAGCGGCTCAATTCGAGGAGCTTTACCGAGGTGGAACTGATGTCGATCCCCAGGAGCGAATGCGCTTTTTTGCCAAAGAGTCCAAGCACTACCGATTCCCTATTACTATCCGCGACTTACGGACCCTTTATGATGATGGGCATTTAATAGCAGTCTTGACATAAGCGCAAATGACGCTCACGCCCAAAAATGCTTATAATGCCCAGCGTTTTTTTCCGAATCGCCGAACCAGCGCTTGCTGCGAATTTAGCCTGACGCCTAACCCATTCTTTTATCTGGAAATCCACAAGCCTTGATTCGTCTGCTGAAGTTTTTCGGGTGGTCTTTCGTCGCCGTGTTCTGCGGGCTGCTGCTCGTCCTGAGCGGCGCTTTTCTTTATCTTAGTCCGGGCCTGCCGTCCGTCGAGACTTTGCGCAGCATACAATTGCAGATTCCGCTCAGGGTCTACACCAGCGATGGCAAGCTGATCGCCGAATTCGGCGAGATGCGCCGTTCGCCCCTTAAATTCGCAGATATTCCGCCCAATTTCATCAACGCCCTGCTGAGCGCCGAAGACGACAACTTCGCCAACCACTATGGCGTAGACCCCAGCAGCCTGATGCGCGCCGCAACCCAATTGGTCAAGAGCGGGCACATCCAGTCCGGCGGCAGCACCATCACCATGCAGGTGGCGAAGAACTTCTTCCTGTCCAGCGAGCGTAGCTTCTCGCGCAAGACCAACGAAATTCTTCTCGCCTTGCAAATCGAGCGCCAGCTGACCAAGGACGAGATCCTCGAGCTGTACGTGAACAAGATCTACCTGGGCAACCGCGCCTACGGTATCGAAGCGGCGTCTCAGGTTTATTACGGCAAGTCGATCCGTGACATCACCCTGGCCCAGATGGCCATGATCGCCGGCCTGCCGAAGGCGCCGTCGCGGTTCAACCCGCTGGCCAACCCGGTGCGCGCCAAAGAACGCCGCGACTGGATCCTCGGCCGCATGTACAAGTTGGGCAAGATCGACGAGGCCGCCTACCAGACCGCCATCGTCGAGCCGATCAACGCCAGCTATCACGTACCGACGCCGGAAGTGAACGCGCCGTACATCGCCGAAATGGCCCGTGCGGAAATGGTCGGTCGCTATGGCAGCGAAGCCTACACCGAAGGTTTCCGCGTCACCACCACCGTGCCGAGCAACCTGCAGGAGCTGGCCAACCACTCGATTGAAGAAGGCCTGATCGCCTACGACCAGCGCCACGGCTACCGTGGACCGGAATCGCGGCTGCCGGGCAAGACCCGTGACGCCTGGATCGCCGAGCTGGGCAAGCAGCGCACCATCAGCGGCCTGGACCCGGCCATCGTCACCCAGGTGGACAAGGCCAGCCTGCACGTGCTGACCCGCAACGGCCCGGAAATCGTCAACTGGGACAGCATGAAGTGGGCCCGCCCGTACCTCAACACCAACAGCCTCGGTGCCGCCCCCAAGCAACCGTCCGACGTAGCCCAGGTCGGCGACCTGATCCGCGTCCAGCGCCAGGCCGACAACAGCCTGAAGTTCAGCCAGGTACCGGTGGCCCAGGGCGCCCTGGTCTCGCTTGACCCGCAAAACGGCGCGATCCGTGCACTGGTCGGCGGTTTCGCCTTCGAGCAGAGCAACTACAACCGCGCCACCCAGGCCAAGCGCCAACCGGGTTCGAGCTTCAAACCGTTCATCTACAGCTCCGCGCTGGATAACGGCTACACCCCGGCCAGCCTGGTGAACGATGCGCCGATCGTGTTCGTCGACGAATACCTGGACAAGGTCTGGCGGCCGAAAAACGACACCAACACCTTCCTCGGCCCGATCCGCTTGCGCGAGGCACTGTACAAGTCGCGTAACCTGGTCTCGATCCGCCTGCTGCAAAGCCTGGGCGTCGACAAGACCATCGACTACATCGCCAGATTCGGCTTCAACAAGCAGGACCTGCCGCGCAACCTGTCCCTGGCCCTGGGTACCGCAACCCTGACGCCAATGGAAATTGCCACCGGCTGGAGCACCTTTGCCAACGGCGGCTACAAGATCACCCCCTACCTGATCGACAAGATCGAAAGCCGCAACGGCGACACCCTGTTCGTCGCCAATCCACCAAGCGTGCCGACCGGCGCGGCGGCCAGCAGCGGCATCGCGGCACCAAGCCAACCGTCGTTCACCGTCAACAGCACCAGTGAAGCCCCAGCACCGGCTGCCCAAGCCCCAGCGGTGGCCGAGCGGATCGTCGACGGACGGACCACCTTTATCCTCAACAGCATGCTCGAGGACGTGATCAAGCTCGGTACCGGGCGTCGTGCCCTGGCCCTGGGCCGTGGCGACCTGGCGGGCAAGACCGGTACCACCAACGACTCCAAGGACGCCTGGTTCACCGGTTACAACGCCGACTACATCACCACCGTCTGGACCGGTTTCGACCAGCCCGAAAGCCTGGGCCGTCGCGAGTTCGGCGGCACCGTGGCGCTGCCGATCTGGATGGACTACATGGGCGCCGCACTGAAGGGCAAGCCGTTGCACACCCAGGCGGAGCCGGAAGGCATCCTCAGCCTGCGGGTGGATCCGATCAGCGGTCGCGCGGCAACCCCGGGCACGCCGAACGCCTACTTCGAACTGTTCAAGAGCGAAGACACACCGCCGTCGGTCAACGAGATCGGCAATGGCGGCAGCGCCCCGGGCAGTCCGCTGCCGGCGGACGAGGCGGCGCCGATCGATCTGTTCTGATCCGAGAGAGCGGCCACAGTGCCGCCCTTGCAGGAGCCTGGCTTGCCAGCGATGGCGTCCGCATGAACGGTGCAAGGCTCAAGGGCCTCTTCGCTGGCAAGCCAGGCTCCTACAAAGGACCGCGTTCAGCCTGGTTGCCCACACCGCTCAAACGGCAGCCACAAAAAAGCCCCGACTCATTCGAGCCGGGGCTTTTTGTTTGACGCTACAACAGCTTAGCCGTTGAACACATCATCCACGCTTTTCAGCGGGTAGTTCTTCGGATACGGCAGGGTTGCCACACCGGTCTCGATCGCGGCTTTGGCCACGGCATCGGAGATCAGGGTGATCAGGCGGGCATCCATTGGTTTCGGAATGATGTACTCACGACCGAATTCCAGCTTGATACCGCCGTAGGCGTCGCACACTTCCTGAGGCACCGGCAGCTTGGCCAGTTCGCGCAGGGCGTTGGCGGCAGCCACTTTCATCTCTTCGTTGATGCGCTTGGCGCGAACGTCCAGGGCACCACGGAAGATGAACGGGAAGCCGAGGACGTTGTTGACCTGGTTCGGGTAGTCGGAACGACCGGTGGCCATGATCACGTCGTTGCGAGTGGCGTGAGCCAGCTCTGGCGAGATTTCCGGATCCGGGTTCGAGCAAGCGAACACGATCGGGTTGGCCGCCATCGACAGCAGGCCTTCAGCGTCCAGCAGGTTCGGGCCGGACAGACCGACGAACACGTCAGCGCCTTTCAGGGCGTCAGCCAGGGTGCGCTTCTCAGTGGCGTGGGCGAACACCGCCTTGTACTGGTTCAGGTCGTCACGGCCAGCGTGGATCACGCCAGTACGGTCAACCATGAAGATGTTTTCGATCTTGGCGCCCATGCTCACCAGCAATTTCATGCAGGAGATGGCGGCAGCGCCGGCGCCCAGGCAGACGATCTTGGCTTCCGGCAGGGTCTTGCCGGCGATTTCCAGGGCATTGATCATGCCGGCCGCGGTGACGATCGCGGTGCCGTGCTGGTCATCGTGGAACACCGGAATATCGCACTGCTCGATCAGAGCACGTTCGATCTCAAAGCACTCAGGGGCCTTGATGTCTTCCAGGTTGATGCCACCGAAGGTGATGGAGATACGCTTGACGGTGTCGATGAAGGCTTGCGGGCTTTCCGAATCGACTTCGATGTCGAACACGTCGATACCGGCGAAACGCTTGAACAGCACGCCCTTGCCTTCCATCACTGGCTTGGAGGCCAATGGGCCGAGGTTACCCAGGCCGAGAATCGCGGTGCCATCGGAAATGACTGCAACCAGGTTGCCCTTGCCAGTGTACTTGTAGGCCAGCTCAGGATCGCGGGCGATTTCGCGTACTGGTTCGGCGACGCCAGGGCTGTAGGCCAGCGACAGGTCACGGGCGGTGGCGGTGGCTTTGGTGAGCTCGACGCTCAGCTTCCCCGGACGAGGATTGGCATGATATTCGAGAGCGGCAGTTTTCAAATCTGACATGTGGGCATTCCGCTTTTTACTGTGGGACAGACGGACCGCCGAGGATACGCGTGTCGCCAAGTCCTCACAAGACTGACCAGTCACAGGTGTCAAGCACCTGTCCCTACGACTTTGGCCCAAGAGCCAGGAAACACAAGGGATAAACTGTTCACAATCATGCAGAAAAATGTCTACAATTTTTTATGCGGCGGCCGCTGATACAAACAGCGCCCACAAAAAAGGCGTCCACGGGGGACGCCTTTTTTATCGACCGGGAAAAACCAGCGGTTTTTCCCGGAGCGATCAGCCTCAGGCCTTTTTGACAGCGCCGAACATGCCGAAACGGTCGGCGAACTTCTGTACGCGGCCGCCAGTGTCCAGGGTCTTCTGCTTACCGGTGTAGAACGGGTGGCATTCGTTGCACACGTCGATTGGCAGAGCTTTGCCATGGGTCGAACGGGTCACGAACTTGTTACCGCAGCTGCAGGTAACGTCGATGTCTACGTATGCTGGATGGATATCGGCTTTCATGGGGACTTCCTCAGGCTGGCGTGCCGCCGCTCAACACGATTGTTGAACACCGCACGTAATTTAGCCGGCGATCATACCAGACCTTTTGCCCGGCGCAAGTGGCCAGCGAGCCCTCCGTCGGGAAGACACTGCCCGAGCCGTCTGCTAGGCTCGCGCCCTCCACGAACCCCTCCCAGAGAGAACCGCGTGCCCGACGCCATCCTGCGCCTTGCCCTGCCCTCGCCACTGCGCCGCCTGTTCGATTACCGGGCGCCGGAGGGTGTGCCGCGTAGCGCGTTGCAGCCCGGCATGCGCCTGCGGGTGCCGTTCGGCCGCCGGGAGATGATCGGTATCCTGGTGGAAATCGCCGAGCACAGTGAAGTCCCGGCGGAAAAGCTCAGGCGCGCCACGGCCCTGCTCGACGCCAGCACGCCGCTGCCGCCGGCGCTGTTCAAGCTGTGCCTGTGGACCGCCCAGTATTATCAGCACAGCCTCGGCGACACCCTGAGCTGGGCGCTGCCGGTGCTGCTGCGCCAGGGCGAGCCGGCCGAAGCGCGCCAGGACCGCTTCTGGTCGATGGTCCCCGGCGCCCGCCTCGACGATCCGCGCATCGCCCGCGCCCCGCGCCAGCGCGAAGCCCTGGCGACACTGGCGCAGCATCCCCACGGCGTGGCCCATCAACTACTGAGCAAGCTGATGCTGAGCAAGGACAGCCTCGACCTGCTGCTGGCCAAGGACCTGGTGCGTGTGGAGGTTCGCCGCCATGCGCCGAGCGAGCGTCACGAACACTGGCTGGCGCAACCGGAGCTGCCGCTCAACAGCGAGCAACGCGCCGCCTGCGAAGCGATCCGCGCCGGGTTCGACAGTTTTCATGCCTTCCTGTTGGCCGGGGTCACCGGCAGCGGCAAGACCGAAGTCTATCTGCAACTGATCCGCGAGACCCTGGAAGCCGGCAAGCAGGCGCTGGTGCTGATCCCGGAAATCAACCTGGGGCCGCAGACCCTGGCGCGTTTCGAGCAACGCTTCAACGCCCGCATCGCCCTGCTGCACTCGGCGGTGAACGACCGCGAGCGCCTGGACGCCTGGCTCGCCGCCCGCGACGGCGAAGCCGACATCATTATCGGTACCCGTTCGGCGTTGTTCACCCCGATGAAAAACCCCGGTCTGATCATCATTGACGAAGAGCACGACGGTTCCTATAAACAGCAGGAAGGCCTGCGCTATCACGCCCGCGACCTGGCGCTGGTGCGCGCGCGCCAGGAAAACATTCCGATTGTGCTGGGTTCGGCCACGCCATCCCTGGAAAGCCTGCACAACGCCTACACCGGGCGTTATGGCCTGTTGCGCCTGAACGAACGCGCGGGCGGGGCCAAGCAGCCGCGCTTCCTGCGCCTGGATGTGAAAAGCCGACCACTGGACAGCGGCATTTCCGGACCGATGCAGCAGGCCATCGGCCAGACCCTCGCCGCCGGCCAGCAGGTGTTGGTGTTCCTCAATCGCCGCGGCTTTGCGCCAACACTGCTGTGCCACGACTGCGGCTGGATGTCCGAATGCTCGCGCTGCGATGCACGCATGACCGTACACCAGCGCTCCGGCGAACTGCGCTGCCATCACTGTGGTTATGTCGAGCGGGTACCGCGCAATTGCCCGCAGTGCGGCAAGGTCGACCTGCGCCCGGTGGGTGCCGGGACCGAGCGCGCCGAGGAGCGCCTGGGCATCCTGTTTCCCGATTACCCGGTGCTGCGGGTCGACCGCGACAGTACCTCGCGCAAGGACGCGATGAACCAGCTGTTCGCTACTATCCAGAAAGGCCAGCCGTGCATCCTGGTCGGCACGCAGATGCTTGCCAAAGGCCATCACTTTCCCCGGGTGACCCTGGTGTCGATCCTCGATGCCGACGGCGGCCTGTTCTCCGGCGACTTCCGCGCCAGCGAGCGCATGGCCCAGTTGATCGTCCAGGTGGCGGGCCGGGCCGGGCGGGCGGAAGAACCGGGCAAGGTGATTATCCAGACGCACCTGGCGGACCATCCACTGTTGATTCAGCTGACCGAGCAGGGTTATTTCGCCTTTGCCGAACAGGCTTTGAGCGAGCGTCGGGCGGCTGGCTTGCCGCCGTTCGCACACCTGGCCCTGCTGCGGGCCGAAGCCCATAAGCCGGGGCAGGCCGAGAGCTTTCTCGATGAAGCCTGCAGCGAGGCCGAGCGTTTGCTGGCCGAGATGAACCTGGGCGGCATCGAACTGCTGGGGCCGGTGCCGGCGCCCATGGAGCGCCGGGCCGGACGTTATCGGGCGCAGTTGTTGTTGCAGGCCAATGGCCGGGCCTCGCTGCACCGATTGTTGAGCAGTTGGTTGCTGGTGTTGGAGCAAATGCCCAGCGGGCGGCAGGTGCGCTGGTCGTTGGATGTCGATCCCGTAGATTTGTATTGATCCGACGGACGCCTTCGCGGGCAAGCCCTGCTCCTACAGGACCGAGTCGTACGCAAATACTGTGAACGACTCAAACTTGTAGGAGCAGGGCTTGCCCGCGAATAGGCCCGCCCAGACGCCACAAGTCCGTAACCGGTTGGCAAGCTCGTCCCGGCAACGGATAATGCCCAGTTTTTCCACCTGCGCATCGAAGCGCCGCCGCGCATGCGGTCGAAAGAGAAGACCATGAAAGACACCATTCGCCAGCTGATCCAACAAGCCATCACCCAACTCGTCACCGAAGGTGTGTTGCCTGAAGGGCTGACGCCGGCGATCCAGGTGGAAAACACCCGGGACAAGACCCACGGCGACTTCGCCAGCAATATCGCGATGATGCTGGCCAAGCCGGCCGGTCTCAAACCCCGCGACCTGGCGGAAAAAATCATCGCCGCCCTGCCCGTCGCCGACAGCGTGAGCAAGGCCGAGATCGCCGGCCCCGGCTTTATCAACTTCTTCCAGAACACCCAGGCCCTGGCCGCGCGCCTCGACGCCGCCCTGGCCGACGCCAGCATCGGCGTGCACAAGGCAGGCCCGGCGCAACGGGTAGTGGTCGACCTCTCGGCCCCCAACCTGGCCAAGGAAATGCACGTCGGCCACCTGCGTTCGACCATCATCGGCGACGGCGTGGCGCGCGTCCTCGAGTTCCTCGGTGACACCGTGATCCGCCAGAACCACGTCGGCGACTGGGGCACCCAGTTCGGCATGCTGATGGCCTACCTGCAGGAAAACCCGATTACCAGCGACGAACTCTCGGACCTGGAAAACTTCTACCGCGCGGCCAAGAAACGCTTCGACGAATCCCCGGAGTTCGCCGACCGCGCCCGCGGCCTGGTGGTCAAATTGCAAGCCGGCGACCCGGATTGCCTGGCGCTGTGGACCCGCTTCAAGGACATCTCGCTGTCCCACTGCCAGAAGATCTACGAACTGCTGAACGTCAAACTGACCATGGCCGACGTGATGGGCGAAAGCGCCTACAACGACGACCTGATCAACGTGGTCAACGACCTCAGGGCCAAGGGCATGCTGGTCGAGAGCAACGGCGCCCAGTGCGTGTTCCTCGACGAGTTCAAGAACGCCGAAGGCGAACCGCTGCCAGTGATCATCGTCAAGGCCGATGGTGGCTATCTGTATGCCACCACCGACCTGGCCGCCGTGCGCTACCGCAGCAATGTGCTGAAAGCCGATCGCGCGCTGTATTTCGTCGACCAGCGCCAGGCCCTGCACTTCCAGCAGGTGTTCGCGGTGGCACGCAAGGCCGGCTTCGTCGGCCACCCGATGGACATGGAGCACATGGGCTTCGGCACCATGAACGGCGCCGACGGCCGCCCGTTCAAGACCCGCGACGGCGGCACCGTGAAGCTGATCGACCTGCTGACCGAAGCCATGGACCGCGCCTACCTGCTGGTCAAGGAAAAGAACCCGGAGCTGGCCGAAGACGAACTGCGCACCATCGCCCGCGTGGTGGGCATCGGCGCGGTCAAGTACGCCGACCTGTCCAAGCACCGCGCCAGCGACTACAGCTTCAACTTCGAGCTGATGCTCAACTTCGAAGGCAACACCGCGCCGTACCTGCTGTACGCCTACACCCGCGTGGCCGGTGTATTCCGCAAACTGGGCACGGATTTCAGCCAGGTTGAAGGGCAGATCGTCCTTGAAGCGCCCCACGAGCACGAACTGGCCGCCAAACTGGCGCAGTTCGGCGAAGTGCTCGGCAACGTTGCCGAGAAAGGCACGCCGCACGTGCTGTGCACCTACCTGTACGATGTCGCCGGGCTGTTCTCCAGCTTCTACGAGAACTGCCCGATCCTGTCCGCCGATACCGCCGAACAGAAACAGAGCCGCCTGCGCCTCGCCGCGCTGACCGGTCGCACCCTCAAGCAAGGCCTGGAGTTGCTGGGTCTGGAAACCCTGGAGCGTATGTAAGTTGGCTGCCAAGAAAACCCCAGCACCCAAACGTGGCGCCAGCCGTTACCAAGCTCCTGCGAAAAAGCCGATCCCGGGCTGGTTGTGGCTGGCAATCGGCCTCGGCGTGGGCGCGTTTATCGTGTTCCTGATGAAGCTGGAGCCGGGCAAGGGCGATGACATCAAGCGGGTCAAGCAGGAACAGCTGAAGGCGAGCAAGATCGCCGAAGCCAACAAGACCCCACCGAGCCCGACCCAGCCGGTCAAGCCCAAGTACGACTTCTACACCTTGCTGCCGGAATCGGAAGTCATCGTGCCACCGGAAGCCGTGCCGGAGAAAACCCTGCCGACGCCGCAGACCGTGCCGACGCCAACCACCCCGGTGACCCCGGCCGAAGCGGCGAAGATCGACACCGCGCGGGCCCAGGCCGCGCTGTCCGGGATTACCCCTCCACCGCCGCCGCCCGTGGCCGTGGCCAAGCCGGCAGCGGTGACGCAGTTCTTCCTGCAGGCCGGCTCGTTCCGCAAGGAAGCCGATGCGGACAAGGTCCGGGCGCAGATCATCCTGCTCGGGCAGGCCGTAGCGGTGGAGTCCGGGACTGTGAAGGACGAGACCTGGTACCGGGTATTGGTCGGACCGTTCAGCAATCGCGAACAACTGACCAAGGCACAGAAACAACTGGCCGGCAGCGGTTTCAACAATCTGCTGCTGCAACAGCGCCAGAGTCGCTGACGGGCGCCAAGCCTGTGGGAGCGTTGCTTGTCGGATCGCCGCGAAGCTTTTGGCGGTCTTGAGGGCCCCTTCGCGAGCAAGCTCTGCTCCTACAATTTTGTGGCGTACATAAGCCTCATATACGACACGGAACTGTAGGAGCTGGCTTGCTGGCGATAGCAATCGTTCAGACAAAACAAACCTCGCCCGCCTACACCACTCATCCCCTCATCCCGCCCACGGTTGAAAAACCCACCACCACCCCCATATGAGTTTCCATCAGGCATTTTCGCCCCGCTGCGTGGAGATTCTCCCTTGACCACCATCGTTTCAGTTCGTCGCCACGGCAAAGTCGTCATGGGCGGCGACGGCCAGGTTTCCCTCGGCAACACCGTCATGAAGGGCAACGCGAAAAAAGTCCGGCGCCTCTACCACGGCGAAGTCATCGCCGGTTTCGCCGGTGCCACCGCCGACGCCTTCACCCTGTTCGAGCGTTTCGAAGGCCAGTTGGAAAAACACCAGGGTCATCTGGTCCGCGCCGCTGTCGAATTGGCCAAGGAGTGGCGTACCGACCGCTCCCTGAGTCGCCTGGAAGCCATGCTGGCGGTCGCCAACAAAGATGCTTCACTGATCATCACCGGCAACGGCGACGTCGTTGAACCGGAAAACGGCCTGATCGCCATGGGCTCCGGTGGTGGCTACGCCCAGGCCGCGGCCAGCGCACTGCTGAAGAAAACCGATCTGTCGGCCCGGGAAATCGTCGAAGCCGCCCTGGGTATCGCCGCTGACATCTGCGTCTTCACCAATCACAACGTCACCATCGAGGAGCAGGACCTCGCGGAATAACCAGCCTGTCCGGCTGCCCGTTCCCGCTTGAGGACCCACATATTATGTCCATGACCCCCCGCGAAATCGTCCACGAACTCAATCGCCATATCATTGGCCAGGACGATGCCAAGCGCGCCGTCGCCATTGCCCTGCGCAACCGCTGGCGGCGGATGCAGCTCCCCGAGGAGTTGCGCGTCGAGGTGACCCCCAAGAACATCCTGATGATCGGTCCGACCGGTGTCGGCAAGACCGAAATCGCCCGGCGCCTGGCCAAACTGGCCAACGCCCCGTTCATCAAGGTCGAAGCGACCAAGTTCACCGAAGTCGGCTATGTCGGCCGTGACGTCGAATCGATCATCCGTGACCTGGCCGACGCCGCGATCAAGCTGCTGCGCGAGCAGGAGCTGGTCAAGGTCCGCCATCGCGCCGAAGACGCCGCCGAGGAACGTATCCTCGACGCCCTGCTGCCACCGGCACGCATGGGTTTCAACGAAGATGCCGCCCCGGCCCAGGACTCCAACACCCGCCAGCTGTTCCGCAAGCGCCTGCGCGAAGGCCAGCTGGATGACAAGGAAATCGAAATCGAAGTGGCCGAGTCGTTCGGCGTCGAGATCGCCACGCCGCCAGGCATGGAGGAAATGACCAACCAGTTGCAGAACCTGTTCGCCAACATGGGCAAGGGCAAGCGCAAGAGCCGCAAGCTCAAGGTCAAGGACGCGCTCAAGCTGGTCCGTGACGAAGAAGCCGGGCGCCTGGTCAACGACGAGGAGTTGAAGGCCAAGGCCCTGGAAGCGGTGGAACAGCACGGTATCGTGTTTATCGACGAAATCGACAAGGTCGCCAAGCGCGGCAATGTCGGCGGTGCCGATGTCTCCCGTGAAGGCGTGCAGCGCGACCTGCTGCCGCTGATCGAAGGCTGCACGGTGAACACCAAGCTGGGCATGGTCAAGACCGACCATATCCTGTTTATCGCCTCCGGCGCGTTCCACCTGAGCAAGCCGAGCGACCTGGTGCCCGAGCTGCAAGGCCGCCTGCCGATCCGTGTCGAACTCAAGGCCCTGAGCCCGGAAGACTTCGAGCGCATCCTCAGCGAACCCCATGCCTCGCTGACCGAGCAGTACCGTGAACTGCTGAAAACCGAAGGGCTGACCATCGAGTTCATGCCGGACGGCATCAAGCGCCTGGCGGAAATCGCCTGGCAGGTCAACGAGAAGACCGAGAACATCGGTGCCCGTCGCCTGCACACGCTGCTCGAGCGCTTGCTGGAGGAAGTCTCGTTCAGCGCCGGCGACCTGGCCAGCACCCACAGCGAAGAGCCGATCCGCATCGACGCCGAGTACGTCAACAGCCACCTGGGTGAATTGGCGAAGAACGAAGACCTGTCGCGGTATATCCTCTAAGGAGCACACCGCGCCCCTGTAGGAGCAGGGCTTGCCCGCGAAGCTTTTAGCGCCCTCAAGGCCCCCTTCGCGGGCAAGCCCTGCTCCTACAGGATTCGCTTACACAGACGGATCGCAGGCTTCCCATGACCACCCGACTCCCCACCGCCATCAACCTGCACAAAGCCTCGAAAACCCTGACCCTCAAATACGGTCCGGACGAGGAATACCACCTGAGCGCCGAATTCCTGCGGGTGCACTCGCCTTCGGCCGAGGTCCAGGGCCACGGCAAGCCCATCCTCCAGTTCGGCAAGCTCAACGTCGGTTTGAGCCAACTCGAACCCGCCGGCCAGTACGCACTGAAATTGACCTTTGACGACGGTCATGACAGCGGACTGTTCACCTGGGACTACCTCTACGAGCTCGCCCGTCGCCAGGATGACTTGTGGGCCGATTATCTTGCCGAACTCAAAGCCGCCGGAAAATCCCGCGACCCGTCCGAGTCCGTCGTCAGGCTGATGCTCTAATCCGGACCTCTGGTCGTTTTGGGGGGCATTTTCTAATCACATCTGATTCAATCCCCCACGGCGTGGCTAACGATTGGCCCGCTTGCGAAAAAAATCAAACTCGGGTAACCAATGGAGCTGGCAAGTTCCGTGCATTTAACGATGTGCAATCAACGGTCACCCGAGCAGTAGTACTTGGCATTCGCTGTGCCATTTGCACAGCTGTACCCGGTACTCGTCTCAGGACAATGGAGCGTCGTAGATGAGTAACAAGAACAACGATGACCTGCAGCGGCAAGCCTCGGAAAACACCCTGGGCCTGAACCCCGTCGTCGGCTTGCGTAGAAAGGATCTTCTTACTTCTGCACGAATGGTATTGACCCAAGCCATCAAACAACCCATCCACAGCGTCAAGCATGTCGCCCATTTCGGCGTCGAACTCAAGAACGTACTGCTGGGCAAGTCCGGCCTGCAGCCGGAAAGCGATGACCGTCGTTTCAGCGACCCGGCCTGGAGCCAGAACCCGCTGTACCGGCGCTACCTGCAAACCTACCTGGCCTGGCGCAAGGAGCTCCATGCCTGGATCGACGAGAGTTCGCTGTCGCCACAGGACATCAGTCGCGGCCACTTCGTCATCAACCTGATGACCGAGGCCATGGCCCCGACCAACACCGCAGCCAACCCGGCGGCGGTCAAGCGCTTCTTCGAAACCGGCGGCAAGAGCCTGCTCGACGGCCTCTCGAACCTGGCCAAGGACCTGGTGCACAACGGCGGCATGCCCAGCCAGGTGAACATGGGCGCCTTCGAGGTCGGCAAGAGCCTGGGCACCACCGAAGGCGCGGTGGTGTTTCGCAACGATGTGCTGGAACTGATCCAGTACAGCCCCGTCACCGAGCAGGTGCATGAGCGGCCGCTGCTGGTGGTGCCGCCGCAGATCAACAAGTTCTATGTGTTCGACTTGAGCCCCGACAAGAGCCTGGCGCGTTTCTGCCTGCGCAGCCACGTGCAGACCTTTATCGTCAGCTGGCGCAACCCGACCAAGGCCCAGCGCGAGTGGGGCCTGTCGACCTATATCGACGCCTTGAAAGAAGCCGTCGACGTGGTCACCGCCATCACTGGCAGCAAGGACGTGAACATGCTCGGGGCCTGCTCCGGCGGCATCACCTGCACCGCCCTGCTCGGCCACTACGCCGCCCTCGGCGAGAAGAAGGTCAACGCCCTGACCCTGCTGGTCAGCGTGCTCGACACCACCCTCGACACCCAGGTCGCGCTGTTCGTCGACGAACAGACCCTCGAAGCCGCCAAGCGCCACTCCTACCAGGCCGGCGTGCTGGAAGGCAGCGACATGGCCAAGGTCTTCGCCTGGATGCGCCCCAACGACCTGATCTGGAACTACTGGGTCAACAACTACCTGCTGGGCAACGAGCCGCCGGTGTTCGATATCCTTTTCTGGAACAACGACACCACGCGCCTGCCGGCCGCCTTCCACGGCGACCTGATCGAGATGTTCAAGAACAACCCACTGATACGCCCCAATGCCCTCGAAGTGTGCGGTACGCCGATCGACCTGAAGAAGGTCGACGCCGATATCTTTGCCCTGGCCGGCACCAACGATCACATCACGCCCTGGAAGTCCTGCTACAAGTCGGCGCAGCTGTTCGGCGGCAAGGTCGAGTTCGTGCTGTCCAGCAGCGGCCATATCCAGAGCATCCTGAACCCGCCGGGCAACCCGAAATCCCGCTACATGACCAACACCGAGATGCCGGCCAAGGCCGACGACTGGCAGGAAAACTCCACCAAACACACCGATTCGTGGTGGCTGCACTGGCAAGCGTGGCAGGCCGAGCGCTCGGGCAAACTGAAGAAATCACCGACCAGCCTGGGCAGCAAGGCCTACCCGGCCGGCGAGGCGGCACCGGGCACCTATGTGCACGAGCGCTAGAACAGCCCTCACCCTGTAGGAGCGAGCTTGCTCGCGATGGAGGCCAACGATAATGCGGGAAACCTGACACCCCGCAGCGTCCCGGCAACCACCGCGAGCAAGCTCGCTCCTACGGAGCCGGGGCTGCAAACAGGTTTTAACCACAGGGCTTCGAGCATGCCGCAACCGTTTATCTTCCGAACCATCGATCTGGATGGCCAGACCATCCGCACCGCGGTTCGCCCCGGCAAGCCTCATATGACGCCCTTGCTGATTTTCAACGGCATCGGCGCCAACCTGGAGCTGGTGTTTCCGTTCGTCCATGCCCTGGACCCGGACCTGGAAGTCATCGCCTTCGACGTCCCCGGCGTCGGCGGCTCGTCGACCCCCAAGCGGCCCTATCGCTTCCCCGGCCTGGCCAAGCTCACCGCGCGCATGCTCGACTACCTGGATTACGGCCAGGTCAACGCGGTGGGCGTGTCCTGGGGCGGCGCCCTGGCGCAACAATTCGCCCATGACTACCCGGAACGCTGCAAGAAGCTGATCCTCGCCGCCACCGCCGCCGGTGCGGTGATGGTTCCGGGCAAGCCCAAGGTGTTGTGGAACATGGCCAGTCCACGGCGCTATATCCAGCCGTCCCACGTGATCCGCATTGCCCCGACCATCTACGGCGGCGCCTTTCGCCGCGACCCGCACCTGGCCGCCGAGCATGCCGCCAAGGTCCGCTCCGCCGGCAAGCTCGGTTACTACTGGCAACTGTTCGCGGGCCTCGGCTGGACCAGCATCCACTGGCTGCACAGGATCCGCCAGCCGACCCTGGTGCTGGCCGGTGATGACGATCCGCTGATTCCACTGATCAATATGCGCCTGCTGGCTTGGCGAATCCCCAATGCCCAGCTACACATAATCGACGACGGTCATTTATTCCTGATCACCCGGGCCGAGGCCGTCGCGCCGATCATCATGAAATTCCTCCAGGAAGAACGCCAACGGGCGGTGATGCATCCACAACCGGCGCCTTTGAAAAGCACCTAGGAGTATTCCCTGGTAGTAAGCGCACACGGGCAGGACGTCCGTGCGGCGCACAAGGTCAGCGACCGACACCCCCGTCCGTCGCGGTCCCCTGTGTTGGTTGATAGCTTGATGACGAAGGAGTGTTGACTCATGCGAGACAAACCAGCGACGGGCTCGATGCCCACACCCGCCGCGTTCATCAACGCACAAAGTGCGATTACCGGTCTGCGCGGCCGGGATCTGTTTTCCACCCTGCGCAGCGTGGCCGTCCACGGCCTGCGCAACCCGATCCATACTGCCCGGCATGCCCTGGCCCTGGGCGGGCAACTGGGCAAGGTGCTGCTCGGTGACACACCGTACAAGCCCAACCCCCACGACCCGCGCTTCGCCGACCCGGCCTGGAGCCTAAACCCGTTCTACCGACGCAGCCTGCAGGCCTACCTGGCCTGGCAGAAACAGGTCAAGCACTGGATCGACGAGAGCCGGATGAGCGACGATGACCGCGCCCGCGCGCACTTTGTCTTCGCCCTGCTCAACGACGCCATGGCGCCGTCCAATACCCTGCTCAATCCGCTGGCGGTCAAGGAAGTCTTCAACTCCGGCGGCAACAGCATCGTGCGCGGCATCAGCCACCTGGTGGATGACCTGCTGCACAACAACGGCTTGCCCAGCCAGGTCACCAAGCACTCGTTCGAAGTCGGCAAGACCGTGGCCACCACCCCCGGCTCGGTGGTGTTTCGCAACGAGCAACTGGAACTGATCCAGTACAAGCCCATGAGCGAAAAACAGTACGCCAAGCCGCTGTTGATCGTGCCGCCGCAGATCAACAAGTACTACATTTTCGACCTCAGCCCGTCCAACAGCTTCGTCCAGTACGCGCTGAAGAACGGCCTGCAGGTGTTTATCGTCAGCTGGCGCAACCCGGATGTGCGTCATCGCGAATGGGGCCTGTCCAGCTACGTCGAGGCGCTGGAAGAAGCGCTGAACGTGTGCCGGGCGATCACCGCCAGCCGCGAGGTCAACCTGATGGGTGCCTGTGCCGGCGGCCTGACCATCGCCGCCCTGCAGGGCCACCTGCTGGCCAAACGACAACTGCGCCGGGTATCCAGCGCCACCTACCTGGTCAGCCTGCTCGACAGCCAGCTGGACGGCCCGGCCATGCTGTTCGCCGATGAGCAGACCCTGGAAGCCGCCAAGCGCCGCTCCTACCAGCAAGGTGTACTCGACGGCCGCGACATGGCGAAAGTCTTCGCCTGGATGCGGCCCAACGACCTGATCTGGAACTACTGGGTCAACAACTACCTGCTGGGCAAGGAACCGCCGGCGTTCGACATTCTCTACTGGAACAACGACAACACCCGCCTGCCGGCGGCCTTTCACGGCGACCTGCTGGACTTCTTCAAGCACAACCCGCTGAGCCATCCGGGCGGCCTGGAAGTCTGCGGCACGCCCATCGACCTGCAAAAAGTCACGGTCGACAGCTTCAGCGTCGGGGGTATCAACGACCACATCACGCCCTGGGACGCGGTGTATCGCTCGACCCTGCTGCTGGGGGGCAATCGCCGGTTCGTGCTGTCCAACAGCGGGCATATCCAGAGCATCCTCAACCCGCCGAGCAACCCCAAGGCCAACTACATCGACAACCCCCGGCTGAGCAGCGATCCGCGGGCCTGGTACTACGACGGCAAGCAGGTCGACGGCAGTTGGTGGACCCAGTGGCTGGGCTGGATCCAGGAGCGTTCGGGAGCGCAACGTGAAACCCAGATGACCTTGGGCAACGCCAATTACCCACCCATGGAGGCGGCACCCGGCACCTATGTGCGAGTGCGCTGATGATTACCGGCCACGGCTGCCCACAGCCGTGGCGAACGGTCGGAACGACCTAAGAAGACTGGATGAAAACCCGCGACCGGATCCTTGAATGCGCCCTGCAACTGTTCAACCAGAAAGGCGAGCCCAACGTTTCGACCATGGAGGTGGCCAATGAAATGGGGATCAGTCCGGGCAACCTCTACTACCATTTCCATGGCAAGGAGCCGCTGGTGCTGGGCTTGTTCGAGCGTTTCCAGGCCGAGCTGGCACCCTTGCTCGACCCGCCGGCCGACGCGCGGCTGGCGCCCGAGGATTATTGGTTCTTCCTGCATCTGATCGTCGAGCGACTGGCCCATTACCGTTTTCTGTTCCAGGACCTGTCCAATCTGTCCGGGCGCTTGCCCAAGCTGGCCAAGGGCATTCGCAACCTGCTCAATGCCCTCAAGCGGACGTTGGCGTCGTTGCTGGCGCGACTGAAGGCGCAGGGCATGCTGCTGAGTGAAACCCAGGCCCTGGGGCAGTTGGTGGAGCAGATTACCCTGACGCTGTTGTTCTCCCTGGATTACCAGCGGATTCTTGGGCGGGAGGGTGAAGTGCGGCTGGTGGTGTACCAGATCATGATGCTGGTGGCCCCGCATCTGCTGCCCTCGTCGCGGTTGGTGACGGAGCAGATGGCGTTGCGGTATCTCGAAGACCACGATTAACGTTATCTTCTGTAGCGCCAGTGCTGGCCTCTTCGCGGGCAATCGAGCGTCGACCGGCCGCTCCTACAGTACTTCGTCGTTCGCTGATTTTGTGTACGACAGAGGACTGCAGGAGCGGCCGGTCGACGCTCGATTGCCCGCGAAGGCGTCCCTCAGGGCGATGCAAGACTTTCGGACCCCATCGCCAGCAAGCCGACTCCTACAAGAGCGGTGCTCGACAGCCCCACACAAAAACGCCCGACCTTCACAGGCCGGGCGTTTTCATTCAGCGGGCGACGACTCAGGCTTGAGAAGCAGGCGTCGGTGCTGCTGGCGTAGCCGCTGGAGCGGATGCCGGCGCCGGAGCGGCCGAGTTGGCCGCCGATACCGGAGCCACGGCAGGCTTGGCTGCCGCAGCAGGAGCCGGCTTCGCGGCAGCAGGCTTTTTCGCCGCTGCCGGTTTGGCCGCAGGTTTCGCGGCCGGTTTGGCTGCCACAGGCTTGGCCGCTGGTTTCGCCGCTGCTGCCGGTTTGGCGGCGGGCTTGGCGACAGGTTTCGCTGCCGGCTTAGCAACTGCTTTCGCTGCCGGCTTGGCTGCCGAGGTTTTCGCCGCAGGCTTGGCAGCAGGTTTGGCCGCTGCTTTAACCAGAGGCTTGGCCGCTGCTGTTTTTTTCGAAGCCGGAGTCACGGCTTCACCCGTCAGTTTCTCGATCTGCTTGGTCAAGGTATCGACCTTGCTGTGCAGCGCTTTCACTTCATTGCGGCTCGGTACGCCCAGGCGCGAAATGGCGCTGTTCAAGCGCTTGTCGAAAGCCCCTTCCAACTCGTCCCACTTGCCCAGCGCACGGTCCTTGACCCCGGCGATGCGCGACTTGGCCGAACTGGCGGAGTCCTTGGCCGCATCGACTTTCTTGTCGACGGCGGTCTTGGTGAGTTTCTCGGCCTTCTCGCCGTCTTTCACCAGGGTCTCGAAGAGTTTGCTGCCGTCGGTATCGATCTTCGAGTACACGCCTAAACCAGCAAGCCAGATTTTGCGGGAGTACTCCTCAACCTTCCCGATCCACGAGCTGCTTTCTTTCTCGGTATTCTTTTTGCCAGCCATCCCGTTCTCCTTAATGTTTACGCGCGACACGTTCGAGCAATGCCGTCAGCTCATCGAGCTTAGCAGAGAGTGTCTCCACATCATGTTTAGACGGAATCCCGATGCGATTCAAGGCACTGGCGACACGGTTGTCAAAGGCCTTCTCGACCTTGTCCAGTTGCACTTCCACCTTGCCCTTGAGGCTGGTGACTTCGCTCTTAACGTTATCGATCTGGCTGTTGGCCGCTTCACGCTGCGCGCCAATCAGTTTTTTGCCTTCTCTTTCAACGTCTTGACCAGCTTCCACGAGTTCCTTGAAGTACTCGCTGCCTTCGCGGCCGACCTTGGTATAAGCGCCCAGACCCGCCAGCCAGATCTTGCGGGCATACACTTTCACCTCAGCCAGGGCGGTTGGCTGACCGTCGGATTTTTTCTTCAGACTTACTTTGGCCATGGTGCACCTCACACGTGAAGGGTTGGAGGATCTGCCCACCGGAATGGGGGCTTATGCACAAAGTAATGACAAAAATTAGAATGGGCACCCTAACCCGCGACAGGGGTGCCCTGATCCTTGCAGGCGCAAGGACCGCGAATCAGACCAGCGCCTTGTCCAGGGCCTTTTCGATCTCGGCCTTGATGGTGCCGCTCATGGCCGACATCAACAGGCCCAGCTCGACCTCGACGTGGATCGTTTCTTCACTCACATGCACCGCGCCCTTGACCCCGGAACGCTTGAGGTTGAGGGTATCGCCGGACCACTGCGGCTCCAGGCCATACTGCCCGGCCAGCTTCTGCGCCAACTGGTCGGCCTTCTCGCGTGCACCGGCCTTGCCCAGGCCATGGGCGCGTTCAACACTAATACGGGCCATCGAATGACTCCTGCTCTATCGGGACTTGCCCGGTGATTCCTGACCCTGAATGCGTCAAAACGTCCCGGCGGTTGCCTATCTTACATGCACCCTTGCCAAGACAAAGCCGGCCACCGGGATTAGAATGCCCGCATTCTCTTCTGGTGACAGCGACATGACTGATCAGCGCAAAGGCAGCGATGCCGAACCCACCACGCACTTCGGCTTCAAGAACGTACCGGAAAGCCAAAAGGCCGAGAAGGTCGCCGAGGTGTTCCACTCCGTGGCCGCCAAGTACGACCTGATGAACGACGTGCTGTCCGGTGGCATGCATCGCCTCTGGAAGCGCTTCACCATCGAGCTGTCCGGCGTGCGCACGGGTAACCGGGTGCTGGATATCGCCGGCGGCACCGGCGACCTGGCGCGCAAGTTCTCGCACCTGGTGGGCCCCACCGGCCAGGTGGTGCTGGCCGACATCAACGCCTCCATGCTCAAGGTCGGCCGTGATCGCCTGCTGGACCTGGGCGTGGCCGGCAATGTCGAGTTCGTCCAGGCCGACGCGGAAAAACTGCCGTTCCCGGACAACCATTTCGACTGCGTGACCATCGCCTTCGGCCTGCGCAACGTCACCCACAAGGAAGACGCCCTGCGCTCCATGCTGCGAGTCCTCAAGCCCGGCGGCCGCCTGCTGGTGCTGGAGTTCTCCAAGCCGACCAACGCGCTGATGTCCAAGGTCTACGACGCCTATTCGTTCGCCTTCATGCCCCTGGCCGGCAAGCTGATCACCAACGACTCGGAAAGCTATCGCTACCTGGCCGAATCGATCCGCATGCACCCGAACCAGGAAACCCTGAAGTCGATGATGATGGAAGCCGGTTTCGACCGCGTGACCTACCACAACATGACCGCGGGCATCGTCGCCCTGCATCGCGGCATCAAGCCCTGATGATCCTCAGCGGCCTTCTCGCCGGCGTCGAACACGGTCTCAACCGTGTGTTGCGCCTCGACAGCACGGCCTTGAGCCGCCTGGGCCACCTGACCGGCAAAGTCATCGAAGTCGACTGCGCCAGCCCGGCCCTGAAGCTGTTCATCCTGCCCAGCGACGAAGGCCTGCTACTGGCCGCGCACTGGGCCGCCGAAGCCGACTGCATTCTCCGCGCCCCGGCCTCGAGCCTGCTGAACCTGGCCCTGAGCCGCGACAAGACCGCCGTGCTCCACAGCCCCGAGGTCGACCTGGAAGGCGACAGCGCGGTGCTGCTGGACCTCGCCGGGGTACTCCAGGACCTGGAGCTGGATTGGGAGTACGAACTCTCGCACTGGCTCGGACCGATCGCCACGCCCCTGCTCAGCGGTCACCTGCGCAGCCGCGCCGGCTGGTACAAGCAGGGTTTCGTCAGCCTGAAGCAGAACCTCGCCGAATACCTCAGTGAAGAGTCCCGTGCCCTGGTCGGCACCCATGAGGCCGAAGCGCGCTTCGCCGAACTGGACCGGGTAAAGCTCGACCTGGAACGTCTCGAGGCGCGTGTCGAGCGCCTTTCCCGATCCCTCAAATCCAGCGATAACGCATGAAGCTGCTTGCCGTCCGCCGTCTGTTGCGCATCCAGCGCGTCGTGATCCGTTACCGTCTCGATGACCTGCTGTTCGAATTGCCCCTGCCCTGGTTCCTCCTGGCGCTGCGCTTTGCCCTGCCCTGGCGCTGGTTCCCGCGCAAGACCCTGGACCTGAGTCGTGGCGCACGCCTGCGCCTGGCCTTGCAGGACCTGGGACCGATCTTTATCAAGTTCGGCCAGATCCTCTCGACCCGCCGCGACTTGCTGCCCGAGGACATCGCCGACGAGCTGATGCTGCTCCAGGACCGCGTGCCGCCGTTCGACTCGCAGACCGCGGTCACGCTGATCGAGGCGCAACTGGGCAAGAAGATCGGCGAAGTTTTCAGCCGCTTCGATATCGAACCATTGGCCTCGGCCTCGGTAGCCCAAGTGCATGCCGCCCAGCTCAAGAGCGGCGAGGAAGTGGTGGTGAAGGTCATCCGCCCCGGCCTCAAGCCGATCATCGCCCAGGACCTGGCGTGGCTGTTCCTGCTCGCCCGGGCCGCCGAGCGGGTCTCGGCCGACGCCCGCCTGCTGCACCCGGTGGACGTGGTCAGCGACTACGAAAAGACCATCTACGACGAACTCGACCTGCTGCGCGAGGCGGCCAACGCCAGCCAGCTGCGGCGCAACTTCGAAGGTTCGGAGATGATGTACGTGCCCCAGGTCTACTGGGACTGGTGCCGGCCGAAAGTGCTGGTGATGGAGCGCATCTACGGCATCCAGGTCACCGACCTGGCCACCCTGGCCGACCAGCGCACCGACATGAAAATGCTCGCCGAGCGTGGCGTGGAAATCTTCTTCACCCAGGTATTCCGCGACAGCTTCTTCCATGCCGACATGCACCCCGGCAATATCTTCGTCAGCACCGTGAACCCGTGGAGCCCGAAGTACATCGCCATCGACTGCGGCATCGTCGGCAGCCTGACCCCGGAAGACCAGGATTACCTGGCCCGCAACCTGTTCGCCTTCTTCAAGCGTGACTACCGCCGGGTCGCCCAGTTGCACATCGACTCGGGCTGGGTGCCGGCGCACACCAAGCTCAACGAGTTCGAAGCGGCGATCCGCACCGTCTGCGAGCCGATCTTCGAAAAACCGCTCAAGGACATCTCCTTCGGCCAGGTGCTGATGCGCCTGTTCCAGACCGCGCGGCGCTTCAATATGGAAGTCCAGCCGCAGTTGGTGTTATTGCAGAAAACCCTGCTCAATATCGAAGGCCTGGGCCGCCAGCTGTACCCGGACCTGGACCTGTGGAGCACCGCCCAGCCGTTCCTCGAACGCTGGATGCGCGAGCGTGTCAGCCCGAGAACCCTGCTCGGCAACCTGCACGGCCAGATCGAGCAGTTGCCGCACCTGGCCAATATGACCCGCGACCTGCTCGAACGCATGGCCCAACCCCACGCCAGCAATCCCGAGCCGAAAACCAGGCGCAAGGACGACTGGCTCCTGCGCCTGCTCGGCAGTGCGCACCTCGGCGGCGGCGTGGTACTGGCCGCCGGTGGGCCGCTGCACGAGCTTGGCCATTGGCCGGCGGCGATCATGGTGATCGTCGGTTTGTATCTGATCGTGCGCCGATAGCCAGTCGGGCCGTGGGCTGGCACACTGTTAATTCGCCGAGGCATCACCACGCGGGTGGTGTCCGGTTGTCGGAGTCGAAGATGAAAGACTGGCTGGACGAGATCAAATGGGACAGTGACGGCCTGGTGCCGGCCATTGCCCAGGATCACAAGACCGGGCGCGTGCTGATGATGGCCTGGATGAACCGCGAAGCGCTGCAACTGACCGCCAGCGAAAACCGCGCCATTTACTGGTCACGCTCCCGTGGCAAGCTGTGGCGCAAGGGCGAAGAGTCGGGCCATGTGCAGCACCTGCACGAAATGCGCCTGGATTGCGACGCCGACGTGATCATCCTGATGGTCGAGCAGGTCGGTGATATCGCCTGCCACACAGGCCGGCACAGTTGCTTCTACCGCGTGTATGAAAACGGCGACTGGAAGATCGTCGACCCGGTCCTCAAGGACCCGCACAGCATCTACTCGGCAGGACACTGAACATGACTGACACCCTGACCCGTCTGGCCCAAGTGCTGGAAGAGCGCAAAGGCGCCGCCGCCGACAGCTCCTACGTCGCCAGCCTCTATCACAAAGGCCTGAACAAGATCCTGGAAAAGGTTGGCGAAGAGTCGGTCGAGACTATTATTGCTGCAAAGGATGCCGCGATCAGTGGCGACTGCAGCGACGTCATCTACGAAACCGCCGATTTGTGGTTCCACAGTATGGTCATGCTCGCCCAACTGGGGCAGCATCCGCAGGCCGTGCTGGACGAACTGGATCGCCGCTTCGGCCTGTCCGGACACGTCGAGAAAGCCTCGCGCCCGTCCGCCTAACAACTTTCGAGAGGAGCAGCATCATGGGCATTTTTGACTGGAAACACTGGATCGTCATCCTGGTTGTCGTCGTGCTGGTGTTCGGCACCAAGAAACTGAAGAACCTGGGCACTGACGTCGGCGAATCGATCAAGGGCTTTCGCAAGGCCATGAACGACGAAGAAAAACCTGCCGAGCCGGTGGTCCCCCCTGTCGTGCAACCGGCGCCACCGGTACAGCCACAGGCTACCGCCCAGCAGAACACGCCGCACACCATCGATGTGCAGGCGCAGAAAGTTGACGAGCCCCGCAACAATTCTTGAGTACTGACAAATGTTCGGTATCAGCTTCAGTGAACTGCTGCTCGTGGGCCTGGTGGCCCTGTTGGTGCTCGGCCCCGAGCGCCTGCCCCATGCCGCGCGCACGGCAGGCCTGTGGGTCGGCCGGTTGAAGCGCAGCTTCAACGCGATCAAGCAGGAAGTGGAACGCGAGATCGGCGCCGACGAGATCCGTCGGCAACTGCACAACGAGCACATCCTCTCGCTGGAGCAGGAGGCTCGCAAGATCCTCTCGCCGATCGCCACCAGCACGCCGGCCGAGCCGGTGGTGGAGCAGACGATCCACACCGCTCCACCCGTGTCGACGGAAATCCCGCCGACGCCAGTGAGCGCCGCCGAGCCGGTAGCGGTACTCGGTGCCGTGGAGCCCGCGCCGCACCTGACAGAACCCGCAAGCACGACGCCAACCGCCGCGCCTGCGCCTCATGACCCTACATTGCCGCCGCGAGCCCCATGAGCGATATTCCGGAAAACGACCAGCACATGCCGCTGGTTTCGCACCTCACCGAGCTGCGCACCCGCCTGCTGCGCTGTGTCGCGGCGATCTTCCTGATCTTCGCCGGGCTGTTCGCCTTTACCCAGCAGATCTACACCTTCGTCTCGATCCCGCTGCGCCAGTACCTGCCAGCGGGCGCGACGATGATCGCCACCGACGTGTCGTCACCGTTCCTGACGCCGCTCAAACTGACCATGATGGTCTCGCTGTTCCTGGCCATCCCGGTGATCCTGCACCAGATCTGGGGCTTTATCGCACCGGGCCTGTACAAGCATGAAAAACGCATCGCCGTGCCGCTGCTGGTATCGAGCATCCTGCTGTTCTACACCGGCATGGCCTTCGCCTACTTCCTGGTGTTCCCCCTGATCTTCAAGTTCTTCGCCGCCGCCACCCCTGCCGGCGTGGAAATGATGACCGATATCACCAGCTACCTCGACTTCGTGATGACGCTGTTCTTCGCCTTCGGCGTGGCCTTCGAAATCCCCGTGGCGGTGGTGCTGCTGGTGTGGATCGGCGTGGTCGACGTCAAGTACCTGAAGAAGATCCGTCCCTACGTGGTCATCGGCTGCTTTGTGGTCGGCATGATCCTGACTCCGCCGGACGTCTTCTCCCAGACCCTGCTGGCGGTGCCGATGTGGCTGCTGTTCGAGATCGGCATCCTGTTCGGTGGCCTGGTCCGCAAACGCAGTGACGAAGAGGCCGCCGACCGCGACGACGCCCAGCCGCCAGCCCCGCTGACGTGAACCTGCTGCTTCTGGAGGAGGCCGACTTTATCGCGGCCGACCTCGTGGTGCTGCGCGATCGGCGCCTGACCCATATGCAGGAAGTCCATCGCGTGGCGGTGGGCGACAGCTTGCGGGTCGGGCGTATCGGCGGCCTGATGGGCAGCGCCGAGGTGCTGCGCCTGGATGCCACGGAAGCCGAGTTGCGAGTCAGCCTGGATCGCGCGCCACCGGCGAAACTGCCGCTGACCCTGATCCTCGCCCTGCCGCGCCCGAAAATGCTTCGCCGGGTGTTCCAGACCGTCGCCACCCTCGGCGTACCGAAAGTGCTGCTGGTGAACAGCTACCGGGTGGAAAAGAGCTTCTGGCAGACCCCGTTCCTCGAACCCGCAGCGATTCGCGAGCAACTGATCCTCGGCCTGGAGCAGACCCGCGACACCGTGCTGCCGGAAATCGTTATCGAGAAACGCTTCAAGCCCTTTGTCGAAGACCGCCTGCCGGCCATCAGCGCGGGCACTCTCGGCCTGGTCGGCCACCCCGGTGACTACCCGGCCTGCCCTCGTGGCCTGGATGAGCCGGTGACCCTGGCCATCGGCCCGGAAGGCGGCTGGATTCCTTACGAAATCGACCTGCTGGGCAAGGCCGGGCTGCAACCGGTGCAACTCGGCGAACGCATCCTGCGGGTCGAGACCGCCGTGACCGCCCTGCTCGCCCGGTTGTTCTGATCCACCAACGCTCTTTTCATAGCCCCCTCGCCCATCACCCGGATGTACTCGGTGCCCTGTAGGAGCAGGGCTTGCCCGCGAAACTTTTGGCGATCTCAAGGTCCTCTTCGCTGGCAAGCCATGCTCCTACAAGTACGCGTTCGACAGGCAGAAAGCAAAAACCTTCACCCATAAGGGAATCCCCCTACAGCCCATTCAGGTCGCATCTCCCGCGTCCAAGCCGATGACAGAACATGCCCCACGCACTCGCGCGTGAGGGCCATGGACTTATCTGTTTGGCAGGAGATTCACCATGTTCCGTTGGCTGACCCGCGCACTGCGCGACCGCAGTATCCGCTTCAAACTGGCCCTGGGCTTTGGCCTGGTATTGCTCTTGACCCTGGCGATCACTCTCACCGGCTGGCACGCCCTGAGTACCACGGTAGAGCGCTCGCACACGCTGTCGAGCATCGCCCGGCTCAGCCGCCTGACCAGTGACATGCGCGCTGATCGCATCGCCTTCCGGGTGCTGAACGACCCGCAGAGTCGCACCCGGATCACCCGCCAGTTGGCGAGCATCGAGAAACTGCTGACGACGCTCCTGCCGCGCCTGACGGACCCGGGCGAACGACAGATCCTCGCCGACCAGCAGCACGCGGCCCAAGGTTTCCAGACCACCCTCGACGATCTCGATGAAAACCTTCGCGATCGTGACCGCGCCCGCAAGCGGATGAACGCCGGCCTGACCCAGGCCACCCAGGCGGTGGCCCGCTTTGCCGCCCATCAATTGCGCGAAGCCGGCAAGAGTCCCCACGAGCAACAGTGGCAGGCCCCGCTCAAACGGGTCGAAGAACTCCGTCAACTGCTCAACGAGACCCACGCCAGCGTGCAGACACCGGCCTATCTGGCCGATTCGCTGCAAGCCTATTCCGAGCAGGCACTGAAGGCGATCGACCGGCTTGGACAACTTGAAACCCAGGTGGCACCGCTGACGGCGCCACTGGCCGACGACCACCAGCGCATGCTGCTGGAACTGCGCCACTACCGCGAGGCCCTGCAGCGTTTCAAGGACGCGCAACTGCTCACCGAGGCGGCCCACAATGTGATGGAAGGCCTGGGCAACCAGCTGCTGGCCGGCAACGAGGATCTCAGCCGCAGCCAGACCCAGGCCCGTGATCGCCAGACCCAGGCGGCGAAATGGCTGCTGGCGAAAATAGCCCTGCTGGCCTGGTTGATCGCGACCCTGGCCGCCTGGGTCCTCAGCCGCCAATTGCTGATCCCGCTCTCACGCAGCCTGAAGCTGGCCCACCATATCGCCGCGGGCGACCTGAGCCGCGATGTGGCGGTGGATCGCCAGGACGAGCTCGGCCAGTTGCAACAGGCCATGCGCGGCATGACCCTGGGCCTGCGGGAGCTGATCCGTGGCATCGGCATCAGCGCTTCGCGGGTGGCCAGCGCCGCCGAACACCTGTCGAACAGTACCGAACAGACCGACGCCAGCGTCAGCAGCCAGTACGCCGCCACCGAGCAAGTGGCCGCCGCCATGAAACAGATGAGCGCCAGCGTGCTCGAAGTCGCCCGCCACGCCGAAACCGCCTCCGTGGCGGCGACCCAGGCCGACCAGCAGGCCCGTGAAGGTGACAGCGCCGTGGCCGATGCTATCGAACAGATCGAACAGCTCGAGCAACATATGCAGCGCTGCTCCCAGGCCATGGGCGGGCTCCAGCGCGAAAGCGAGCGGATCGGCAGCGTGCTCGACGTGATCAAGTCGGTGTCCCAGCAAACCAACCTGCTGGCCCTGAATGCCGCCATCGAGGCGGCCCGGGCCGGCGAGGCCGGCACTGGCTTCGCCGTGGTCGCCGACGAGGTGCGCTGCCTGGCGCAGCGTACCCAGGACTCGGCACAAGAGATCAAGGACCTGATCGTGGCCTTGCAAGGCGGGACCCAGGAGGTCGCGGGCATGCTCGACAACAGCCGCAAACTGACCCGCCACAGCGTCGAGTCGAGCCGCCACAGCGGCGGCAAGCTGGAAGCCATCAGCCGCAGCGTGTCGCAGATCCTCGGGATGAACGAGCAGATCGCCGCCGCCGGCGAAGAACAGAGTGTCGTCGCCGAGCAGATCAGCCGCAGCGTGTTGCATGTGCGGGATATGTCACAGCAGACTGCCAACGCCTGTGATGAAACAGCCGCCGCCAGCCTGCAGCTGAGTCAGCTGGGGGCACAGTTGCAGCGGCTGGTGGAGCGTTTCAAAGTCTGAGCCCCCACTCCCTGTTATGCGCGCTTTTGTGGGAGCGGAGCTTGTCGGATCGCCGCACCGCCGCGAAGCTTTTGGCGTTCTCACGGGCCTCTTCGCGGGCAAGCTCCGCTCCCACATGAGGTTTATGCTGCCCGCAAGATCGCGCCCGGGCTCAATCGATCTCGGCCAGCCAGTCGCTGGTCTTGAACCACTTGTCGTGGATCCGATCGTAGGTGCCATCTTCGGCGATCTGGTGGAGAAAGTGGTTGATCCAGTTGAGACTGTCGTGGTCGCCCTTCTTCACCCCGAAGGCCAGCGGTTCGTAGGTGAACGGCTGGTCCAGGCACAACAGCTTGCCGTCACCCAGCTTGTTCACCGCCACCAGGTTGTAGGGGGCGTCATGGACAAAGGCGTCGGCCTTGCCGTCGAGCACGGCCTGCACGCCCTCTTCCTCATTGGCATAGGTGCTCAGTTGGGCTGCGCCCATCATTTTTTTTGCAACGATTTCCCCCGTGGTCCCGGCCTTGGCGGCGATGCGATAGCCGGCCTCGTTGAGGTCCTCGAAACTCTGCACCTTGCTGCCCAGTTCCAGGGGGATCAACAGCGTCTGCCCGACCACGATAAAGGCATCGCTGAAGTTGAGTCGCAGGTTGCGCTCCTGGGTCAGGGTCATGCCGCTGGCGACCAGGTCGAACTTGTTCGCCAGTAAACCGGGGAGCAACTCGGCGTAAGGACTGGCCACCAGTTCCAGCTTGACCCCCAGCGCTCGGCTCATTTCCCGCAACAGGTCGATTTCGAAACCGATGATTTCGCCGCGCTTGCTCGTCATTTCGAAGGGGATATACGTCGGATTGGTCCCGACTCTCAGCGTGCCGCGCTTGAGCGCGTCATCAACGGCACCCGCCTGCACCCCACAGGCGTGAGTGAGCACAACGATGCCCAGCAGCAGCATCGACAGAAACCTTTTCATCATGAAACTCCCCAGGGCCGCTTTTCCGGTCGTGCCAGCCTGCGCGAACACACAGTCGCCGTGATCTGGCGGGCACGATTTTGGGGGGCGATCCTAACGTACTCGAGTACGGGGCAACACCAAGGGGGGACGGGTCTTTTGTTACCAAATGACAAAGGGGCCGCGGTGCTTGTCACACCGCGGCCCCTCGGGCGTCAGGCCGGCTGGGCCGGCGCTGTGGCCGGCTGCAGGGGCAGCAACGGCGCATGGGGATCGGCCTTGATCGAGTCGCGCCAGGCGCCCAACCATTCGGCGTGGCCTTCGCTCCAGACCTGCTCATGCAGGCGGGTCAGGGCCACCGGATCGCTCAGCAGGTGCAGGCGCGACTGATTGTCCAGACCGGATGGCCCGACCTTCAGCGCATGCCGAACACGCTCGACACGCAGCCATTCGATCGGCTCGGCGTGGCCGTGACGGGCCGTTGCCAGGGCGCAGGCCAGGGCATTCTGGCGTGGATCGACCACGGCCCGGACAAAGCCGTCATTCAGCGCATGCCAACGGTTTTCGTGGGTGTACTCATCCGTTGCCTGCAGCGCCTGGGGCGGATTGTATTCCTCGGGAATGAGAAACAGGCTCTCATCCCTGGAACGCAAGCCCAGGTTGACCCGACTGGAAATCACCGAGACCGGGATCGACAGCATCAGCGAACCGACGATCGGGGTCAGCCACCAGAGGAAGCTCGGGTTGAGCCAGACCACCAGCAGCGCCCAGAGCGCACCCAACAGGGTTTGCGGACCATGCCGGCGCACCGCTTCGCCCCACGGCGTGGAGTCGTCGTCACGCTGCGGAGAGTTCCAGGTCGCCGCCCAGCCGAGGAACGCGGCCAGGACGAAACGGGTGTGGAAAATCATCCGCACCGGTGCCAGAAGCATGGAGAACAACATCTCCAGCAGCATCGACAGGGTCACCTTGAACTTGCCACCGAACTCTTTCGCACCCTTGGCCCAGATCAGGATGATGCTCAGCAGCTTGGGCAGGAACAACAGCACGATGGTGGTGGAGAACAGCGCCACCGCCTTGTCCGGATGCCATTGCGGCCACAGCGGATAGAGCTGGCGCGGCTCCATGAAGTACTGCGGCTCCATCAGCGTGTTGACCGCCAGCAGGGCCGTCGACAGCACCAGGAAGAAGAACCACAGCGGCGCCGACAGGTAGGACATCACGCCGGTGAGGAACACCGCGCGGTGCACCGGGTGCATGCCCTTGACCAGGAACAGGCGGAAGTTCATCAGGTTGCCGTGGCACCAGCGGCGGTCGCGCTTGAGCTCGTCGAGCAGGTTCGGCGGCAGTTCTTCGTAGCTGCCCGGCAGGTCGTAGGCGATCCATACGCCCCAGCCGGCACGGCGCATCAGCGCGGCCTCGACGAAGTCGTGGGAGAGGATCGCGCCGGCGAAGGCACCTTTACCGGGTAACGGCGCCAGGGCGCAGTGCTCGATAAACGGCTTCATGCGGATGATCGCGTTGTGACCCCAGTAGTGGGATTCGCCCAGCTGCCAGAAGTGCAGGCCGGCGGTGAACAACGGACCGTAGACGCGGGTCGCGAACTGCTGCATGCGCGCATAGAGGGTGTCCATGCCCGACGCCCGTGGCGCGGTCTGGATGATCCCGGCGTCCGGCGTGGCTTCCATCAACCGCACCAGGCTGGTCAGGCACTCGCCGCTCATGACGCTGTCGGCGTCGAGCACCACCATGTACTTGTAGTCGCCACCCCAACGACGGCAGAAGTCGTCAAGGTTACCGCTCTTGCGCTTCACGCGACGACGGCGACGGCGGTAGAAGATCTTGCCGAAGCCCGAGGCTTCGCGGCAGACATCCAGCCAGGCCTGTTGCTCGGCGACGCAGATATCGGTGTCGTTACTGTCGCTGAGGACGAAGAAGTCAAAGCGGTCCAGGTCACCGGTGGCCGCCACCGACTCGAAGGTCGCCCGCAGGCCGGCAAAGACTCGCGGCACGTCTTCATTGCAGATCGGCATGACGATGGCGGTACGCGCATCCTTGGCGATCGGCTCGCTGCCGGCGCTGGCACCGGAGATACGGTACTTGTCGTGCCCGGTGAGCAATTCGAGAAAGCCCATCAGCGCGGTCCAGAAACCCGCCGAAACCCAGCAGAACAGAATCCCGAACAGCACCAGGATGCTGGTTTGCAGCAGGTAGGGCAGCACTTGCTGGGCGGTCTGCAACAGCGGTTGATGCACCACTTCGTTGAGATCGACGAAGGCCCAGCCCTGGTAAGGCATGATGCCTTTCATATACCAACCGGCAACGATGGTCTGGCCGAGCATCAACACCAGCAGGATATAACGACGAATCGAACCCACGGTGCGCCAGCGCGCATGGGGCAGGTCGCGTTTGTCGTCCTTGGGCGCCGGCGGATTGCTCCGTCCGGTCATACGCCGCCAGCCGCGCACCAGGATATTGGTGCGCCAAGGCTCCGGGACCACCTTGGTCCGGCGGATCGGCGGCGTGGCCTTGAGGCGCACGCGCCCGGAAGCATCCACCGCGAGCATCTCGGCGTCTTCCAGCTCGGCGGCCGAATCAAGGGTCAGGCGGCGCCCCACCGAAGCCTGCGCGGCCTCGGCGGAGTCAAGCAGCGGTTGTTCGCTCAGGCGCTCGTGCAGTTCGGCGAACGAGGTACAGTTCGCCAGCTCCGCACGTTGCTCATTGCTCAGCGGCAAGTGTGCCAGGTACTCGAAAAGAGCCTCTGGCTGTACGTTTGGGTTACTCATCGGCAGGCAACTGGTAGCTCCAGGTCTCGGTCAGGACTTGCTCAGTCGGCACCGGCTCCGGGGTGATAGGGGCAGCCTCGGGAGCCGGCGCCGCGGCGTCGTGCTCTTTCTTGTCCTGGGCGGGCTCTTTCTTATCCTGGGCCAGATCCTTCTTGTCCTGGACCGGCTCTTTCTTATCCTGGGCCGGATCCTTCTTCTCCTGAGCCTGCTCTTTCTTCTCCAGGGCCTTCTCTTTCTCCTGCTGCTTGGCCGCAACCTTGTCGGCCTTGACCACCTGGGAAGAGACCGCGACCTTGGCCGGATCCGCCGTGGCGAGGTCCTTGACCAGGTTCGCGCGCAGCTCGGTGGCCTTGCCCGGATCCTTGACCTTCAGGCGCAGGGTCAGGCGCCAGCCCTGGGTTTCCGGGTTGTAGCGCAGGCTGTTTTCCACCAGTTCGGCGTTGTCGCCGACGCTGACCTGGCTGCGTACCGGCGCGTCTTCAGGCAGGGCCTTGAGGGACGGACCTTCGAAGTCGATCAGGTAGGCCACGCTGCCGTCCGGCTGACGGATCAGGTTGGATTGCTTGACGTCGCCGGTGGACTTCAGGGTCTGCTTGACCCAGGCGCCGTCCGGCGAATGCAGGGCCGCTTCATCAGTGGTCCAGTGCAGGCGGTAGGCGAAGTTCATCGGCTGACCGGTGTCGGCGCGTTCGGCCGGGTTCCAGAAAGCCACGATGTTGTCGTTGGTTTCGTCGGCGGTCGGAATCTCCACCAGGTCGACGGTGCCCTTGCCCCAGTCGCCCTTGGGCTCGATCCAGGCGCTTGGGCGCTTGTCGTAACGGTCGTCAAGGTCTTCGTAGTGGCTGAAATCACGGCCACGTTGCAGCAAGCCAAAGCCCCGTGGGTTTTCCACGGAGAAATTGCTCACCGACAGGTGTTTCGGGTTGTTCAGCGGACGCCAGACCCACTCGCCATTGCCGGCATGGATCGACAGGCCGCTGGAGTCATGCAGCTCGCGACGGTAGTTGAGGACCTTGGACGGCTGGTTGGCGCCGAACAGGAACATGCTGGTCAACGGCGCTACGCCGAGCTTGCCGACCTTGTCACGCAGGAACATCTGCGCCTTCACGTCGACGATGGTGTCGGTGCCCGGACGCAGGATCAGGCGGTAGGCGCCGGTGGCCCGTGGCGAGTCCAACAGGGCGAAAATCACCAGGTGCTTGTCGGTCGGCTTCGGTTGCTGGATCCAGAACTCGGTGAAGCGCGGGAACTCTTCGCCGGACGGCAAGGCAGTGTCGATGGCCATGCCACGGGCCGACAGGCCATAGGTCTGGCCCTTGCCGACGACGCGAAAGTAACTCGCGCCGAGCATGGTCATGATCTCGTCCTGCTTGTCCGCCTTGTTGATCGGGTAAAGCACACGAAAGCCGGCATAACCCAGCTGTTCGGTGGATTTAGGATCGAACTTGACGTCACCGAAATCGAAACGGGTCGGGTCGTACTTGATCTCTTTCACATCGTCGGCGGTGATTTCGTTGATTTTCACCGGCGTATCGAAGTGCATGCCCTGATGGTAGAACGACAGTTTGAAGGGGGTTTTCTCGCCCGCCCATTCGGCCTTGTCGGTCAGGAAACGGATTTTCTGGTAGTCCGCGAACTTCATGTCACGGAACTCGTTCGGCAGATTGCTGCGCGGAGCTTCGTATTTCTGCCCGGCCAGCGTCTTGGCCTTGGCCGACACATCATCCAGATTGAAGGCAAAGAGTTGGCCGGCGCTGAGCAGGCAAAGCAGTGCCGAGCCCGCCACCAGTGCTTTTCTCAACCCTTTGGCGGTCAGTGTTGGAGCATTACAGGGACTAACAATCACGAGCAACCCTCGCCGAAAACAGATCAAAAACCAACGGCTAGCTATCTATATGCCAGGTTGGCGAGCATTGTTCCGACTCCCATGGGGGCAAATGATTCCCCAAACGGTCACGGACAAGTCTCTACCTAAGTCAAATTGGACCAACGAACGCCGATCCCCGTAGCGCGCGATTATCTAGTAGGCCGCGTTACAACGCATCAGGTGAAACAAAGTATTTATCGCGAAAACCTCCTGTTTTCAGCCAAGTACGTCGTTTTTGATGCATTCAGGTCTGTAACAGGAAGGTCACAGGGCCATCATTGACCAGATGTACCTGCATGTCCGCCCCGAAACGCCCGGTCGCCACCTGCCCATGCAAGCGTTGCGCCTGTGCCACTACGTAGTCGAACAACACCTCGGCGAGCGCCGGAGGCGCCGCCGTGGAGAAGCTCGGACGCAATCCACTCCGGGTATCGGCCGCCAGGGTGAACTGCGACACCAGCAGCAACCCGCCGCCGGTGTCCGCCAGGGACAAGTTCATCTTGCCCTGCGGATCACTGAACACCCGATAGTTAAGCAGCTTCTTCAGCAGTTTGTCGGCCTGTGCCTGGGTATCGCCCGGTTCCACCGCCAGCAGCACCAGCAACCCCTGGTCGATGGCCCCGACGATTTCTCCCGCCACTTCCACCCGCGCGCCGCTGACCCGTTGCAACAGCCCCTTCATGCTTCTTCGAGAGGCAGGTCGAGCAGGCGTCGGGCCATCTGGTCGGCCGCGCGTACCAGGGCATCGGTGATCCCCGGCTCGGAAGCCGCGTGACCGGCATCGCGAATCACCTGCAACTCGCTGTTGGGCCAGGCCTGGTGCAACTCCCAGGCGTTGTCCAATGGGCAGATCGCATCGTAGCGACCGTGCACGATCACCCCCGGCAGGTGGGCGATCTTGTCCATGTCGCGGATCAGTTGGTTGGGTTCGAGAAAGGAGTTGTTGGTGAAGTAGTGGCATTCGATCCGGGCAATCGACAGCGCGCGCTGCGGCTCGGAGAAGCGATCGACCACCAGCGGGTTCGGGCGCAGCGTCGCGGTACGGCCTTCCCACAGGGACCAAGCCTTGGCCGCGTGCATCTGGGCGATCTGGTCGTTGCCGGTCAGACGCTTGTGGAATGCGTTGAGCAGGTCGTCGCGCTCATCCAGCGGGATCGGCGCCATGTAGTCCTGCCAGTAATCCGGGAACAGACGGCTGGCCCCGCTCTGGTAGAGCCAATCGACGTCCTGTGGCCGGGCCAGGAAAACCCCCCGCAGGATCAGGCCATGCACCCGCTCCGCGTGGGTCTGGGCGTAGGCAAGGGACAGCGTCGAGCCCCAGGAGCCGCCGAACAGCACCCATTTTTCAATCCCCAGGTGCTGGCGAATCCGCTCGAGGTCCGCCACCAGGTCCCAGGTGGTGTTGTTCTCCAGGCTCGCATGGGGGGTTGAGCGCCCGCAACCGCGCTGGTCGAAGGTGATGATACGAAACAGGTTGGGGTCGAAATAGCACCGGCTCTGCGCATCGCAACCGGCTCCCGGGCCTCCGTGGATAAAGACCACCGGCAAGCCTTCCGGCGAACCACTTTCATCGACATACAGTACATGCGTTTCATCCACGGCCAGATCGTGCCGGGCGTAGGGTTTGATCTGCGGGTACAAAGTCTGCATCACGCGCTCCGTAGGGGTCGAGGTCATCCCTGATGGGGACTTCATATTATTCTGCCGTCCGGCATCATAAACCCGAATCGCGGAATCGGCATGCCCTTGTCAAAAGTGAGGGTGTACAGACGCATTTGTCGCACGCGCCCTTCCGTCGGACGCTGCCTAGCCGTTCGGTCAGTGTTCAAGCCGGCCCGATAAACGCTTCAATAGCCAGGTCACGTAGAGCGGCAGGAGCCGTTCTGCCGGGGTAGCCGTGCAAAAGTGAAAGGGAGTTTCCAATGCAACAAGACTGTTTGCCGGGCCTGCTTTCCTACCCGGAGAAAGCCATCATCCTCGCTGACAACGAAATGTTTATCCGTGCCCTCTCCGAACTGGGGCTGGATGCCGCCGTCGTCGACTCGACCGAACCGCTGCCGGCGCAAAGCCTGGTGTTTTCCTTTACCAGGCAGGGCGCCCGGCAATTCTATGAGCGCGCGGCCAGGACCCGGGACAAACAATGCATTCTCTGCCCGTTGCACGCTTTCGATTCAGGCCTGGAAAATGCGCTGTACAGCCTGATGCTGTTACTGCGCAGCGATTTCGCCGACTGCCTGAGGCGCCAGCGCGACCATCTCAGGCTCTTGAGCCGGCACCAACGCCTGCATCTGGTCGGAGAGGGATCGCGGGCCGATGTCTGGTTGAAAAGCCGTTCGGCCCCCTATGTCACGACCCGCGACGAGATCAGCGAGCGGTTCGTATTGTCCGTCTCGGAATTGTTCGAGGTGCATTACGCGCACATGCGCCCGGACAGCCCCGATCTCTTTCAATTGAACGGTATCCTGCGCATCAGCGGCCTGCTGACCTCCCAGGGCCGTTGCCGGACGCCGCTGGCCAGCGGCGTCGACGAACAGTTGCTGGAACTGACCCAGCGTGTCGCCCGGCACCAGGCCTGGCTGCATATCGAACACAACCAGGTGCGCTCATTCAAGGTCGCCGGGCAGGAATATGCCGGGCTGCTGACGCGGGCCGCGGGCGAGCGGGGGTTGTACCTCAGCGAGTTCGCCATTGGCGTCAACGACACCATCGGACCGAATATCAACTACAGCCACAACTCGCCGATGAACGAAGGCGTCAGCGGCGTGCATGTGGGCCTGGGGGACGGCGCCAGCGGTTATCACATCGACTTCCTGAGCCCGGGCGTCGAGGTGCTCCCGGGATAAATCAGCGCCCGTAGTGCTCGCGGCCCCAGGCCAGCAGGCCTTGCAGCAGCTCCTTGAGCACGACCCGCGTCGGTTCCGCCAGGTCGCTGCGGTAGTTGAACGGTTCGAACTCTTCCATGTAGGTGCACTGCCCCAGTTCGAGCTGCACCGCGTGGATGTTCTGCGCCGGGTCACCATAGTGACGGGTGATATGCCCGCCCTTGAAGCGCCCGTTCAGCACATGGCTATAAGCCGGATGCCCGGCACAGATGCCTTCCAGCAGAGCCGCCAGTTGCGGGTCGCAGCTGGCACCGTTGAAGGTGCCCAGGTTGAAGTCCGGCAGTTTGCCGTCGAACAGATGCGGGACCACCGAGCGAATCGAGTGGGCGTCGAACAGCAAGGCGTAACCGAACTCGGCCTTGAGCCGCGCCAGTTCCTGCTGCAAGGTCTGGTGATAAGGCGTCCAGACCTGCTCCAGGTAGTTCGCCCGCTCCTCGGCCGACGGCACCTGCCCTTCGACGAACAACGGCTCACCATTGAACAGGGTGGCTGGATACAGACCGGTGGTGGCACCGACGTACAGCGGCTTGTCGTCGGACGGCCGGTTCAGGTCGATGACAAACCGCGAATAACGGGCCTCCAGAGTGCTGGCGCCCAGGTCAGCGGCGAAATCATAGAGCCGCGGGATGTGCCAGTCGGTGTCCTCCAGGCTTTGTGCCTCGGGGACCAACCCGGCCTTGACCGCTGGGGTCAGTTGCACACCAGCATGGGGCATGCTGATCAACAGCGGCACGCGACCTTGTTTGAAACTCAGAACGTTATCCACGGGACAATCTCCTAGATCAATACTTCGACACCATGGCGCACCACGCGCTTGCTCAGGTCAGCGCCCAGCCAGTAGGCCAGATCCGCCGGTCGCTCGATCTGCCAGGCGACGAAATCCGCAACCTTGCCGATCTCCAGCGAACCGTGGGTAGCACCCATGCCCAACGCCGTGGCGGCATGCTGGGTCACGCCGGCCAGGGCCTCTTCCGGGGTCATGCGGAACAGGGTGCAGGCCATGTTCAGCATCAAGCGCAGGGACAGCGCCGGCGAGGTGCCAGGGTTGAGGTCGCTGGCGATGGCCATTTTCACGCCGTGTTTGCGCAGGGCATCCATCGGCGGCAACTGGGTTTCGCGCAGAAAGTAGAACGCCCCGGGCAACAGCACCGCGACGGTACCGGAGGCGGCCATGGCGATGGCGTCCTCTTCGGTCATGAATTCCAGGTGGTCCGCCGACAGCGCCTGGTAACGCGCCGCCAGGCTCGAACCATGCAGTGACGACAGCTGCTCGGCATGCAGCTTTACCGGCAGGCCCAGTTGCTGCGCGACCTTGAATACCCGCTCGACCTGATCGGGGGAAAACGCCAGGTATTCGCAGAAGGCATCCACCGCATCCACCAGGCCTTCGGCCGCCAGGGCCGGAAGCATTTCGCTGCAGATATGCTCGATATAATCGTCGGCCCGCCCGACATATTCCGGCGGCAAGGCATGGGCGGCCAGGCAGGTGCTGCGCACACTGACCGGCAGCTCGGCGCCGAGGCGGCGAATCACCTTGAGGATCTTGCGCTCGCTGTCCAGGTCCAGGCCGTAGCCGGACTTGATCTCGACGCTGGTCACACCGTCGCGCAGCAGGCAGGTCAGGCGTTGCCGGGCGCTGGCGAACAACTCGTCCTCGCTGGCGGCACGGGTCGCCCGCACAGTGCTGGCAATCCCGCCACCGGCGGCGGCGATCTCGGCATAACTCACGCCTTGCAGGCGCTGCTCGAATTCACCGCTGCGGTTGCCGCCGAACACCGTGTGGGTGTGGCAATCGATCAGCCCCGGCGTGACCCAGGCGCCGTCCAGGTCCTCGACCCGGGGATAATCCGCCGCCGGCAGTTCGGCGCGCGGGCCGATCCACTCGATCGTCGACGCCACGGTCACGATGGCGGCATCCTCGATGATCGAGTAAGTGCCTTGCGCCATGCTTGCAACGTGACAGTTCTGCCAAAGCGTTTTCATCCGGGGCCTCCGTTAGGTTATCGATGAGACAAAGCAGGTTCTTGCTGAACGCCTGCGGCCTGGGCCGCCTTCGGCTTGACCCAGACCTGGTAGGCCAGCACCAGCAGGCCGATCCAGATCGCACCGACGATCAGCGCCGGCCGGGTGTCGGGGAAATAGCCCAGCACGCCGAAGATAAACACCATGAAGGCAATCGCCGCCATCGGCGCATAGGGCCAGAACGGCACCGGGAACTTCAGTTGCGCGGCCTGTTCACGGCTCATGGAACGGCGCATGGCCACCTGGGTGACCAGAATCATGATCCACACCCACACCGTGGCGAAGGTGGCGATGGACGCGATCAGCAGGAACACGTCTTCCGGGATCAGATAGTTGAGCAGCACCCCCAGCAGCAGCGCGGCGGCCATGACCACCACGGTCATCCACGGCACGCCGGCGCGGGACAGCTTGGCAAAGGCCTTCGGCGCATGACCTTGCTCGGCCAGGCCGTACATCATGCGCCCGGCGCCGAAGATATCGCTGTTGATGGCGGAAATCGCCGCCGAGATCACCACGATATTGAGGACTGTCGCCGCCGAGCCGATCCCCAGGTTCTGGAAGATCTGCACGAAGGGACTGCCCTGGCTACCGATCTGCTGCCACGGGTAGAGGGACATCAGCACGAACAGGGTCAGCACGTAGAACAGCAGGATGCGCAGTGGCACCGCGTTGATCGCCTTGGGGATCACCCGCTGCGGGTCCTGGGCTTCACCGGCGGTGACACCGATGATCTCGATACCGCCGAAGGCGAACATGACCACCGCGAACGAGGCGATCATCCCGGCCGCGCCGTTGGGCATGAAGCCGCCGTTGCTCCAGAGGTTACTGATACCGACGCTCGCCGAGGGCGTGGCCGTGCTGATGCCGAAGAACATAATGCCGAAGCCGCCGAGGATCATCGCGACAATGGCGCCGACCTTGAGCAGCGACAGCCAGAACTCCATTTCGCCGAAGACCTTGACCGTGCACAGGTTCAGCGCGCCGATAAAGAAGACCACGCCGAGCACCCAGACCCAGCGATCGACGTCGGGAAACCAGAAGCCCATATAGATGCCGAAGGCCGTGACGTCGGCCAGGCCGACGATAACCATCTCGAATGCATAGGTCCAACCGAGGATAAAACCGGAACGGGGACCGATGTAGGTGCTGGCGTAGTGGCCGAAGGAACCGGCGACCGGATCGTGCACGGCCATTTCGCCGAGGGCGCGCATGACCATGAACACCGCGGCGCCGCCGATCAGGTAGGCCAGCAGCACGGCCGGACCGGCCATCTGGATGGCCGAGGCGGAGCCGTAGAACAGCCCGGTGCCGATAGCGGACCCCAGGGCCATGAAGCGAATATGTCGGGCCGAAAGCCCGCGTTTCAAACCTTTGACTTGCTGTTGCATTGCTCGTCCTTAATTATTCTTATCGGTAAAACTCGATGAGAATCAGACTGATGGCGAGTGTCTTGCGACCGCCCGGCCGCAAAAGGGGTCGCAGAGTACCCAACCCGGCACGCGCAGGCAAAACGCATCTGCCGGGTGGCAACAACCCGCAAACTGGCTGACCCGCCGCCTTGTGACGAGCGGGCTCAACCCCAGTCCGTTCTCGGGCAACGCTTACAGGCTTGGCAGCAACTTGGTCGGGACCAGCGCATTCAGGCAACGGGAAGCCAGCAACTCGGTCGCCGCCTCGATATCCGGGGCAAAGAAACGGTCCTTCTCGTAGTACGCCACTTCCTCACGCAAGGTCGCCCGCGCGGTTTCCAGGGCCGGCGAGGTTTTCAGGCCATTGCGCAGGTCCAGACCCTGGCAAGCCGCCAGCCATTCCACCGCCAGAATCCCACGGGTATTTTCAGCCATTTCCCACAGACGCTTGCCAGCTGCCGGGGCCATCGACACATGGTCTTCCTGGTTGGCGGAAGTCGGCAGGCTGTCGACGCTGTGGGGGTGCGCCAGGGCCTTGTTCTCGCTGGCGAGGGCCGCGGCGGTCACCTGGGCGATCATGAAGCCGGAGTTGACGCCGCCATTGGCCACCAGGAACGGCGGCAGCTGCGACATATGCTTGTCCATCATCAGCGAGATGCGGCGCTCGCTCAGGGAACCGATTTCGGCAATCGCCAACGCCAGGTTGTCAGCGGCCATGGCCACCGGCTCGGCGTGGAAGTTGCCGCCCGAGATCACATCGCCTTCGGCGGCGAATACCAGCGGGTTGTCGGACACCGCGTTGGCTTCGATCACCAGCACTTCGGCGGCCTGGCGGAACTGGGTCAGGCAGGCGCCCATGACCTGTGGCTGGCAACGCAGGGAGTACGGGTCCTGGACCTTCTCGCAGTTCTCGTGGGAGTCGGACACTTCGCTGCGCTCGCCCAGCAGGTGGCGATAGGCGGCAGCCGCATCGATCTGGCCATGTTGACCACGGGCGGCATGGATACGCGGGTCGAACGGCGAACGCGAGCCCAGTACCGCTTCAACCGTCAGCGCACCGCTGACCAGGGCGCCGGCGAACAAGTCTTCGCCTTCGAACAGACCGCGCAGGGCAAAGGCGGTGGACACCTGGGTGCCGTTGAGCAGCGCCAGGCCTTCCTTCGCGGCCAGGGTCAGCGGTTGCAGGCCGGCCTGCTTCAGCGCCGCATGGGCGTCCAGCCATTCACCCTTGTAGCGGGCCTTGCCTTCACCCAGCAGCACCAGAGACATATGGGCCAGCGGCGCGAGATCGCCGGAAGCGCCGACCGAACCTTTCAGCGGAATGTGCGGGTAGACCTCGGCATTGATCAGGGCGATCAGGGCGTCGATCACCTGGCGGCGAATCCCGGAGAAACCACGGCTCAGGCTGTTGACCTTGAGCACCATGATCAGGCGTACCAGCGCATCGCTGATCGGCACGCCGACACCGGCGGCATGGGACAGCACCAGGGAGCGCTGGAGGTTTTCCAGGTCTTCGCTGGCGATACGGGTCGAGGCCAGCAGGCCGAAACCGGTGTTGATGCCGTAGGCGGTGCGGTTTTCGGCGAGGATCTGTTCGACGCAGGCCACGCTGGCTTCGATCTGTGCCGAGGCACTGTCGTCCAGGGTCAGTTTCACCGGCTGCTGGTAGATGGCACGCAGTTGGGCCAGGCTCAGTTGGCCGGGAATCAGGTTCAACGCAGTCACATTCATGCTCCTTTTGAGAGTTTTATCAACTACCAGACGCTCCGGAAGCTTCCGTTATCCGTCGCCGCCGACTTTTTGAGCCGGAGGCGCCTTGGCACGCTGGTTATTCGTGGAATCAGTGCAGGTCGGGAAACCTGCCCTGGATCAATAGTGGGTCCTTGAGCAGGCTCGCCGCGCTGGCAATGTCCGGTGCCAGCCAGCGGTCCTGGTCGTAGGCCGGAACGCGCTCGCGCAGCAGTTTCCAGGCGCGCTCGGTGCCGGCGCCGAAACGCTGCTCCTTGAGGAATTCGAAGGCCTGGGCCGCCAGCAGGTACTCGATGGCGAGGATCTGCATGCAGTTTTCCAGGGCCCGGTGCAATTTCAGCGCGGCGTTGGTGCCCAGGCTCAGGTGGTCTTCCTGCAGGCCCGAGGTGACGTAGTTGTCGAGCACCGCCGGCTGCGCCAACTGGCGGTTTTCCGCACAGAGGGACGCGGCGACGTACTGCACGATCATCATCCCGGAGTTGACCCCGGGGTTGCTCACCAGGAACGCCGGCAGGCCGCTGACATGGGGGTTGATCAGGCGATCGAGACGGCGTTCGGCAATCGAGCCGATTTCCGCCATGGCGATTGCCAGCAGGTCCGCCGCCAGGGCCACCGATTGGCCATGGGGGTTGGCCTGGGACATCACCCGGTAGTTGTCCGGCGTACCCAGCAGCAACGGGTTGTCGGTGCAGCCGTTGAGTTCGATTTCGATCTGCCGGGTGGCGTGGTCCAACTGGTCGCGGGCGGCGCCGTGGACTTGTGGGATCGAGCGCAGGCTCAGGGCGTCCTGGGTGCGAATACCCAGGCTGGCGGCGATCACTTCGCTGCCGTCGAGCAGGCTGCGCAGGTTGTTGCCGACCTGCTGCATGCCGGGATGGGGCTTGAGTGCGATGATTTGCGCATCAAACGCGGCGATCTGCCCGCGCTGGGCCTCGAAGCTCATGGCGCCGACCACATCGGCCCATTGCAGCAGGCGGGTCGCGTCGGCCAGGGCCAGGCAGCTCAGGCCAGTCATGCACGGCGTGCCGTTGACCAGGCAGAGACCGTCCTTGGCCCCCAGTTGCACCGGTTCCAGGCCTTCGGCGGCCAGGGCCTGGTGCGCCGGAACGATCTGCCCGCGATAGCTCACCTGGCCGACACCGAGCAGGGCGATGCCGATATGGGCCATATGGGTCAGGTAACCCACCGAGCCCTGGGCCGGCACTTGCGGGGTGATACCACGGTTGAGCAGGGCCAGCAGGGCTTCGACCACCTGGCGGTGCAGGCCGGATTTGCCGTGGCTGTAGTTGACGATGGCGGCGCAGAGGATGGCCCGGGTCTGTTCGTCGGGCAACGGCGCGCCGACACCGCAGGCATGGCTGAGCAGGGTGTTGCGCGACAACTGGCTGAGTTGCTCGCCGGACAGCGACACATTGCATAGCGCGCCGAGGCCGGTGTTCACGCCATAGGCGCGCTCACCGCTGAGGACGATACGCTGGACGATGGCCTGGGCGTTGTCGATCCGCGCCCAGGTCTGCGGCGCCAGTTCAAGCAACGCGCCATGACGCGCCACCGCGACCACATCCTGCCAACGCAAGGGGGCGTCGGCGATAACGATTTTTTCAGCCTGGGACATCTTCAACCTCATCTGCTTAAACGATCGCGGCACGCCGCTGAACAAACCGATCCACATACTCATCCGCCGGCGAATGCAGGATCTCCTTCGGCGTCCCGACCTGGATCAACTTGCCGTCCTTGAGAATCGCAATCCGATTGCCGATCCGCACCGCTTCATCCAGGTCATGGGTGATAAACACAATGGTCTTGTGCAAGGTCTTCTGCAGCTCCAGCAACTGATCCTGCATCTCCGCCCGGATCAGCGGGTCCAGGGCACTGAACGCCTCGTCCATCAGAATGATGTCGGTGTCCGCCGCCAAGGCCCGGGCCAGGCCCACACGCTGGCGCATACCGCCCGACAGCTGGTGCGGGTACTTGTTCTCGTAGCCTTTCAGGCCCACGGTATTGATCCAGTGCAAGGCGCGCTCGGCGCAGACTTCCTTGCTCTCGCCCCGGACCTTGAGGCCGTAGGCGACGTTTTCCTGCACGGTCTTGTGGGGCAACAGGCCGAAGCTCTGGAACACCATGCTGATCTTGTGCCGACGAAATTCGCGCAGCGCCTCCATGTCGTGCTGGAGAATGTCCACGCCGTCCACCAGGATCGCGCCGCTGGTGGGGTCGATCAGGCGGTTGAAATGCCGCACCAGGGTCGACTTGCCGGAACCCGACAGGCCCATGATCACGAAGATCTCGCCGGTACTGACACTCAGCGACAGGTCGTTGACCCCGATCACGCAACCGGTCTCGGCCAGCACCTGGTCCTTGGTCTTGCCCTGGCGAATCAGGCTCATCGCGTCCTTCTCGCGTGAACCGAAGATCTTGAAGACGTTCTTGACTTCGATCTTGCTGACGATGGCCTCGCTCATTTGCTCACCTCATGGCGTGGACGACCATAGGCCTGGGTAATGCGATCGATCACCACCGCGAGAATCACGATCGCCAGGCCGGCTTCCAGGCCGCGACCGACGTTCAGGGTCTGGATACCCACCAGCACGTCCTCACCCAAGCCACGGGCACCGATCATCGAGGCGATCACCACCATCGACAGCGCCATCATGGTGGTCTGGTTGATCCCGGCCATGATGCTCGGCAGGGCCAACGGCAGTTGCACACCGAACAGTTGCTGCCAGCGGTTGGCGCCAAAGGCGTTGATCGCTTCCATGACTTCGCCGTCGACCTGGCGGATGCCCAGGTCGGTCAGGCGGATCAGCGGCGGCGCGGCGTAGATCACCGTGGCAAAGATCGCCGGGACCTTGCCCAGGCCGAACAGCATCAGCACCGGGATCAGGTACACGAAGCTGGGCATGGTCTGCATGATGTCCAGCAACGGCATCAACACTGAACGCAGGCGATCGCTGCGGGCCGAGAGAATACCCAGGGGAATGCCGATCAGTACCGAAATCAGCGTCGCCACCAGCATCAGTGCCAGGGTCTGCATCAGCTTGTCCCACAGGCCGACGGCCCCCACCAGAAACAACAGGCCGACGATAACGGTGGTGGTGACCCGCTTGCGGGTGGCGTGCCAGGCGATACCGCCGACAATGGCCAGCATCAGCCACCAGGGCGTTGTGCGGAGCAAACCCTCAAGATTGACGATGGCCCACAGCAGGGTGTCGGAAATCTGGCGGAACACATCGCCGTAGTTGGTCACCAGTGCATCGACCCAACTGTTGACCCAGTCGGCGATGGAAAATGTGAAACGTTCGGGAAACATTGGAAACTCTCGATCAAGTGGTTGTGGCGAACTTCCCGGCCAGCCTCTCGGTTAGCCGGGAGGTAGTCGACCTACAGAGCCGCGTTGATTTTCTTGGCAGCGTCAGCGCTGACCCAAGCCTGCCAGACCTCAGGGTGTTCCTTGAGGAAGATTTTCGCCAGTTTCGGCGATTCGATCCGCTCCCGGGTCATGCGACCGAGGTTCTGGTTCAGCAGATCGATGGGCAGGTTAGCCTTTTCCAGGACGGCGACCAGCTCGGGCGCTTGCTCGTGGAAGGTCTTCGACAGACCGACCTTGATGCTCACGCGCTTGTCGACACCGGGTTTCTCCTCCAGTTTCACCAGGTCGACCTGGCCCATCAGGGGCGTCGGCGACCAGTAGTAGAACAGAATGGGCTCGCCACGCTTGTAGCTCGACAGCACGGCGGCGTCCAGTGCCGGGCCGGTGCCAGGGCGAAAGTTGGTATAGGACTTTTCCAGACCGTAGCTTTTCAGCATCTCGCTGTTTTCCAGCTCACAGGTCCAGCCCGCCGGGCAATTGTAGAAGCGGCCTTTGCTCGGCTCTTCCGGGTCCTTGAACAGGGCGGCGTATTGGCCCAGGTCGGCAATGTGCTTGAGGTTCGGCGCCAAGGCCTTGAGGTTGCGCTTGGCATCGCCCTCGATCACGTAGCGCGGCACATACCAACCTTCGACGGCACCCACCACCGGGGCGCCGACCCCGACGACCTTGCCGGCTTTTTCAGCCTTGTTCCAGACTTCGCTGCGGCCGACCCACTCCTCGGCGAAAACCTGGATATCGTTGCTGCTCAGGGCGTTTTCCATGGTGATGGAGTTGCCCGGCAGGGCGTCGGTCTTGCAGTCGTAACCCTTTTCCAGCACGAATTGCAGCATGTCGGTCAAGAGCATGCCGCTTTCCCAATTCAGACCCGCGAACTTCACCGGCTTGCCGGATTCGCACCAGCCGGCGGCCTGGCTTGCGCCGGCCACGACCAACAGGCCCAGGGACAGCGCCGTGGTCAGCAGGGTCTTGGTCATCTTCATACTGTGCCGCTCCAAATCATAAAAGGGTTAACGCCGCTCAAGAGACTAGCGGCCCGGGTTGGCCTGCGAGCAGGCCCTGTCCACGCTCACCCACGTGGACACCCGGCTGCAACCGGTCAGTTCGACGCCGGTTGTACACGACCACGGGGCTGGGCCGGCGCTTCCACGGCCGACTCTACCGGCAGGATCAGACGATCAGGAATTGCCCCATGCCACTTCTTCGCCGCGACGTAGTACAACGCCGCCGGCACCACCAGGCCGATGATCCAGGAGATATCAGTATCGCCCAGGCCCGCCACCAGGGAGCCGGTGTAGAACTGGGTGTTGATAAACGGCATCTGGATCAGCACGCCGAACACATAGATGCTGATGCCCAGGATGTTCCAGCCGCCGTAGCGCGCCTTGGGATTGGACAGCGCGGGAATGTCGTAGCGTTCCTTGGTGATGCAGTAGAAGTCCACCAGGTTGATCGCGCTCCAGGGCGTGAAGAACGCCAGCAGGAACAGGATGAAGGAGGAGAATTCCTTGAGGAACGAATCCTTGCCCAGCAGCGCCAGGGCCGCGGACACGCTGACCATGATGAAGATGTACAGCAGGCGCACACCACTGGAAATATGCCGGTTGCCACGGAAACCGCTGATGATGGTGGCGATCGACATGAAGCTGCCATAGGCGTTCAGGGTGGTGACCGTCACCTTGCCGAAGGCCACGGCGAAATACAGCGCCGCCGCGACCGCGCCAGTGCCGCCGAGGCTGACGATGAACGAGACTTCGTGGTGGGAGAACTGCGAGCCGGCCAGGGCGGCGGCGAAGACGCCGAAGACCATGGACGCCTGAGCGCCGATCACCGAACCCAGGCCCACGGCCCAGAAGGTTTTCACCGGCGAAGTGCTGCGCGGCAGATAACGTGAGTAATCCGCCACATAAGGCCCGAACGCGATCTGCCAGGATGCCGACAAGGACATCGCCAACAGGAAACTCGCCAGGGAGAAATGCTTGTTGCCGAGCAGCGCCGAGATATCGTTGCCGGCCAACAATTTGTAGAACAGGTAGACGAAGGCAACCACCCCGAGCACGCTGGCGATCCGGCCGATGCCGTGGATCACCCGGTAACCGAAGATGGTGCAGACCAGGATACTGGCGGCGAACAACACAATGCCGACCCAGTCTTCCACATGCAGCAGCTGCGCCACCGCCTGCCCCGCCAGCAGCGAACCGCTGGCGGAAAAGCCGATATACATCAGGCACACCAGCACCAACGGGATCACCGCCCCATAGACACCGAACTGCACACGGCTGGAAATCATCTGCGGCAGGCCCAGTTGCGGACCTTGCGCGGCGTGCAACGCCATGACCCCGCCACCGATCAGTTGCCCGATCAGCAGGCCGATCAGCGACCAGTAGACATCACCGCCGAGCACGACCGCCAAGGCGCCCGTGACAATCGCGGTGATTTGCAGGTTGGCACCCAACCACAGGGTGAACTGACTGAGTAGACGACCGTGTCTTTCCGCTTCCGGGATGTAGTCGATCGAACGCCTTTCGATCAACGGTTTGCTGCTTGCACGATCATTTGACGCAGACATTGTTCAACCTCTGTGGATTGTTTTAGTTAGGTGCACAGCGTTGTGAAACAGGCTCCAGGTGAAACACCCGATCTGTAGGAGCCGGTTTGCCGGTTCCTACAGATCGGGTTTCCTCCAACCGCTTATTTACCGGTAATCATCGGCAGGTTCAGGCCCTGCTCTTTCGCGCAGTCGATGGCGATCTGGTAACCGGCATCGGCGTGACGCATAACGCCGGTGGCCGGGTCGTTGTGCAGGACGCGAGCGATACGCTCGGCCGCTTCGTCGGTACCGTCACAGACGATCACCATGCCCGAGTGCTGGGAGAAACCCATGCCGACGCCGCCGCCGTGGTGCAGGGACACCCAGGTCGCGCCGCTGGCGGTGTTGAGCAAGGCGTTGAGCAGTGGCCAGTCGGACACGGCATCGGAACCGTCCTGCATCGATTCGGTTTCACGGTTCGGGCTGGCCACGGAACCGGAGTCCAGGTGGTCGCGACCGATCACGATCGGCGCCGACAGCTCGCCGCTGCGGACCATTTCGTTGAACGCCAGGCCGAGCTTGGCGCGCAGGCCCAGGCCGACCCAGCAGATCCGCGCCGGCAGACCCTGGAAGCTGATGCGCTCACGGGCCATGTCCAGCCAGTTGTGCAGGTGGGCGTCGTCCGGGATCAGTTCCTTGACCTTGGCGTCGGTCTTGTAGATGTCCTGCGGATCGCCCGACAGTGCAGCCCAACGGAACGGACCGATGCCACGGCAGAACAGCGGACGGATATAAGCCGGGACGAAACCCGGGAAGTCGAATGCGTTTTCCACGCCTTCTTCCTGGGCCATCTGACGAATGTTGTTGCCGTAGTCGAAGGTCGGGATGCCTTGTTTCTGGAAGTCGAGCATGGCCTTGACGTGCACGGCCATCGACGCCTTGGCGGCCTTCACGACCACTGCGGGTTCAGTGATGGCGCGGGCACGGTACTCTTCCCAGGTCCAGCCGGCCGGCAGGTAGCCGTTGAGCGGGTCGTGGGCGCTGGTCTGGTCGGTGACCATGTCCGGACGCACGCCACGCTTGACCAGCTCCGGCAGGATTTCCGCCGCATTGCCGAGCAGGGCAATGGAGATGGCCTTGCCTTCCTTGGTGTACTTGGCGATACGCGCCAGGGCGTCGTCGAGGTCGGTGGCTTGTTCATCGACATAACGGCTGTTCAGGCGGAAATCGATGCTGACCTGCTGGCACTCGATGTTCAGCGAGCAGGCGCCGGCCAGGGTTGCCGCCAGAGGCTGTGCGCCGCCCATGCCGCCGAGGCCCGCGGTCAGGACCCAACGACCTTTCAGGTTGTTGTCGTAGTGCTGGCGACCGGCTTCGACGAAGGTTTCGTAGGTGCCCTGGACGATGCCCTGGCTGCCAATGTAGATCCAGCTGCCGGCGGTCATCTGGCCGTACATGGCCAGGCCCTTGGCGTCGAGTTCGTTGAAGTGCTCCCAATTCGCCCAGTGTGGCACCAGGTTGGAGTTGGCGATCAGTACGCGCGGGGCGTTGCTGTGGGTCTTGAAGACACCGACCGGCTTGCCGGATTGCACCAGCAGGGTCTCGTCTTCATTCAGGTTGGTCAGGCTCTCGACGATCTTGTCGTAGCACTCCCAGTTCCGCGCGGCCCGGCCGATACCGCCGTAGACCACCAGCTCCTTGGGGTTCTCGGCCACTTCGGGGTCGAGGTTGTTCATCAGCATCCGCAGTGGCGCTTCGGTCAGCCAGCTTTTCGCGGTCAGCTTGTTGCCACGGGCGGCACGGATTTCGACGTCACGGCGCTTGGTAAAAGTGGCGGTAGGTTTCTGGGTATTCTCAGTCACGAAATAACTCCTCTGCGATCGTCCAAACCAGCCCAGGCAACGGGCGAGCAAGCCTGTGGGGGAAGGTCCCCGGCACAAGCGGAAATTAGGGGGCGGTGCGTCGATCTCCCTGATGACTCATACGCACACATCTTTACTTGTACATACAAGCATATGCAATCAGGCGGCCAACTTGCAAATCGCGAGCAGAAGAATTTTTCAGGATGCCCCGCAGGCCTTGTGGGACAGGACTTTGAGCGGGAAATGAAATTGCAGGAGGATGACAGGCGGCAGGCAGGAAGCTGTTACCGAGGCAGGGTTTTGCGCCATGCTGGGGCGTTCGGTAACAAAATGGGGCGGGGTGGAAACGATAACGCCATGTGGTGAGTGGGCTCGCCCACTCACCATAAATTGGGAGCAGTCTGTCAGGCGGGCGTCAGCTCGATCACACAGCAACGTCCGGTCACGGCCACTTCCAGCAGCCCGTCGTTGCTGTCCAGTTGCAGGCAGTCATGCCGCCCCAGCACTTCATAGCCGCTGTTACCCAGGCCGATATGCAATTGCTCGCTGACACTGAAGATCAGCAGCACCGCCGCCGAACTGAAAAAGCGCTTCGGCTGCGCGGCATCGAGCCATTGCAGGCGCGCGCGATAGCGATCCGGCGCATAGATCAGGTTGAAGTCGCGGATCGCCCCGTCGATCAGGGTGCAGCTCACCTGGCTCGCGCCGCTGAAGGCAAACGGATCCAGCGGCAACAAAGCGCGCGTACGCTGGCCATCGACCTGCAAGGTCATGCCCGCGCCTTGCAATACGGTAATGATCCGCTCATAACCGGCAAAGGTGGAAAACCCGCCCGACTCGCCGATATCGGCAATCGACAGGCGCCAGCCGAAGCCGTCCAGGCCTTCGCCCGCGTCCCGGGTGATTTCCTCGGTGCTGCCGCCGCCGTTTTTCCACGGCATGCGCGGGTAATCCGCCGCGCGCAAGACTTTCAACTGGCTCATTTGCTAAAGCGTCCTTCCAGACGATGACGGGAACCGGGGTGGATCAGACGGGCGGCGGTCACCGGCTGACGACCGGACCAGGTCCGGCGGCGAATCAGCAGGCACGGCTCGCCCGGCTCGATCTGCAACAGCTTGCACTCCTCGGCCTCGGCGAGGATGGCTTCGACCACGTGCTCGCCCTCGGTCAGCGGCGCGACCTGGGACAGATAGGCGTAGGGGGTCTGCAGGGTGAAATCCTGCTTGAGGTAGTCTGGCGCCACCAGCGCATTGACGAAACGATCCTCGATCTGCACCGGGATATCGTTCTCGAAATGCACGATCAGCGAGTGGAAGACCTTCTGCCCTTCACGCATATCCAGGGCCACGGCGCGCTCGGAACCGGCGGCCTCCTCCCCGAGAGTGATGATCTTGCAGGTGTGCCGATGGCCGCGCGAAGCGATCTCATCGGCAATGTTATGCACTTCGAACAGCGCCGACTGGCTCTTGGGCTCGGCGACAAACGTGCCGACACCCTGCATGCGCACCAGCAGGCCTTCGGCGGTCATTTCCCGCAGGGCCCGGTTGATGGTCATGCGGCTGTAGCCGAGTTGTTCCACCAGCTCGCTTTCGGACGGCACGCGGTAATGCGGCGGCCAGTTTCCGCTGTCGATCTGCTGGCTGATCATCTGTTTGACGCGGGCGTATAGCGGCGCCGGACTGTCGCCCATATGGGCAGCCAGCGGGTGGTTGGCAGGCGGAGTCGGCACGGGAAATCCTTGTTTGATTCAAAGATGGCTAGCTTGCCGGAGTTTACCGGGCACGCAAACGTCTGTATATGTATATACAAATAACACACGATGGGGTGCTGAACCATGTCCGCTTTCTTTGCCGAACGCGCGCTGCTGCCTAGTGGATGGGCCAACAATGTACGCCTGGAGGTCAACGCCGCGGGCGTACTGACCCAGGTCCAGGCCGATTCCCACGCAGAAGCTGCCGAACGGCTGGGCGGCCCGCTGCTGCCGGGCATGCCGAACCTGCATTCCCACGCTTTCCAGCGCGCCATGGGCGGCCTGGCGGAAGTCGCCGGCAATCCCAACGACAGCTTCTGGACCTGGCGCGACCTGATGTATCGGCTGGTGGGCAAGATCAGCCCGGAACAGATGGGCATCATCGCCCGCCAGTTATATATCGAGATGCTCAAGGCCGGCTACACCTCGGTGGCCGAGTTCCACTATGTGCACCACGACACCAACGGCCAGCCCTACGCTGATCCGGCCGAACTGGCCTTGCGCATCAGCCACGCGGCCAGCGACGCCGGCATCGGCCTGACCCTGCTGCCGGTGCTCTACAGCCACTCCGGCTTCGGCGGCCAGGCACCCAACGAAGGGCAGCGCCGCTTTATCAACAGCACCGAGAATTACCTGAAGTTGCAGGCACGTTTGCAGCCTTTTCTCGCCAGACAGCCGGCCCAGGCCCTCGGGTTGTGTTTCCACTCGCTGCGGGCAGTGACGCCCGGGCAGATCAATGAAGTGCTGGCCGCCAGCGACAAGCACTGCCCGGTGCATATCCATATCGCCGAGCAGCAGAAGGAAGTCGACGACTGCCTGAGCTGGAGCGGCAAGCGTCCGCTGCAATGGCTGTATGACAATGTCGAGGTGGATGAGCGCTGGTGCCTGGTGCACGCGACCCACGCCGACACCGAGGAAGTCACGCGCATGGCGAAGAGCCGGGCGATTGCCGGCCTGTGCCTGACCACCGAGGCCAACCTCGGCGACGGGATTTTCCCGGCGGTGAACTTCCTCGCCCAGGGCGGGCGGATGGGTATCGGTTCCGACAGCCATGTGTCATTGAGCGTGGTGGAAGAGCTGCGCTGGCTGGAATATGGCCAGCGCCTGCGCGACCAGCGGCGTAACCGCCTGTACCGCGCCGACCAGCCGATGGTCGGACGCACGCTGTATGACGCGGCACTGGACGGCGGTGCCCAGGCCCTGGGGCAGGCGATCGGCCAGCTGGAAGTCGGCAAGCGCGCCGACTGGCTGGTGCTCGACGGCAGCGACCCATACCTGGCCACGGCCCGGGACGACGGCATTCTCAACCGCTGGTTGTTCGCCGGCGGCGACCGCCAGGTGCGCGACGTGATGGTCAACGGCCAGTGGGCAGTGCGCGGTGGTCGGCATGCGGGCGAAGAAGAAAGCGCCCGGGCGTTCACCCAGGTGCTGCGTGATCTGCTGAACTGAACCCACGGTTCCTGAAGGGGGCGCATACGCCCCCGACTCAGTTGGGCATCTTCGAATCCGGCGTGCGCCAGATCAGCCGGGTGGTGTCGTAACCCTGCTGGCGCGCGCGGCTCAGCAGGTCCTCGCGGGTCTCCGCGCTGACCTTGGTGGTACGCGACAACAACCACAGGTAACGACGATTCGGATTGCCGACCAGCGCCGTCTTGTAGTCGTCGCTGACATACAGAATCCAGTAGTCGGCCTTGGCCACGCCCGGCAACAGCGACGTGAACCAGTTATCGAACTTCACCCACAGCTTGTCGGTCTGCCCCGGGACCTGCGGCGTCGCCGTGCCCTTGGCTTCCTCCCAGGTCCACTGCTCGGTCAGGCAACGGTTGAACACCGCGACCTTGCCGTCCGCCATCAGACTGTAGCGGGCCTCCGACTGCGCGCAATTGCGCTGGAAATACATCGGCATCCGTGCCAACTCGTACCAGGTACCCTGGTAACGGTTCAGGTCCACGTGACCTGCGGTCTTGGGCGCCAAATCGTCGCCGGACGTAGCGCAACCAGCCAGCAACAAGCCAGCCAAAAGAGTGACCACTAAACGCAACATTGTTCTTCTCCCGTGGGCGATCGCCCCGGTTTACTTCAGGCCTTGCCCGGAAAACATCAGGACTTTGTCACCGGCGTACTGCACGCTGATAAAGCTGTTCTTGTTACCCCAGGTGCAACTGGACATGCCCAGTGCGCCGGAACAGTCCGAAGGCGAGCCGAGCAATTTCTCGACATCGGCCTTGGCCATGCCCGCGGAGATTTTCGAGTAGTTTTCCTGATTGACCTTGCTGCACGCGACCAACAGCACGCAGAACGACAAAAGGGCGAGAGAGCGCAACGACATGGGGAACTCCTGGGGCTCAAAGGTGGGCACGGCTGCCTACCGCAAGCTTAGAAGAGAAAAGGGCCATCTGGTTCCCGAGCACGGGTGCTTTTCTTACAGCAACTTCCTTCAAGAATTTTCAGGGGCTTTTTCAGCGAAAAAGGTATTTCGTCGGTTTTGTCGTTCGAAAATTAATATTCGGGGCAATGGTGTCGACATATTCAGGTAATACCATTTTGCCTGTATGGAAGGCCCGCACGCCGATGTTCACGGCGCAACGCCCCAATATGGCGAGCAATGGAAAAGCAGGACAAGGACTTCCGACGCCGACGTTGATCAAGAGAAATTGCCCCACAGGTGCAGACCTGTGGCAAATTGACGCCCCCCCGGTGACCAGCCCCCCTGTGGACAGCCCATTTCATGACCAAAAATTTCAAGTTCAGCCATAAGATTCTGTTGGCGGCGGCCCTGGTGGTCGCGGTGGCGTTCGCCTGCTTCATCCTGTTCAACGACTACCGCCAACGCGAGGCCCTGCGCCACAGCACCGAGGACTCGATGCAGGCCTTGGGCAGCCTGACCACCAGCAATATCCAGACCTGGCTGGAAAGTCGCATTCAGCTTCTGCAATCGCTGTCCCAGCAGATCGCCGCGGACGGCAGCTCCGCCGACAGCCTGAAACACGCCATCGGCCTGCCTGCCTACGGCAGCAACTTCCAGCTCAGCTATTTCGGCAGCGCGGAGGGCGTGATGACCTCGGTTCCGGTGGGCAACCGCCCCGCCGACTACGACCCACGCTCACGCGGCTGGTACAAGGCGGCCACCGCCGCCCAACAGACCATCGTCACCGAACCCTACATCGCCGCCTCCTCCGGCAAGCTGGTGATCACCCTGGCCACCCCGGTACAGCATCAGGGCCAATTCATCGGCGTGGCCGGCGCCGATATAGACCTGGGCAGCATCAGCGCCATTATCAACTCGTTGAACTTCGGTGGTCACGGGCACGCGTTCATCGTCAGCGCCGAAGGCAAGATCCTGATTCACCCGGACAGCAAGCTGATCCTGAAAAACCTCTCTGACGCCTACCCCAGCGGCGCACCGAAAATCAGTGCCGGGCTCAAGGAAGTCGAGGTCGACGGCAAGCAACAGTTCATCTCCTTCACCCATGTCAGCGGCGTATCCTCGGTGGACTGGTACGTCGCCCTGGTGCTCGACCAGGAAACCGCGTTCTCCATGCTCAGCGAGTTCCGCACCTCGGCGATCATCGCCACGGTGATCGCCGTGATCATTATCATCGCCCTGCTGAGCATGCTGATCCGCGTGTTGATGCAGCCGTTGCACCTGATGGGTCGCGCCATGCACGACATCGCCGAGGGTGAAGGCGACCTGACCAAACGCCTGGTCATCCACGGCCACGATGAGTTCGGCACCCTGGGCATGTCCTTCAACCGCTTCGTCGAGCGTATCCACACCTCGATCCGCGAAGTGGCTTCGGCCACCGGCCAGGTCAACGAAGTGGCCTTGCGGGTGGTCAGCGCCTCCAATTCGTCGATGATCAATTCCGACCAGCAGGCCAGCCGTACCAGCAGCGTGGCGGCGGCAATCAACGAACTCGGCGCCGCGGCCCAGGAGATCGCGCAGAACGCCGCCCTCGCCTCGCAGCATTCCAGCGAAGCCCGCAGCCTGGCGGAAGACGGCCAGCAGGTGGTGGAAAAGACCATCACCGCGATGCAGCAACTGTCGGCCAAGATCAGCGATTCGTGCGGCAATATCGAGACCCTGAACAGCAACACGGTGAATATCGGGCAGATCCTCGAAGTGATCACCGGCATTTCCCAGCAGACCAACCTGCTGGCGCTCAACGCGGCCATCGAGGCGGCGCGGGCCGGTGAGGCCGGGCGTGGGTTTGCGGTGGTGGCCGATGAGGTGCGCAACCTGGCGCACCGCACCCAGGATTCGGCGCAGCAAGTGCAGAAGATGATCGAGGAGTTGCAGGTCGGTGCCCGGGAAGCGGTAAGTGTCATGACCGACAGCCAGCGTCAGAGCGAAAGCAGCGTCGGCATCGCCAACCAGGCGGGCGAGCGGCTGGGCAGCGTGACCCAGCGGATCGGCGAGATCGACGGCATGAACCAGTCGGTGGCGACCGCGACCGAGGAACAGACGGCGGTGGTGGAGTCGATCAACGTCGATATTACCGAGATCAATACGCTGAACCAGGAAGGCGTGGAAAACCTGCAATCGACCTTACGCGCGTGTGCGGACCTGGAACAGCAGGCGGCGCGGTTGAAGCAGTTGGTGGGGAGTTTCCGGATCTGAGATCTGCGGGGGGGCTTTTGGCCTCTTCGCGGGCAAGCCCTGCTCCTACAGGTTTGTGTCGCGCACAAAATCTGTGATCGACGCCATACTGTAGGAGCAGGGCTTGCCCGCGAAAGGGCCATCCGCCACACAGCCGATCTAGAACCGTGAACCCGGTTCCCGCAAAAACACCACTTCCTCAGCCGTAGACTCACGCCCAAGAATGGCATTGCGATGGGGAAAACGCCCGAACCGGGCAATAACGTCACGATGCCGCTCGGCATAGTCCAGATAATCGGCAAATATCCCCCGATCCACCTCCACCTGCTCCGCCAACAACGCCGCAAAACGCGACACCGCCTCGTTCTGCACCGCCAGGTGTTCGCAATGCTCGAACACCAGGTAGACAAACACCCGCTCTATCGCCGACAACCGCCGATCAAAATCCGCAGCCATCCCTTGCGCCACCAGCGCCTGGGCGCGGGCATCACCGGAGAAAGCCTTGGGGGTGTCACGGAAGATCATCCGCGGCAGTTGATCGAGCAACAGCACCAGCGCCAGCCAGCCTTCGGGACATTGCGTCCACTCAGCCAGATCGCCAGCCAGTGCCTGCTCGACCTGGCCCCCGAAACGCTCACGCGCTTCAAGGTCCTGGCTGTCGCGCTTGCCGAACCACAACCGGCCCTTGTCGGCCACCTGCCCGGCGGTCGTCCCGGCTGAACCGAACCACCACTCAAGCAAGGGCTGCCAGGGCGCGGACATGGGTTCAGTCCTTGTGGTAGCCGGTGATCCGTGCCACTTCTTCCTTGGAGCCGAGGAACACCGCAACGCGCTGGTGCAGGCCGTCCGGCTTGATATCGAGAATACGCTGGTGACCGTCGCTGGACGCACCGCCCGCCTGCTCCACCAGGAACGACATCGGGTTGGCTTCGTACATCAGGCGCAGCTTGCCCGGCTTGGACGGCTCGCGGCTGTCGCGCGGGTACATGAACAGACCACCACGGGTCAGGATGCGGTGCACGTCCGCCACCATCGCGGCGACCCAGCGCATGTTGTAGTTCTTTTTCAGCGGGCCTTCTTCGCCGGCCAGCAGTTCGCCGACGTAACGTTGGACCGGCGCTTCCCAGTGACGCTGGTTGGACATGTTGATCGCGAACTCCTGGGTAGAGGCCGGGATCGTGATGTCTTCATGGGTCAGCACGAAGCTGCCCATTTCACGGTCAAGGGTAAAGCCTTTCACGCCATCGCCCAGGGTCAGCACCAGCATGGTCTGTGGGCCATAGATGGCATAACCAGCGGCGACCTGCTCGGTACCTGGCTGCAGAAAGGCCTTTTCGTTCAGGGCTTCGTTCTGGCTCAGGTACTCGTTCGGGCAACGCAGCACCGAGAAGATGGTCCCGACCGGGGCGTTGATATCGATGTTCGACGAACCGTCCAGCGGGTCGAATACCAGCAGGTAGGCGCCTTTCGGGTATTTGCCGGGGATCTGGTAGGCATTGTCCATTTCTTCGGACGCCATGCCGGCCAGGTGACCGCCCCATTCGTTGGCTTCGAGGAGGATTTCGTTGGAAAGCACGTCGAGTTTCTTCTGTACTTCACCCTGCACGTTTTCTGTGCCCATGCTGCCCAGAACCCCACCCAGCGCGCCTTTGGAGACGGCATGGCTGATTTCCTTGCACGCACGCGCGACCACTTCGATCAGGAAACGCAGATCGGCAGGCGTGTTATTGCTGCGGGTCTGCTCAATCAAATAGCGACTCAGGGTAACGCGGGACATGGATGGCTCCGGAGATGGGGGGCTGAAAACCCGCGCAGTTTAACGCGAGTCGACATGTATTGCCTCCTGTCAGACCGAGTTCCGACAGGGAGAGTTCATGAACCGGGTTGAGCGTAGTCCAAAAGAGCGGGAAATCCCCTGCCCCCGGTCATTGCCAGGCGTCTAGACCTGAGGCTTGCGCAACAGGCTGAAGGCCATCCCGGCCAAGGCCGCCACCCCCAGCAACAGCACCGCCCACAAACCGATCTTCTTCCAATCGGTGCCCACCGCAACCGGCACCGCTGGCGGCTGCACCGTGGTCACGGCCGCACCGGTCGCCGTGGCCTTGCCCAATCCGGCCAGACGCTGCGGGCTGTAATCGGGGATCAAGGTCGATAGCGACAGGTTCGCCGCCTTGACCGTCGGATTGCCCAGGGCCAGGGAAAACGGTGGCTCGCCACGGGCCAGGAACACCAACTGCGTGCTGCGTACCGCGAAACGCAAGGTCGGCGCCTGGGCGCCCAAACCACCGCCGCGCTCGTCGACCACCAGCTTCAATTGTGCAACCGCACGGCCGGGCAACTGCAACTGGTCCTGGACCACGTCCTGGCCATTCTGGGTCAGGCGATAGAGCAAGCCGCTGCTCAGCGTCTGCCAGGGCGCATTGCCGTCCTGACGCCCGTACAGGTTTACCGGCGCCAGGCTGTTGGCCTGCGCCAGCTCAACCCGCACCTGCTCAAGGGGCAGGCCGAGGGGCAATTGCCAGGTGTATTCCCCGGCCTTGGCGCTGCTGCCGGCCAACGGCTGCGACCACACCAGCGGCAACGGCAGGCTGCTGGTGGTGGAACTGGCCAACTGCGCCGAACTGAGCATCGGCGCCGCCTGCGGCGACTGCCACAGCAAGCGCAAGTAACGCGCCGACAACCCCGGCAAGGCGACTTCATGCTGTTCCACCCGCTCGTCGGCAAACGACAAGCGCGCCACCTGCCCGTCGCCCCAGGCCTGCCAGTGTTGCAGGTCGTCGCTGGCCTCGATGCTGAAACGCTGGAAGCCGTCGCGCTCGCTGCTCCAATCCAGAACAAGCTGCTGCAATGGCGTCTTGATCGCGCTGGCATCCAGCAGCCAGCCGCGCAGCACTTTTTCACCCGTTTGCAACTTACCCGAAGGACTCACCTCGACCAGGGTACCGTTGGCCGACGACTGGACCCGCACGCTCGGCGTGGCCTCGGGCGCATCCGCCGAGTTGTACAACGGGAACCACTTCACATCCGTCAGGCTGTTGCTCTGCGTCGCCTGCGCCTGTTCCCGCGCCAGGGCATAGGCCTGGGGTTCACCGGCGCCATTGAACACCCGCACATCGCTGAGATCGGACTGGCGTGCGCTCAGTTGCAGCGTCAGAGGCAGTTCCAGGCGATACCAGGGCCCCTCACCACTCAGGGTCAGGGGCACCTGGGTGCTGTAGTCGCTCGGTTTTTCCTGGGCGAACGCCGACAGCGCCGCACACAACCCCAGGATGCCCAGCCAGCACGGGCTCAGTTTGTGAATCAAGACGACACTCCTTCAGTTTCTTCGGTCACAGGCGTTGGCTCCGGACGCTTGGGCGGCAGCGGTGCAAAGTAACCGACCACCAGCAACAGCACGCCCACGCCGATGAACGAGACGATCCGCGCCAACCCGCCACGGTTGCTCAACTCGACGAAGAACAGCTTGGCGACCACCACGGCGATCAGCGCCGCGCCCACCAGCCAGACCTCGCGACGATGGCGCAGATGCCCACCGATCATCAGGCCCAGGGCAATCAGGGTCCAGGCAATCGACAAGCCCGCCTGCACCTGCATCGACGCCAGCAGGTCATCCAGATTGAACGGCACCCCGCCCCAATGGTGCGCGGTGCGCATCACCAGCGCGCTGACAAAGGCGAACAACGAAAGCCCGGCCACGGCCTGGGTGACCAGTTGCGCATAGTCGCGGCGCAACGCCCATTGCGCCACGGCGCTCCGGGACCAGAGGTAGATCCCCAGCAGGGCGAACATCAGGCCCAGATCCAACGGGTTGAGCAGTGGCACATAAGGCAGCGGCTCGGCCTGGCCGTCGCTGAAGGTGTTCGCCAGCCAGAACCAGGCCAGCATCAGCACGGCCAGGGGCAGCGCGGCGTAGAGGCGATATTCGCGCGGGTAAGCCGCCACCGGCCATGGCCATTGGCGTGACGCGGCCATCAGCACCAGATAGAGGCTCGGCAGGATCGCCCAGCCCAGCCAGCGCCAGGCGTTGTAATGCTCCGACAGGCTCATCAGGCCAAAGCGCAGCTCCAGCGCCAGCACGCCAAGGATCAGCCAGCAACCCAGCACATGGGCATAACTCAGCGCCTTGGCGGGCAGGATCGACGCCAGGCGGCGCAACGACAGCAGATGCACGACAAACACCGCCGCCCAGGCCAGCCAGCCGTAATCGGCCGCCGGGTGATAAGCCGGGTACCAGGCGCCGAAGAGCACCAGCACCGCCACCGGTGTCAGCAAGGTGCAGAGGCGGCCCAGGGTCGGCCAGTTCAAGCGCGACGCCAGCAGCGTCCAGAGCACCACGCTGAGCGCCGCCAACCCCAGCAACGCCTGAGGCTGCAGATGCGTCGGGACAAAGCGCAGGATTTCGCTGACCCAGGCCAACCCCCACCACAGCGCGCCCCAGACCAGCAGGACATTGGACAGGCCGCCCAGGCTCAGGGCATCGAAAGCCGCGGCCTGGGTACCCCGTTGCAAACGCCAGGCGCCGATCATGGCGGCCAGGCTCAGCACCATCGGCGTCCAGAAACCGCTGTGGGCCAATGGTCGCAAGCCTTCGGCGGACAACGCGCGGAACAGTTCCGGCTCGGCCATCAGGAATGCCGCGCCGCCGATCACCTGCAACAGCAGGCCGAAGACGAAACTCACCCGTTGCTGCAAATACAGGCTCAGCCAGATGATCAACAAACCGCTGGCGGCCCAGACCCCACTGGCGGTTTCCCACGGCAGAACGAACAGCACGGCGAGGTTGATCAGCACCAGACCTGCCAGCAACACCACCGACAAGCCACGGAGCAGACGCACATCGTTGCGCACCATCTCGTCCCGGGCCGCCAGCAGCATCCCGGCGATCAGTGACAGACCGATCAGCGAAGCGCTCATCAAACCGCTCCAGCCGGCGTTGAAGACCGCCGTCGAATCGCCCTGGGCACCTTGCAGGCGCAGCAGGAACAGCGCGCCGCCGAGCAGTTGCACGGCAAAGGCGCAGAACAGGAAACTCCGTGATTGCAGGCGCAGGCCGATAAACAAGGTCGCCAACCCGGCCAGCGCCCAGCTGATGGCCGTGCCCTGGGTGAAGAAGAACAACGGCGCCAGCAGATAGAGGAAAGTCAGGCCGCTGCAGGCCAGCACCGGCGCCAGGCTGCGCTCCCAGGACGAGAGCTGTTCAGGCAGCGCCTTGCGCACTTGCTGGAAGCTGAACAGCAAGGACCCGCCCAGCAGCAAGGCGCCCAGCGGCGCGCCATCCAGCAGACTGGTTTCACCGAGCTGCAGCTTGCCGAGAAACGCCAGCGCCGAACCGATCTGCAGCAACAGGGCAAACGCCCGGGCGAACGGCCGTTGCTGCCGCAGGCCGAGCCAGAAGATCCCGGCGCCCTCCACCGCCCAGGCCGCCGATGTCCAACGGGCATCCAGGCCCAGCGGGATCGCCAGGCTGGCGAAGATCACGCCCAGGGCCAGGCAGGTTTCCCCCAGCAGCAAGGCGCGTCCGCCGGCGAGCATCCGCGCCAGGCCCATATAGATAATGCCCAGGCCCAGGGCACTGAAGGCCGCGGCGAACTCCAGGTGCCGGACCACCGCGAATTGCAGGCCGAAGCCCACCAGCGGCGGACCGAACAGCATGGCGCCATCGACATAGTCGCCCTGGCGGGCCGACCAGCGCAGCAAGGCTTCACGGCTGTCGTCCTCGGGACCGACGGCCATCTCGCGTAATTTACGCCGGGTGAACAGCAGGCCGATCGCCAGGTACATCAGGAAGAACAGCACCAAGAAGGGTTCAGTGCTCCAGAGCAATTCCGGTTTATACGAACGCAGGCCCCAGGCGAAGCCGATGCCGAAGGTGCCGACAAAGCCGATCAGGTTGAGCAAGCGCCAGGTCTTGAACCAGGCAATGGCCAGGATGCCGGCGTTGAGCAAGGCGAAATAGCTGAACAGCGCCACATGGTTGCCGCTGCCGGTGGAGGTCAGGATCGGCGCGGCGAAGCCACCCAGGGCCGCGGCGGCAGCCAGGCCGAGGGCATCCTGGGTGATAGCGAGAATCGCCGAAAACACCGTGACCGCCACCAGCAGGCCAAGGGCGGCCGAGGGATCAAGCAGCGGATGCAGGCGCATCGCCGCAAACACCGTCAGGTACAGCACCGCGATCCCGGTGCCTTGCAGCATCAACGCGTAGTTGCTGTTGCGCAGGCGCAGCCACCAACCGAGTCCGAGCAGGCCGATGGCGCAGGCGGCGACCCCGGCATAACGCGCCTCGATCGGCACCACCATGCCTTCGGTGGCATAGCGCAGCAGGAAGGCCAGGCCGAGAAACAGCAGGAGCACACCGACGCGCAACACCGTGTTGCCGCCGAACAGCCAGTTGCGCGCGCCGGCCAGGGCACGTTCGATCAGATTGGGTTCGCGTGGGGCACGCGGCGCTTGTGGCTCGCGGGATTCGGCCATGACCGGTTCCGGCGCCCAGGCATCGACCTCGGGGTGCAGGCTTTCGGGTTGCGGGGCTGCATGCTGGGGTTGCTGGAGTTCGTCCGGCAGTTCCCAGACCAGCTCGGGAGTGGCGCGCAGGGCTTCAGGAATGGGTGCGTGGGGTTGTTCCGCTGGAGCTTGTTCGGCAACAACTTGCGGCACGTGCCCGGCAACTTCGGGCGTCGTTTCAGTGACCTGCGGGGCAACTGACGGTTCGGGCGCCCTGCCCGAGGTGATTTCGAGTTGGCGTACGCGCAGTTCGATGGTCGCCAGGGCTTTTCGCGCCTGTTCCAGTTCGACCACCTGCTCGGCGGCTCGCCGGCCCAGGCTCATCAGCCGGAAACTCTGGCCGATGCCCAGGCCCAACAAGGCACCGATCAGGGCGTCGGTGAACACCGAGTCCACCAGCCAGCCCAGTGCCAGGCCCACCAGCATCAGAATCCATTGCATGCACGATATCCCTATGCGGCGTCCGAAAAGATGCCGCGTAGTATATCGATCCGGCCCCCGGAAAGTGGGGCCGGCCGCACAACTTGTCGCAAAAAGTTAATCCAGTGCTTTCCAGATTTCCGTGGCGTATTCCCGAATGGTCCGGTCCGAGGAAAACCAGCCCATTCGCGCACTGTTAAGTACGGCAGAACGCCACCATTCCTTGGAGTCGTGCCAATGGGCTTCGACCCGGGCCTGGGCACTCCAGTAGGAGTCGAAATCGGCGCAGACCAGAAAGCGGTCGTAGTCGATCAGCGAATCCACCAGCCCGACATAACGGGACGGATCATCCGGTGAAAACACCCCGCCACGAATGGCTTGCAGCACATCGTTGAGCCGATGGGAGGCGGCCACATCGGCCGCCGCGCTGAACTCGCCGTTTTGTTTGCGCGACTCCACCTGCTGGGCACTGAGGCCGAAGATGAACATGTGCTCTTCGCCGATCCGCTCGCACATCTCGACGTTGGCGCCATCCATGGTGCCGATGGTCAGCGCGCCGTTGAGGCCGAACTTCATGTTGCTGGTGCCCGAGGCCTCGAAGCCGGCGGTGGAAATCTGCTCCGACAGGTCCGCCGCCGGAATGATGCTTTCCGCCAGGCTGACGTTGTAGTTGGGCAGGAACACCACCTTGAGCAGACCGCGTACGGTCGGGTCGTTGTTCACCGTGCGGGCGATGTCGTTGGCCAGCTTGATGATCAGCTTGGCCTGGTGATAACTGGCCGCCGCCTTGCCGGCGAAGATCTTCACCCGTGGTACCCAGTCGGTTTCCGGCTCGGCACGGATCGCCTGGTACAACGCCACGGTGTGCAGCAGGTTGAGCAACTGGCGCTTGTATTCGTGGATGCGCTTGACCTGCACGTCGAACATCGCCGCCGGGTTGATCGCGATCCCCAGGCGCTCATGGATCAAGGCCGCCAGGGCGCGCTTGCTGTGCAGGCGCTGTTCGGCGAACTGTTTGCGAAAACCGGCCTTCTCGGCAAAAGGCTCCAGGCCCAGCAGCAGTTCCTCGGGGTTGTCGAGCAGCTCCGGCCCCACGGCGTCGACCATCATCGCCGTGAGCTTCGGGTTGGCCTGGTAGAGCCAGCGGCGGAAGGTGATGCCGTTGGTCTTGTTGTTGATCCGCTCCGGATAGAGCTTGTGCAGTTCGGAGAACACCGTGCTGCGCATCAGTTGGGTGTGCAGGCCGGAAACGCCGTTGACGCTGTGGGAGCCGAGGAACGCCAGGTTGCCCATGCGCACCCGCCGACCGTTATCCTCCTCGATCAGCGAGACCGCGCGCAGCACGTCGAAATCGTGGATGCCCTTGGCCCGCAGCGAATCGATGTGCTGGGCGTTGATCAGGTAGATGATCTGCATATGCCGCGGCAGCATGCGCTCCATCAGGCCCACCGGCCAGGTTTCCAGGGCTTCGGGGAGCAAGGTGTGGTTGGTGTAGGAAAGGGTTTCCACGGTGACCTGCCAGGCCGCATCCCAGGCGATATCGTGCAGGTCGACCAGTTGGCGCATCAACTCGGCCACGGCAATCGAGGGGTGCGTGTCATTGAGCTGGATCGCCGCGTGCTCGCCGAGGCTGAGCACCGAGTCGTGCATGTTCTTGTGCCGGCGCAGCAGGTCCTGCAAGGAAGCGGAGACAAAGAAGTACTCCTGGCGCAGCCGCAGCTCCTGGCCGGCCTCGGTGCTGTCGGCCGGGTACAGGACCCGGGAAATGCTTTCGGCCCGGGCCACTTCGGCTACCGCGCCGAGGTGGTCGCCGGCGTTGAAACGTTCCAGGTGCAGCTCTTCGGTCGCCCGCGCCCGCCACAGCCGCAGGGTGTTCACACTGGCGCCGCGCCAACCCACCACCGGCGTGTCATAAGCCACCGCGCGCACGGTTTCCGATGCCGTCCAGACCTGGTGGGTCGCGCCATTTTCGTCGGTGATGGTTTGCACCTGGCCGCCGAAGCCCACGGGATAGATCACTTCGGCGCGCTCGAACTCCCAGGGGTTGCCGAAGTCCAGCCAGTTCTCGGTCTGCTCCTGCTGCCAGCCATCGACGATGGCCTGGCGGAACAGACCGTGCTCGTAGCGAATGCCATAACCATGGCCGGCGATGCCGAGGGTCGACATGCTTTCCATGAAGCAGGCCGCCAGGCGCCCCAGGCCACCGTTGCCGAGGGCCGCATCGGGCTCCAGCAGGCGAATACGCTCCAGGTCCACCCCGAGCTCCACCATCGCCTCACGAACGATCTCCAGGAGGCCGAGGTTGCTCAGGCTGTCGTACAGCAGCCGCCCGATCAGGAATTCCAGGGACAGGTAATACACCCGTTTCTGGCCCTTGCGATAGATATGCCGCGTGTGGTCCATCCAGTGCTCGACCATATGGTCGCGGGCGGCCAGGGCAATGGCTTCAAACCAGTCATGATCAAACGCGTGGTCCGGGTCCTTGCCCACCGCGTATGTAAGTTTGGCGAGGACAGCGTCGCGAAAGGCAGCGACCTCGGCTTCACGGACAAGCGGTTCCTGAGACATCGGTACAACCTCTAGCGAGATGGACGATTTGAAAGACGAGTTTTCTGAGCCTAGACGGTTCGACACAGGGTGGCGCTGCAGGTTCGGCGTTTTTTGCAGATCGCCTCGGGAAAACCCGACGAGCCGGGATTGCCCCAAAAGCATGCACTCATGTGGAAATCTCCCTGCAACGGCGCGTTTGTACGAAAAACCGTCAAAAGGTTGTTCACAAATCCACCAGCCCCGGTATCATCGCGCGCCCTGATACACCCTGGACAACAGCCGGATGAAACCTACCCTGATCGCCGCCGCGGAACTCGACCGCCTCGAAACCTGGCAGAAATACGCCAGCCATATGTGCGGGGGCTGCATGTCCAGTTGCTGCACCTTGCCGGTGGAAGTGAAGATCAAGGACCTGATCCGCATCGGCATCGTCGACGAATTCGAGCGTGGCGACCCGCCGAAGAACATCGCCAAGCGCCTGCAGAAGGAGGGGATCGTCGAGCGCTACAACCAGAAGTCCGAGATCTTCACCTTGCAGCGCATGAGCAACAACGATTGCCTGTACCTGGATCGCAAGTCACGGCTGTGCACCATCTACGAAAAACGTCCGGACACCTGCCGTAACCATCCAAAAATCGGGCCACGCCCGGGTTACTGCGCCTACAAGCCCAAGACCCCGGAACGCCCTGCGCCGGACAAGATGCTGTACAACTTCTGACACCCTCTATACCAGGGGCCCCTTGTAGGAGCCAGCTTGCTGGCGATGAGGCCCGCGAGCCTTGCATCGCTTGATCGGCCGTCATCGCCAGCAAGCCGGCTCCTACAGGTTTTGCGGCAGTCTTGAGCCAGGGGCTGCATCAGCATTTCAGCCAGACAAACAAAAACGCCCCCGACCTTGCGGTCGGGGGCGTTTTTTTGCCAGCTAACTAAATGACTTAGTTACCGGACTTCTTGGCAGCGCGGGTACGCTCGCTTTCGCCCAGGATCTTCTTGCGAAGACGGATGGACTTAGGCGTGACTTCACACAGTTCGTCTTCTTGTACGAACTCCAGAGCCTGCTCCAGGGTGAACTTGACCGGCGGAACCAGGGCGATGGTTTCGTCTTTGCCCGAAGCACGCATGTTGTCGAGCTTCTTGCCTTTGGTTGGGTTCACACCCAGGTCGTTGTCGCGGCTGTTCAAGCCAACGATTTGACCTTCGTAGATGTCCTGGCCGTGTTCAACGAACAGTTTGCCACGCGCCTGCAGGGTTTCCAGCGAGTAGGTCAGCGCCTTACCGGTAGCGACCGAAACCAGCACGCCGTTCTGACGGCCGGACATGTCGCCGGACTTCATCACGTCGTAACGGTCGAAGATCGAGGTCAGGATGCCGCCACCGGAGGTCAGGGTCAGGAACTCGTTACGGAAACCGATCAGGCCACGAGCCGGGATGTTGTACTCAAGGCGCACACGGCCCTTGCCATCCGGAACCATGTTGGTCAGGTCGCCCTTACGCAGGCCCATTTGCTCCATGATCGCGCCCTGGGATTCTTCCGGCAGGTCGATGGTCACGTTTTCGTACGGTTCGTGCTTCACGCCGTCAACCATACGGATGATCACTTCCGGACGACCTACACCCATTTCGAAGCCTTCGCGACGCATGGTTTCGATCAGTACCGAGAGGTGCAACTCACCACGGCCGGAGACCTTGAACTTGTCAGCCGAGTCGCCTTCTTCAACGCGCAGAGCAACGTTGTACAGCAGCTCTTTGTCCAGACGTTCCTTGATGTTACGGCTGGTGACGAACTTGCCTTCACGACCGCAGAACGGCGAGTCGTTGACCTGGAAGGTCATCGAAACGGTAGGTTCGTCAACGGTCAGCGGCTTCATCGCTTCGACGTTCAGTGGGTCGCACAGAGTGTCGGAGATGAACAGCTGCTCGAAGCCGCTGATGCAGACGATGTCGCCGGCAGCCGCTTCTTCAACGTCGATACGGTGCAGGCCGTGGTGACCCATCAGCTTCAGGATACGACCGGTACGCTTCTTGCCGTCGGCGTCGATAGCGACAACCGGGGTGTTCGGCTTGATGCGGCCACGAGCGATACGACCAACGCCGATAACACCCAGGAAGCTGTTGTAGTCCAGTGCCGAGATTTGCATCTGGAACGGACCGTCACGGTCGACTTTCGGCGCCGGTACGTCGTCGACGATCGACTGGTACAGCGGGGTCATGTCTTCAGCCATGGCAGTGTGGTCCAGACCGGCAATACCGTTCAGGGCCGAGGCGTAGACGACTTTGAAGTCCAGCTGTTCTTCGGTGGCACCGAGGTTGTCGAACAGGTCGAAGATCTGGTCCAGAACCCAGTCCGGACGCGCGCCTGGACGGTCGACCTTGTTGATCACCACGATTGGACGCAGGCCGGCTTCGAACGCCTTCTTGGTCACGAAACGGGTTTGCGGCATAGGGCCGTCTTGAGCGTCAACCAGCAGCAGAACGGAGTCGACCATCGACATTACACGTTCAACTTCGCCGCCGAAGTCGGCGTGGCCCGGGGTGTCCACGATGTTGATGTGGTAGCCGTTCCAGTTGATGGCGGTGTTTTTCGCCAGAATGGTAATACCGCGCTCTTTCTCCTGGTCGTTGGAGTCCATCACGCGCTCGTCGTTGAGCTCGTTGCGCTCCAGGGTGCCGGATTGACGCAAGAGTTTGTCTACCAGGGTGGTCTTACCATGGTCAACGTGAGCAATGATGGCGATGTTGCGTAGATTTTCGATCACTTGTGTATCTCGATCAGAGGATTCGGTGTGCTGACAGGTCGTGGCAGCGATTAACAGTAGAGTCAGGCCTAGCCGTTACAGCTTGACGGCAGAGTCGGGGGGCCGGTGACGCAGGCCACAGGCAAACAGCCCCGGGCTCTTAGCTCGGTCGATAAACGCGCACATTGGCATGCCCCTCACTGAGCAAATGGTGGGCATGCAGGCGACTCATCACGCCTTTGTCGCAATACAACAGGTACTGGCGAGTAGGGTCCAGTTCCTTGAAACGAGCGTTCAAAGCATAAAACGGCATCGCTTGTACCTCGATGCCAGCGATCGCCAGCGGATCATCTTCCTGAGCATCCGGGTGACGGATGTCGATCACGATATGACCGGCCAGCGCCTCGCTGACTTCTTCAATCTGCAAATCCTGGCCCAATTCGTCGATCACCCGATCGATCGGCACCAGTTTGGCCCGCTCGAGCGCCCGCTCGAGAATCGCCATGTCGAACTGTTGTTCTTCGTACTCCACGCGGTTGCGCTTGGCGTGGGTCTTGGGGTTCACCGAAATGACCCCGCAATATTCCGGCATGTGCTTGGCGAAATCCGCCGTGCCGATCTCGGTCGCCAGGTCGATGATGTCCTGCTTGTGGCTGGCGATCAGCGGGCGAATCACCAGCTTCTCGGTCACACAGTCGATCACCGACAGGTTCGGCAGCGTCTGGCTGGATACCTGGGAGATCGCCTCGCCGGTGACCAGCGCGCCGATCTCCAGGCGATCGGCCATGACGGTAGCAGCGCGCAACATCATACGCTTCAATACTACGCCCATATGACTGTTATCGACTTTGCCGAGAATTTCTCCCAGCACTTCCTCGAACGGCACGCTGACAAACAGCACCCGCTGGGAGCTGCCGTACTTCTTCCAGAGGAAGTGAGCGACTTCCATCACCCCCAGCTCGTGGGCGCGGCCACCGAGATTGAAGAAGCAGAAATGGCTCATCAGGCCGCGGCGCATCATCTGGTAGGCGGCCACGGTGGAGTCGAAACCGCCGGACATCAGCACCAGGGTCTGTTCGATGGAACCCAGCGGGTAGCCGCCCAGGCCATTGTGCTGACTATGGATAACAAACAACCGTTGGTCGCGAATTTCCATCCGCACTTCGATTTCCGGCTCTTTGAGGGAAATCCCGGCGGCATTGCACTGTCGGCGCAACTGGCTGCCGACGTATTTCTCCACATCCATGGAGCTGAAACTGTGCTTGCCGGCGCGCTTGCAACGCACCGAAAAAATCTTCCCGGGCAGGGCCTCGCCGAAGTGCTGTTTGCACTGGGCGGTGATCTCGTCGAAGTCACCCAGCGGGTATTCGTCGACCTGCAGGAAATGCGCGATGCCCGGCATGCAGCACAGGCGCTCGGTCAGTTCCTGCAGGGCCTTGGGCTCGCTCAGCGCGGTTTCCAGCTCGAGATTGTCCCACACGCCGTTCACCACCACGTTCGGGTCCAGGTCACGGAGCACGGTACGGATGTTCTTGGCCAGCTGGCGGATGAATTTCATCCGGACAGGGCGGCTTTTAATGGTGATTTCGGGGAAGACTTTTACGATAAGTTTCATGAAAACAGCGCGCGAAGGGCCGGCCGAAAAAGGGGGGCGCGGATTATAGCGGAAATTGCTCAAGGTTTAACCAGTTATTGTGCAGATGGTTTTGCGCGCACCAAAACAGGTCGCCGTCGATTATTTTAGATCTAAAATGGTGCGACAAACGCCCGAAAATTCTCCTATGCTCGCTGCAACGCGTGAGATTGGGGCAAAAAACCCATCACGGGGCACTGGCATGCAATTTGCTCTCTTGTGAGGCAGGTTGCCTTGGCCGATATTCGCGCCGGCATCACCACTCTTTCAGGGCTAACTCCACTACCCAGCCCGAAGCCACCCGGAGGACACCATGTCGAAGTCGGTTCAACTCATCAAAGATCATGACGTTAAATGGATTGATCTGCGCTTCACTGACACCAAAGGCACTCAGCACCACGTGACCATGCCGGCCCGTGATGCACTGGATGACGAATTCTTCGAAATCGGCAAAATGTTCGACGGCTCCTCCATCTCCGGGTGGAAAGGCATCGAAGCCTCCGACATGATCCTGATGCCGGACGACAGCACCGCCGTACTCGACCCGTTCACCGAAGAGCCGACCCTGATCCTGGTCTGCGACGTGATCGAGCCTTCGACCATGCAGGGCTATGACCGCGACCCACGTGCGATCGCCCGTCGCGCCGAGGAATACCTGAAGTCGACCGGTATCGGCGACACCGCTTTCTTCGGCCCCGAGCCTGAGTTCTTCATCTTCGATTCGGTCAAGTTCAAGTCCGACATCTCCGGCTCCATGTTCAAGATCTTCTCCGAACAAGGTTCGTGGATGTCCGACCAGGACGTGGAAGGCGGTAACAAAGGCCACCGTCCAGGTATCAAAGGCGGCTACTTCCCGGTTCCACCGTTCGACCACGACCACGAAATCCGTACCTCCATGTGCAACGCACTGGAAGAGATGGGCCAGACCGTCGAAGTTCACCACCACGAAGTGGCAACTGCCGGCCAGAACGAAATCGGTGTGAAGTTCAACACCCTGGTCAACAAGGCTGACGAAGTCCAGACCCTGAAGTACTGCGTACACAACGTGGCAGACGCCTACGGCCGTACCGCGACCTTCATGCCAAAACCGCTGTACGGCGATAACGGCTCGGGTATGCACGTTCACATGTCCATCTCCAAAGATGGCAAGAACACCTTCGCTGGCGAAGGTTATGCCGGCCTGTCCGACACCGCCCTGTACTTCATCGGCGGCATCATCAAGCACGGTAAGGCCCTGAACGGCTTCACCAACCCGTCGACCAACTCCTACAAGCGTCTGGTCCCAGGCTTCGAAGCGCCGGTAATGCTGGCCTACTCGGCACGCAACCGTTCCGCCTCGATCCGTATTCCTTACGTCAACAGCCCCAAGGCTCGTCGTATCGAAGCACGCTTCCCGGATCCGGCTGCCAACCCTTACCTGGCCTTCGCCGCACTGATGATGGCCGGCCTGGACGGTATCCAGAACAAGATCCACCCTGGCGACGCTGCTGACAAAAACCTGTATGACCTGCCGCCTGAAGAGGCCAAAGAGATTCCACAGGTGTGCGGTAGCCTGAAAGAAGCCCTGGAAGAGCTGGACAAAGGCCGTGCGTTCCTGACCAAAGGCGGCGTTTTCAGCGACGACTTCATCGATGCCTACATCGAGCTGAAAAGCGAAGAAGAAATCAAAGTACGCACCTTCGTACACCCACTGGAATACGAGCTGTACTACAGCTGCTGATCCGGTAGCGCTCGCGCAAGCGGCGTAACGAAAGGCCACCTTCGGGTGGCCTTTTTCATGGGCAGAAATCGAGAATTCTTGAAACGTTTCCAGACTGGCAGGACGCTGTGGAGCGGCGTTAACTAGGGGCTCCCGACCTTGTGACGGGAACCACAGGCACCGCGCGTGGCGCGCGGTACAAGGACGTTAACCTGGAAGCCAGCACATGACCCCGATCTCCACATCCAATGCACAAACCCCACCCCAACCCAGCGCCCAAGTGCTGCTGCGCAGCACCAGCTCCTGGGATGGCACGCCCTACGAACGCTATCCCGAAGGACCACCGGAACTGACCTTGTTGCAGGTCAATATTCCGGCCGATACCGAGTTGGGCTGGCACCTCCACCCGATTCCCAGCGCCGCCTACATCCTCTCGGGCGAAGTGTGGGTCGAGACCCGGGAAGGGGGCCACAACACCCACCTGAAACAGGGCGACACAATAGCCGCCCTGGTCAACATCCAGCACCGCGCCAAGACCGGCGCGGTTCCGGTGGACCTGTTGGTGTTCTACGCCGGCACCGAGGGCGTGCCGCTCTCGGTATCGGACCTCTGACATAGCTCCTACAGATTTTTGCCGAACACAAAATGTGCATTAAACACTGAACTGTAGGAGCAAGGCTTGTCGGGACGCCGCACCGCCGCGAAGGGGGCCTCAAGATCGCTAAAAGCTTCGCGGGCAAGCCCTGCTCCTACAGGTATTGTGGTGTTTTCAAGATCCCACGCCACGAATGGCATCCCGAGACACACCGACATCTTTTTCATGAAAAGAAACTGGCGCCTGGCCGCGCTTGTGACGTTTACTCAGGGCCCTGTGCCCACCCTCTGGACGAAGCCCGCTCCATGTACCTGACAAAACGCCTTGCCAGCCCGCTGCTGCTTATTCTCCTCAGCACCGGTGCCTTCGCCGAAACCCCGAAGCCCACACCCGCCCCCGCGTCCCTGGCACCCTTGCTCCAGGCCGTGAGCGAACGCCTGGAGATCGCCGATCAGGTCGCGTTGACCAAATGGGACAGCGGCAAGCCGATCCAGGACAGCCCGCGCGAGCAGCAAGTCATCGCCAATGCCGCGCAGGAAGCCGCCACCTACCAGCTCAAGCCTGAAGACGTCAGCCAGTTCCTCGCCGCCCAGATCGAAGCCAACAAGCTGGTGCAATACGCCCTGCTGGCCAAGTGGCACGCCGCGGGCAAGGCCCCGACCATCGCCCGCCCCGACCTGGTCAAGCAGATCCGCCCGGCCCTTGATCAACTGCAAGTGCGCCTTCTGCAGCATTACGCCGCCTTCGCCGCCTCCCGGCAGGACCCGCAATGCCCGACCTGGCTGGCCCAGGAGCGCCAGGTCCTGAGCACCGACGAGATCCATGACCTGGCGCTGATTCGCGCCGTGGGCGAGTTGTGCCTCAGCGGGCGCTGAAGCCGTTGAAGGTTGTGCTCTATGCTGACACCCTGAAGCACCTGGGCGGGATGTCAGCGCCAGGACCACTATCGGGAGCGCCCATGGGTCGAAGCCTTCTTTTGCTGCTAATGGCGGTCGCCTTGCCAGCCGCCGCACAGATCTACAAGTACACCGATGCCAACGGCAACACGGCCTACAGCAACCAGCCGCCCGACGGCACCGCCGCACAGGCCGTGGAGCTGCCGCCGCTCAACAGCGTGGGCCTGCAGCAGTCGTACACGCTGCCGCTGCCCACACCGGCGACACCCGCACCGGCGACTTCGGCGGCGACACCCACCAATGCCGGCGCGGCCTACAGCACCCTGGAACTGACGGACATCCCGACCCAGGAAGCCCTGCGTGCCAACAACGGCACCTTCACCGTCGGCGTGAAGATGGAGCCGCGCCTGCAACGCCAGCACCTGCTGCGCCTGGTGCTCGACGGTGCGCCCTACGGCCAGCCAAGCAATGTGCCACGCCTGCAACTGGTGAATATCGACCGCGGTGACCATACCCTCGGCGTCCAGGTGCTGGCCGGCGAACAGGTGGTGCAGCAAAGCGCCCTCGTACCCTTTACCGTCCAACGGGTACACAAGCCTTGAGCCACTTATGATCCGCGTTTTCGTCCGCCTGCTGCCGCTGCTCCTGACGCTTTGCGCCGGCTCGGCACTGGCCGAGATCTACACCTACATCGACAGCCAGGGCAACCGGGTCTTCACCGATCAACACCGGGCCGGTGCCAAGGCGGTGCCGTTGCCGCCGGTCAATCGCCTGTCGCTGACCCCGACGGCGCCCCTGCCCACGCCGGCCACCGCGCAAAAACCCAAGGTCCAGCCGATTGTCCATTACCAGATGCTACGCATCCTGGTGCCGGACCCCGATGCCACCATCCGTAGCACCGAAGGCAACCTGATCGTCAGCGTCACCAGTGAACCCGGCCTGATGCCCGGGCACACCTACCAATTGCTGCTGGACGGCAAACCCACCGCCGCGCCCGGCCCCAGCCCGGTGTTCGCCTTGAACAATATCGACCGCGGCAGCCACCAGCTCGCGGTGGAGATCCTCGACGAACAGGGGCGGATCGCCGAACGCACGGCCAACCAACCCTTCCATATGGTGCGTATCTCGCTGGCGCAGAAACGCCAGGCCAACCCCTGCCAACTGGCTGATTACGGACAACGGCCGGAATGCCCGCTGGCAGACAAGCCCGAGGAAGAAAGCAGCAGCATTTTGCCGTTTCTCTGACCCACGCCAAGCATGGCACCAGATTGGTGCACTAAACTGCACACCTACCCGAACCAAATCCCATTTTGGTTCGAAAGTACCCGTCGTTTCTGGCAGAACGCCACTCAATCGAGCCTGAAACGCCCATTTCAGGCAATTCGCGCTTCTTTTCGGAGCCTTGGTTTGGTTTTTGCATTTTCCTTGTATCGACGCCTTGTTCGCGCGCGCAAATCGGGACCGGCCCCGTTTGCCATGCTCCAAAAGAGGTCCCCATGACCATCAGTGACGCCCTGCACAGACTGTTACTCGACAACCTGACCACCGCGACCATCCTGCTCAACGCCGAATTGCGCCTGGAGTACATGAACCCGGCGGCGGAAATGCTCCTGGCCATCAGTGGCCAGCGCAGCCATGGCCAGTTCATCAGCGAACTGTTCACCGAGTCGGTCGAGGCCTTGAACTCCCTGCGCCAGGCCGTGGAACAGGCGCACCCGTTCACCAAGCGCGAAGCCATGCTCACGGCGCTGACCGGCCAGACCCTGACCGTCGACTACGCCGTGACGCCGATTCTCAGCCAGGGCGAAACCCTCCTGCTGCTGGAAGTCCATCCCCGCGACCGCCTGTTGCGGATCACCAAGGAAGAGGCCCAGCTGTCCAAGCAGGAAACCACCAAGATGCTGGTGCGCGGCCTGGCCCACGAAATCAAGAATCCCCTGGGCGGGATTCGCGGCGCCGCACAGTTGCTGGCTCGCGAGCTGCCGGAAGAAAGCCTCAAGGACTACACCAACGTCATCATCGAAGAGGCCGACCGCCTGCGCAACCTGGTGGACCGCATGCTCGGCTCGAACAAGCTGCCGTCCCTGGCGCTGACCAATGTCCATGAAGTCCTGGAACACGTCAGCAGCCTGGTGGAAGCCGAGAGCCAGGGCTGCATCAATCTGGTGCGCGACTATGACCCCAGTATTCCCGATGTACTGATCGACCGTGAACAGATGATCCAGGCCGTGCTCAATATCGTGCGCAACGCCATGCAGGCCATCAGCAGCCAGAACGAGCTGCGCCTGGGTCGCATCAGCCTGCGCACCCGGGCGATCCGCCAGTTCACCATCGGCCACGTGCGCCATCGCCTGGTGACCAAGATCGAGATCATCGACAACGGCCCGGGGATTCCCGCCGAGCTGCAGGAAACCATCTTCTATCCCATGGTCAGCGGCCGCCCGGACGGTACCGGGCTCGGCCTGGCCATTACCCAGAACATCATCAGCCAGCACCAGGGCCTGATCGAATGTGAGAGCCACCCCGGCCACACCACATTCTCGATCTTTCTGCCACTGGAACAAGGAGCCACATCGACATGAGCCGTAGTGAAACCGTGTGGATCGTCGATGACGACCGTTCTATCCGATGGGTCCTGGAAAAAGCCCTGCAACAGGAAGGGATGACCACCCAGAGCTTCGACAGTGCCGATGGCGTAATGAGCCGCCTGGTCCGTCAGCAGCCGGATGTGATCATCTCCGACATCCGCATGCCCGGCGCCAGTGGCCTGGACCTGCTCGCGCGGATTCGCGAGCAGCACCCGCGCCTGCCGGTGATCATCATGACCGCCCATTCCGACCTCGACAGCGCGGTGGCCTCCTACCAGGGCGGGGCGTTCGAATACCTGCCCAAGCCGTTTGACGTCGATGAAGCGGTGTCGCTGGTCAAGCGCGCCAACCAGCATGCCCAGGAACAACAAGGCATGGCCGTGGCGCCGACCCTGACCCGGACCCCGGAAATCATCGGCGAAGCGCCGGCGATGCAGGAAGTGTTTCGCGCCATCGGTCGCCTCAGCCACTCCAACATCACCGTATTGATCAATGGCGAGTCCGGCACCGGCAAAGAGCTGGTGGCCCACGCCCTGCACCGCCACAGCCCACGGGCGGCGCAACCGTTCATCGCCTTGAACATGGCGGCGATTCCCAAGGACCTGATGGAATCCGAGCTGTTCGGCCATGAAAAAGGTGCCTTTACCGGCGCGGCCAACCTGCGGCGCGGGCGTTTCGAACAGGCCGACGGCGGCACCCTGTTCCTCGACGAAATCGGCGACATGCCGGCCGACACCCAGACCCGTCTGCTGCGGGTACTGGCGGACGGCGAGTTCTACCGGGTCGGCGGGCATACGCCGGTCAAGGTCGACGTGCGCATCATCGCCGCGACCCACCAGAACCTGGAAACCCTGGTTCACGCGGGCAAATTCCGTGAGGACCTGTTCCATCGCCTGAACGTGATCCGCATCCATATTCCACGGATGTCGGACCGTCGCGAAGACATCCCGACCCTGGCCAAGCACTTCCTCGCCCGCGCCGCCCAGGAACTGTCGGTGGAGCCGAAGCTGCTGAAGTCGGAAACCGAGGAATACCTGAAGAACCTGCCGTGGCCGGGCAACGTGCGCCAGCTGGAGAATACCTGCCGCTGGATCACAGTGATGGCTTCCGGGCGCGAGGTGCATATCAGCGACCTGCCGCCGGAGCTGCTGAACCTGCCGCAGGATTCGGCACCGGTGACCAACTGGGAACAGGCACTGCGCCAGTGGGCCGACCAGGCGCTGGCACGCGGCCAATCGAGCCTGCTGGACAGCGCCGTGCCGAGTTTCGAGCGGATCATGATCGAGACCGCCCTCAAGCACACCGCCGGCCGCCGTCGCGACGCCGCCGTGCTGCTGGGCTGGGGCCGCAACACCTTGACCCGCAAGATCAAGGAACTGGGCATGAAGGTCGATGGCGGCGATGAGGACGACAGCGACGAGGGTTGATCCGTCGCTTCAAGCCAAACCCTCTACAGCCTGGCTGTAGAGGGTTTTTTATTGCCCTGCAAATGGGGCGGCGTGCACCACGGCAATGCGCCTTGAACCGCGATCGAGCAGAGAATCAGGCCGCGCAGGCGCCATCGCCGTTTTTACGCTCGAGCAGAAAGGCCCCGTATTCCGGGACCTTCAGACACATTTTGAAAATTATCAGGGCAATCATTGGCGTTTTTTCAAAAGCTGGCACGCGCCCTGCAACAACCCCAGTACAACCCAGTTTTGGGGACCCTGATACAGGCAGGTCAGGGACTCCCCTTCTTTACACCGGGACTCACACCGCTCACAGCGACGAGTCCCAAGACGCTTTTGGGAACCCTGGTACAGGCAGGCCGGGACTTCCCTTCTTTACACCAGGACTCATACCGCTCACAGCGACGAGTCCAGATGCTTTCGGGGACCTTGATACAGGCAGGTCAAGACTCCCCTTCTTTACACTGGGACTCACACCGCTCACAGCGACGAGTCCCAAAACGCTTTTGGGAACCCTGATACAGGCAGGTCAGGAATTCCCTTCTTTACACCGGGACTCATACCGCACACAGAGATGAGTCCAGACGTTTTCGGGGACCCTGGTACAGGCAGGCCGGGACTCCCCCTCTTTACACCGGGACTCACACCGCTCACCGCGACGAGTCCAAACGCTTTTGGGAACCCTGATACAGGCAGGTCAGGAATTCCCTCTTTAACACCCGGACTCACACCGCTCACCGCGACGAGCCCGATAGCCGTTCTGGGAGCTCCGGTACAGGCAGGCCGGAGATTCCCTCTTTTATTCCTCACGGAGATTGATCGCCAATCTCCAGCGCCCGTCCACCTTCGCCCCGGCCCATTCGCCGTGCAGCGGACGCGCCGCCAGCAACGTCAGCAACAACCCCTTGTCACTCAAGCGCACACGCCAGTTGGCGTCCTTGCCGGCCACCTGCAAGTGGCCGTTCTGCGCCTTGCCCTCGGCGTCGAACAGCAACGCCACCGTGCCGTCGACCTGCTCGCCATGCACCTTGGGCTCGGCACTGAACCAGACCACCACCCCCTCGGGCACCACCTCGACCTGTTGCAAAACCAGGGGCTCGGGCGCGGTCAGGCGACCGATCATCATCCCGACCATCAAGCCGACAATCGCCAGCGATCCCAACACCCGCGGCAATAGCTTCGATCGCGGGTCCTCTTCGGGGGTAGAATGCAGCCCATCTTCATCTTCGGAGCCGTGCATGTTTCACGTCATCCTTTTTCAACCAGAAATTCCGCCGAACACCGGCAACATTATCAGGCTGTGCGCCAACAGCGGCTGCCACCTGCATTTGATCGAGCCCATCGGTTTTGAAATGGACGACAAGCGCTTGCGCCGCGCCGGCCTCGACTATCACGAGTACGCCACGCTCAAGACCCACGCCGACCTCGCCAGTTGCCTGGAAAGCCTCGGCCACCCGCGCCTGTTCGCTTTTACCACCAAGGGTTCGCGAGTGTTCCACGAGGCGCGCTTCGCCGAGGGTGATGCGTTTCTCTTCGGCCCGGAAAGCCGTGGCCTGCCGGCCGAGGTGCTCGACGTCCTGCCCGGCGAACAACGCCTGCGCCTGCCGATGCGCGAAGGCTGCCGCAGCCTGAACCTGTCCAACACCGTGGCGGTGGCGGTCTACGAAGGTTGGCGCCAGTTGGGCTTTGCCTGAACAAAAAAAGCGCCGGAAAAAGGCGCTTTTTTGTGGGCAGGCAATCCGTTTATTGAACGGTTTGCGCGCCGTCTTCCTGCAGACGCTGCAGCTCTTGCGCGTACAGGGCATCGAAGTTCACCGGGGCCAGCATCAACGCCGGGAACGAACCACGGGTGACCAGGCTGTCCAGGGTTTCACGGGCGTACGGGAACAGGATGTTCGGGCAGAATGCGCCCAGGGTGTGGCTCATGGAAGCCGCATCGAGGTTCTTGATCAGGAAGATACCGGCCTGCTGCACTTCAGCGATGAAAGCCACTTCTTCACCGTTCTTCACGGTCACCGACAGGGTCAGCACCACCTCGTGGAAGTCGCCTTCCAGGGCTTTCTGACGAGTGTTGAGGTCCAGGCCGACGCTCGGCTCCCACTGCTGGCGGAAGATCGCCGGGCTTTTCGGGGCTTCGAAGGACAGGTCGCGCACGTAGATACGCTGCAAGGAGAATTGCGGTTGGCTATCTTCTTCAGTGGCAGCAGTGTTCTGTTGGTCAGTCATCGCAGCAGATCCTTCTTGATCTTCAGGTCTTTAAAGGGTTGGGGGAATCAAGCTTCCAGCAACGCGTCCAGCTTACCGGCGCGCTCGAGGGCGAACAGGTCGTCGCAACCACCGATGTGCCGGTCGCCGATCCAGATTTGCGGCACGGACGTGCGCCCGGCCTTCTGGGACATCTCGGCCCGCAACTGCGGCTTGCCATCGACCTTGATCTCGTCGAAAGCAACGTTCTTGCTGCCGAGCAACGACTTGGCGCGCATGCAGTAAGGGCAGTAATCACTGGAGTAGACAACGACCTGGCTCATATCACTTCACCAGCGGCAGATTGTCGGCTTTCCAGCTGGAAATACCACCGGACAGCTTGGCGGCAGTGAAACCGGACTTGAGCAGCTCGCGGGCGTGAGTCCCGGAGTGCTGGCCCTGGGCGTCGACCAGAATCAGGGTCTTGGCCTTGTGCTTCTCCAGTTCACCGATGCGAGCCATCAGTTTGTCCTGGGGAATGTTCAGCGCGCCGACAATATGACCGGCGGCAAAGTCCTTGCTCGGGCGCAGGTCGATGACCACGCCCTGGTCCTGGTTGACCAATGCGGTCAACTGGCCAGTACTGAGGCTGGCGCCGCCGCGGCTCATTTCATGGGCAATCAGCAAGGCCAGCAGGAGCACGAAGGCGCCGGCTAACAGGTAGTGGCTAGTGGCAAATGCAATCAGGTGATCGACCATCAGGAGGTTCCAGGGCGTTAAAATGTGGGCCAGTATACACAGCCGTCAAGGTCGGCCAAACCCCGCCCGGCGGTGACTGCATTTGAACTTGGCTTTAAACTGCGACTCTTTTTTCCATGACCTTTCAATCCAGCCGCGAGTGCCGTCCATGACTACCACGCCTAAACCTTTGGTCCTGATCATCCTGGATGGCTTCGGTCACAGTGAGAGCCATGACTACAACGCCGTCTATTCGGCGAAAAAACCGGTGCTCGACCGCCTGGTCGCGACCCAGCCCAACGGCCTGATCTCCGGCTCCGGCATGGATGTCGGCCTGCCGGATGGGCAGATGGGCAACTCCGAAGTCGGCCACATGAACCTCGGCGCCGGCCGGGTGGTGTACCAGGACTTCACCCGCGTGACCAAGTCGATCCGCGACGGCGAGTTCTTCGAGAACCCGACCATCTGCGCAGCGGTGGACAAGGCCGTGGCCGCGGGCAAGGCGGTGCACATCCTCGGCCTGCTGTCCGAAGGTGGCGTGCACAGCCATCAGGACCACCTGGTGGCCATGGCCGAGCTGGCGTTCAAGCGCGGCGCCGAGAAAATCTACCTGCACGCCTTCCTCGATGGCCGCGACACCCCGCCGAAAAGCGCCCAGTCTTCCATCGAGTTGCTCGACGAAACCTTCCGTACCCTGGGCAAGGGCCGTATCGCCAGCCTGATCGGGCGCTATTTCGCCATGGACCGCGACAACCGCTGGGACCGTGTGGCCCAGGCCTACAACCTGATTGTCGACGGCCAGGCCGAGTTCCACGCCGCCAATGCCCAGGAAGGCCTGCAAGCCGCCTATGAGCGCGGCGAGAGCGACGAATTCGTCAAGGCCACCCGCATTGGCGAGAAAGTCACCGTCGAAGACGGCGATGCCGTGGTATTCATGAACTTCCGCGCCGACCGTGCCCGTGAACTGACCCGGGTGTTCGTCGAAGACGACTTCAAGGACTTCGAGCGCCCCCGCCAGCCGAAAACCGCCGGCTTCATCATGCTGACCCAGTACGCCGCCAGCATTCACACGCCGTCGGCCTTCGCCCCGGGCAGCCTGGAAAACGTGCTGGGCGACTACCTGGCGAAAAACGGCAAGACCCAGCTGCGGATAGCCGAAACCGAGAAGTACGCCCACGTCACCTTTTTCTTTTCCGGCGGTCGTGAAGAACCTTTCCCGGGTGAGGAACGTATCCTGATCCCGTCGCCGAAAGTCGCCACCTACGACTTGCAACCGGAAATGAGCGCGCCGGAAGTCACCGACCGCATCGTCGATGCCATCGAACACCAGCGTTACGACGTGATCGTGGTCAACTACGCCAACGGCGACATGGTCGGCCACAGCGGCGTGTTCGATGCGGCCGTTAAAGCAGTGGAATGTCTGGATTTGTGTGTAGGACGTATCGTCGAGGCCCTGGACAAGGTCGGCGGCGAAGCGCTGATCACCGCCGACCACGGCAACGTCGAACAAATGGAAGACGAATCCACCGGCCAGGCCCACACCGCCCACACCACCGAGCCGGTACCTTTCATCTATGTCGGCAAGCGTCCGCTGAAGGTCCGTGAAGGCGGCGTGTTGGCAGATGTCGCACCGACCATGCTCAAGCTTCTGGGCCTGGAACAGCCGAAAGAGATGACCGGTACGTCGATCCTGACTGACCTCTAAACGCCACAAATCAGGTAGGCCGCAGGCCTGCGGCCTACCTCTTTATCGGAAACGCCTGAAAGCAACCGCTTTTGGGCGTTTTTTTTGCAGCCCGCGGCGGGCATACTAGGGCGTCTCGTTCCCAGGTGTCGCCCGCCCCATGCTTCGCGCCCTTATCGCCCTAGCCCTGATCTGCCTGCTCCAACCGGCCTTTGCCGACGAGCGCGCACAAACCCAGCAGCAATTGGACGCCACGCGTCAGGATATCGCTGAGCTGAAAAAGCTCCTGGGCAAGCTGCAGGAAGAAAAATCCGGGGTGCAGAAAGAACTGCGCGGCACCGAAACCGAGATGGGCAAGCTGGAGAAGCAGGTCGATGCCCTGCAGAAAGAGCTGAAAAAGAGCGAAAGCGAACTGCAGCGGCTCGACGCAGAGAAAAAAAAACTCCAGAGCGCGCGCATTGAACAGCAGCGACTGATCGCCATCCAGGCCCGCGCCGCCTACCAGGGTGGCCGCCAGGAATACCTCAAGCTGTTGCTCAACCAGCAAAACCCGGAAAAATTCGCCCGTACCCTGACCTATTACGATTACCTGAGCCAGGCGCGCATGGAGCAGTTGAAGAACTTCAACGAAACCCTGCGCCAACTGGCCAATGTCGAAAACGACATCAATCTGCAGCAAGCCCAGTTGCTGGTGCAGAAAAGCAGCCTGGACAGCCAGCGCGACGAACTGGACAAGGTCCGCAAGGAACGCCAGGCGGCCCTGGCCAAGCTCAGTGACGACGTGAAAGCCCGCGACCAGAAGCTCGCCGCTCGCGAACAGGACCAGGCCGACCTGTCGAAAGTCCTCAAGACAATCGAAGAAACCCTGGCTCGCCAGGCCCGCGAGGCGGAAGAAGCGCGTCAGAAAGCGCTGCTCGCCCAGCAGGAAGCCGAAAAAAAGCGCCAGCGTGAGGCGGCGGTCGCCACCGACGACAGCCCACGCCCACCGCGTAAAACCACGCCTGGAGCCTTGGTATCGAGTGCAGGAGAATCCTTCGGCGGCCCTTTTGCTTCAGCACGCGGCAAACTTCCATGGCCAGTTGATGGTCGACTGCTTGCGCGCTTTGGTGAAACCCGTGGCGATGACGCCCGGACCAAGTGGGACGGGGTAATGATCAGCGCCGCCGCCGGTAGCCAGGTGCACGCCGTGCACGGTGGCCGCGTGGTGTTCGCCGATTGGTTGCGGGGCGCCGGTTTGCTGGTCATTCTGGACCACGGCAACGGTTACCTGAGCCTCTACGGGCACAACCAGACGCTGCTCAAGTCCGCAGGCGATGTGGTAAAAGCCGGTGAGTCGATCTCTACTGTAGGCAACAGTGGCGGTCAGGACGCACCCGCGTTGTATTTCGCTATACGTCAGCAGGGTCACCCGAGTGATCCGGCCCAATGGTGCCGCGCCCAAGGATAGGCCCGCATCTTAATCAGGAGTTCGTTCGACATGTTGCATTTGTCCCGCCTCACCTCGCTGGCCCTGACGATCGCCCTGGTGATCGGTGCGCCCCACGCGTTCGCTGCGCAACCTGCCCAGCCCGCGCCGGCTGCCGCTGCTCCGGCCGTCACCGCCAAGGCCCCGCTGCCGCTCGACGAGCTGCGCACCTTTGCCGAGGTCATGGACCGGATCAAGGCCGCCTATGTCGAACCGGTGGACGACAAGACCCTGCTGGAGAATGCCATCAAGGGCATGCTCAGCAACCTTGACCCGCACTCCGCCTACCTCGGGCCGGACGACTTCGCCCAGCTGCAGGAAGACACCAGCGGCGAATTCGGCGGCCTGGGCATCGAAGTCGGCATGGAAGACAACTTCGTCAAGGTGGTCTCGCCGATCGACGACACCCCGGCGTCCAAGGCCGGCGTGCAGGCCGGCGACCTGATCGTCAAGATCAACGGCCAGCCGACCCGCGGCCAGACCATGACCGAAGCCGTCGACAAGATGCGCGGCAAGGTCGGCCAGAAAATCACCCTGACCCTGGTGCGCGGCGGCGGTGCGCCGTTCGACGTGACCCTGACCCGGGCGATCATCCGCACCAAGAGCGTGCGCAGCCAGTTGCTGGAAAACGGCTACGGCTATATCCGCATCACCCAGTTCCAGGTCAAGACCGGCGAAGAGGTCTCCAAGGCCCTCGCGGCCCTGCACAAGGAAAACGGCAAGAAGCTCAACGGCATCGTCCTCGACCTGCGCAACAACCCGGGCGGCGTGCTGCAGGCGGCGGTGGAAGTGGTCGACCACTTCATCACCAAGGGCCTGATCGTCTACACCAAAGGTCGCATCGCCAACTCCGAACTGCGCTTCTCGGCCACCGGCCACGACGAAAGCGAAGCGGTGCCGATGGTGGTGCTGATCAACGGCGGCAGCGCCTCGGCTTCGGAAATCGTTGCCGGTGCCCTGCAAGACCAGAAACGCGCCGTGTTGATGGGCACCACCAGCTTCGGCAAGGGCTCGGTACAAACCGTGCTGCCGCTGAGCAATGACCGCGCGCTGAAGATCACCACCGCGTTGTACTTCACGCCTAACGGTCGCTCGATCCAGGCCCAGGGCATCATCCCCGATGTTGAAGTCCGCCAGGCCAAGGTCACCGGTGCCCAGGACGACGACACCTTCAAGGAAGCCGATCTCCAGGGTCACCTGGGCAACGGCAACGGCGGCGCGGACAAGCCAAGCGTCAAGGCGCCCAAGGCCAAGCCACGCCTGCAGGACGACGACTACCAACTGGGTCAGGCCCTGAGCCTGCTCAAAGGCCTGAGCGTGACACGCGGCAACTGAGATGCGCCGCTGGCTGCTGCTCCTTATCGGCTGCTTGATCGGCGTTGCCCAGGCGGCGCCGGTCGAGCCGCCGGCACCGACCAAGGCCTACCTCACCCTGATTATCGATGACCTGGGGCAGAACCTGCCCCGGGATCGTCGGGTGCTGGCCCTGCCCGGGCCGGTCACTCCATCGATCATGCCCGACACCCTGCACGCCGCCGAATTCGCCCGCGAGGCCCATGCCGCCGGCAAGATCGTCATGCTGCACATGCCCATGGACCCGGCCACCGGGCCTTTCGCCTGGCATCCCGACCTGTCCCTCGATGAATTGCAAACGCGCCTGGCCGCCGCCTTCAAGGCCGTGCCCTTTACCAGCGGGATCAACAACCATGAAGGCAGCCGCATGACCGCCGAACCGGTGGCCATGGCCTGGCTGATGGGCGAATTGCAGCGGCGCAACAAGTTCTTCGTCGACAGCCGCACCAGCGCCAAGACCGTCGCCGCGGCCCAAGCGCAGAAGATCGGCCTGCCCAGCGTGTCGCGGGATGTCTTCCTCGACAACGAACGCACCGAACCGGCCATCACCGCACAACTGGAAGAAGCGATCAGGCTGGCGCGCAAGCACGGCTCGGCGGTGGTGATCGGCCACCCCTACCCGCAGACCCTGGCGGTCCTCGAACGCGAACTGCCTAAACTCAAGGAGCAGGGCATCGACTGGATCGATATCAAATCGATGATCGCCCTACGCGGCAACCAGGCGACCGAGGCTCACGGCAAGCAGGGCGTCTATCACTGAGTGGACGACACCCTTACAGGTAACGCCCGAAGGCCTGATCCACCACACCTTCACGGCGTAGCTGATCGAGTGCCGACTGCAACTTGGCAACGACGGTATCGGGCACCTCTTTGTTGAGGGCCAGGTAAAGGGACGCACTGTTGAAGCGCAAGACCGTCTTGAGCCCGGCAATGCCCTCCTGCCGCGCCAGATAGCGTCCGGCGGGATCGCCCGAGGCCCACAGGTCGATCTGACCGTCGACCAGCTTGCGCGCATTATCCTGGTCGCGCAGGGCCAACACCGGGTTGAATCCGTGCTGCGCCAGGTATTGGGCGATAGCGTCGCCCTTGTAGGCGCCGATCCGGTAGCGATGGGCCTGCTCCAGGCCCGACAAGGCAATCGGGCTGTCCGTCTTGCCCAGCAGCACCCAATCGTCAGGACCGATCGGCCCGACCCATTTGAACAGTCTCTCGCGCTCCGGCAGCCTGGCCATGACAAACACCCCGTAGCCGGGGTTTTCCAGGGCGAGCTTGTAGATACGTTCCCAGGGGAAACGCAGGGTCAGGCTGTAGGAAATACCGGCGCGCTTGAAGGTTTCCCGCACGATATCGGCGGCAATGCCTTCGATATTCTCGTCCTTGGCGAAGTTCTTGCCGTTTTTCGCCATGTTGTAGGGCGGGAAATTCTCCGTCAGCAGGACAATGCCGTCATCGGTAGCGTCCGCCGCAGCCACCGTGCCCGACAACAGTCCGATCAGGCAAAACAGCGCGAGGAAAAAGCGTTTAGACATAGTAGGCAACCGGAATCCGTGGCGGACTCAAGAGTGACTTGAGGCCGCCATACTGTCCAGTGGACTGTTGCCCTCAGCGCACCACGATACCGCGCGCGGCCATATAGGCCTTGGCTTCCGGCACCGTGTACTCGCCGAAGTGGAAGATGCTCGCCGCCAGTACCGCACTGGCGTGGCCTTCCAGAATCCCGTCGGCCAGGTGCTGGAGATTGCCGACCCCGCCCGAGGCGATCACCGGAATCCCCAGGGCATCGCTGATGGCCCGGGTCACGCCGAGGTCGAAACCGCTTTTCATGCCGTCCTGGTCCATGCTGGTGAGCAGGATCTCGCCGGCACCGAGGCCTTCCATCCTCGAAGCCCACTCCACCGCATCGAGCCCGGTGGGCTTGCGCCCACCGTGGGTGAAGATTTCCCAGCGCGGGGTTTCGCCCGGCAGCGAGACCTTCTTCGCATCGATGGCGACGACAATGCACTGCGAGCCGAAATGCTGCGCCGCTTCGCCGACGAACTCGGGGTTGAACACCGCCGCCGTGTTGATCGAGACCTTGTCGGCCCCGGCATTGAGCAGGTTGCGGATGTCCTGCACGGTGCGCACGCCGCCGCCGACCGTCAGCGGGATAAACACCTGGCTGGCCATGCGCTCGACGGTATGCAGCGTGGTGTCACGGCCGTCGACGCTGGCGGTGATGTCGAGAAAGGTGATCTCATCCGCGCCCTGCTCGTCGTAACGCCGGGCGATTTCCACCGGGTCACCGGCATCACGGATGTTCTCGAACTTGACGCCCTTGACCACGCGACCGTTGTCGACGTCCAGGCAAGGGATGATGCGTTTGGCCAGCGCCATGGTGAGTCCTCAGCCTTTGTACGAATCGCAGAAGGCTTGCGCCTCGGTGACATCGAGGGTGCCTTCGTAGATCGCCCGGCCGGTAATCGCGCCGATGATGCCCGGCGCCTTGGCGTCCAGCAGGCTCTTGATATCGCCCAGGTTGTGGATGCCGCCGGAAGCGATCACCGGAATTTTCGTGGCCGCGGCCAGGGCTGCGGTGAAGGGCACGTTGCAGCCCTGCATCATGCCGTCTTTGGCGATATCGGTGTAGACGATGGCGGAGACGCCGTCGGCTTCAAACTGTTTGGCCAGGTCGATGACCTGCACGGTGCTGATTTCAGCCCAGCCGTCGGTGGCGACAAAACCGTCCTTGGCATCCAGGCCGACGATGACCTTGCCCGGGAACGCGCGGCAGGCTTCGGCAACGAACGCAGGGTCTTTCACCGCCTTGGTGCCGATGATCACGTAGCTCACGCCGGCCTTGACGTAGTGCTCGATGGTTTCCAGGGAACGGATACCGCCGCCGATCTGGATCGGCAGGTTCGGGTAACGCTTGGCGATGGCGGTGACCACCTCGCCATTGACCGGTTGGCCTTCGAAGGCGCCGTTCAGGTCGACCAGATGCAGACGGCGGCAGCCGCCCTCCACCCACTTGGCAGCCATGCTCACCGGGTCATCGGAGAACACCGTGGAATCTTCCATGCGGCCCTGGCGCAGACGAACGCAGGCACCGTCTTTGAGATCGATAGCGGGGATAATCAGCATCTGGCAAACCTTAGAGTCGTTTTTTCAGCTTCACTCGGAAATCAGTTTTTCTCGAGTGCCCACAGGTCGCTTTCGATGCTTTCGAACCTTTCTTTAAGGTGCGTCTGCACATCGAAAATCGCCCTGTTGTAATAGTGCGGAGCAATTTCACGGGTAAACAGGTCGAGGATTTCAGCCGCTTCGAACGAACCCAGGTCCAGTTCGAAGCGCTCTTCCATGAAGCGCTTGATCTTCTGATTGGCCTCGTTCTCCTGTTCCGGAGCGAGGGTCAGGATCGGCGGCTTGGTCTTCTTCGCGGCCATTTACCAGCGTCCGTCCCAGGCGGCGAAGTTCTGCAGCAATTGCAGGCCATGGGTATGGCTTTTCTCCGGGTGGAACTGCACGGCGAAACGCGAGCCCTCGGCCAGCGCCGCGGCGAAGTCGACGCCGTAGTGCCCGCGGCCCACCACCTGCCGCGGGTTACCGGCGGCGATGTAGTAGCTGTGCACGAAGTAGAAGCGCGCCAGGTCCGGGATGTTGTGCCACAGGGGGTGATCCACTACCTGCGTCACCTCGTTCCAGCCCATATGCGGCACTTTCAGATGCTCGCCGTCCTCGTGCTGGTCCTTGGCGAACAGCTTCACCTGGCCAGGAAACAGGCCGATGCAGTCGACGCCGGCGTTCTCTTCGCTATGGTCGAGCAAGGCCTGCATGCCAACACAGATGCCAAGGAACGGACGATCCTGGCTGACTTCACGCACCAGGGCGTCGAAACCCAGGCGACGGATCTCGGCCATGCAGTCGCGAATCGCGCCGACGCCGGGGAAAACCACCCGGTCGGCTTCGCGAATCACAGCCGCATCGCTGGTGATCAGCACCTTGCCGGCACCCACATGCTCGAGGGCCTTGGCCACCGAGTGCAGGTTACCCATGCCGTAATCGATAACCGCGACCGTCTGCATTACAGGACGCCCTTGGTCGAAGGCATTTGCCCGGCCATGCGGTCGTCGAGTTCGACGGCCATGCGCAGGGCGCGACCGAAGGCCTTGAACACGGTTTCGATCTGGTGGTGGGTGTTGGTGCCACGCAGGTTGTCGATGTGCAGGCTGACCAGGGCGTGGTTGACGAAGCCCTGGAAGAATTCCTGGAACAGATCGACGTCGAAGCCGCCCACGGTGGCGCGGGTGTAGGGCACGTGCATCTGCAAGCCGGGACGGCCGGAGAAGTCGATGACCACTCGCGACAGCGCTTCGTCCAGCGGCACATAGGCGTGACCGTAGCGACGGATGCCTTTTTTGTCGCCGATGGCTTTGGCAAAGGCCTGACCCAGGGTGATACCGACGTCTTCCACGGTGTGGTGGTCGTCGATATGAAGGTCGCCCTTGCACTCGATATCCAGGTCGATCAGCCCGTGACGGGCGATCTGGTCGAGCATGTGTTCAAGAAAAGGCACACCGATATCAAATCGGGCCTTTCCGGTGCCATCCAGGTTGATCGAGGCTTTGATCTGGGTTTCCAGAGTGTCGCGCTCGACGGACGCCTTACGTTCGGCCATCACCAGCTCCGCAAAATCATTGGGCGAAAAAGGCAGCCATTATAGGGGCGCGGGCGGCAAACAGAAACACGCAAGGTGAACTCCCGGACGGGCTGAATCCAGGCGTGTCGGGGATATACCTGTCAGGACAACTACGAAAGGAGGGCGTGATCACTCCCACGCGCTACGCGGGAATGATCACGATGTACAACTTAGTGGAACAGCACCGCCGTCTTCTGCAGGGTGACCCACACGCCCCACGCCAACGGAATGCCCACCACCAGCCAGGCGGCAACCGCCATCGGCTTGCTGCCCGCAGCGGCTTTCCACTCCAGCACGGTAGTGCTGTCGGCGCCCTTGTCATGACCCAGCGCCTGCTCGGCGGCCAGTTCCGCGTCGGTCATGAAGTACTTGTCGGCCACCGGACGCACCAGCAGGTTGCAGATGAACCCCAGCACCAGCAGGCCGGCGAGGATGTACAAGGTGATGTCGTAGGCCGCGGCGCGCTCGACGCCGATGCTCAACTGATACTCACGCAGGTAGTTCACCAGCACCGGCCCCAGCACCCCGGCTGCCGCCCAGGCGGTCAGCAGGCGACCGTGGATCGCACCGACCATCTGGGTGCCGAACAGGTCCGCCAGGTAAGCCGGCACCGTGGCGAAACCACCGCCGTACATCGACAGGATCACGCAGAACGCCGCCACGAACAGCGCGACGCTGCCCAGATGACCAAGGCTCGGCACCGACGCATAGAGCGCGAAACCCAGGGCGAAGAACACGAAGTAGGTCGCCTTGCGGCCGATATAGTCCGAGAACGACGCCCAGAAGAACCGGCCGCCGATATTGAACAGGCTGAGCAAACCGGTGAAGCCAGCTGCGATGGCTGCGATCAGGCCCAGTTGCGCGGCGTCCAACTGGCCGAAGGTCAGGCCGTTGCCGAGCAATTTACCGGCGAAGACTTCCTGCAACAGCGGCGAAGCCATGCCGAGGATGCCGATACCGGCGGACACGTTCAGGCACAGCACCAGCCACACCAGACGGAACTGCGGGGTCTTCCAGGCCACGTTCACATGCACGTGACGGTGGGTGATCATCGCGTTGCTGCTCTTCTTCACCGGTGCGGTCCAGCCCTCGGGCTTCCAACCGGTAGGCGGCACGCGGTACGACAATGCGCCGCCGATCATGAAGACGAAGTAGATCGCCGCCATCACCGCGAAGCTCTGCCACACGCCGACACTGGTAGGCGAAGCGAAGTGGCCCATCAAGGCCGCCGCCAACGGTGCACCGACCATCGCGCCGCCGCCGAAGCCCATGATTGCCATGCCGGTGGCCATGCCGCGCTTGTCCGGGAACCACTTGATCAGGGTCGAGACCGGCGAGATATAGCCCAGCCCCAGACCGATACCGCCAATCACCCCGGAACCGATCCACATCAGCCAGATCTGGTGGGTATAGACCCCCAACGCGGAAATCAGCAAGCCACCACACCAGCACAGTGCGGACACCACACCGGCCTTGCGCGGACCGGCACGTTCCAGCCAGCCGCCCCAGATCGCGGCCGAGCAGCCGAGGAAAATGAAGAACAGGGTGTAGATCCAGCCGAGCATGGAAATCGGCCAATCACACTGCGACGAGAACACTTGTGAGATAAAGCTCATGTCCGGCGCGCAAGCGACCGGTGCGGTGATGCCCAAGGCCTTGGACAGTGGCAACCAGAACACCGAGAAGCCGTAGGCCATGCCGATGCACAGGTGGATGGCCAGGGCGGCCGGTGGAACCAGCCAGCGGTTGAAGCCGGGCTTGGCGATAATGCGCTCTTTTGACAGGAACGCAGGTTCGGCGGCTTGAATGCGCGCCGTCATGCTGCTGCTCATTTGAAGTGTTTCCCCCAATTGAAATGATGGTTCACCGGCCACACATCACTCCCGACCTTGGTGCACGCAGGCATGGCCGTGTTATCGAGTGATGCTTGTTACGCGACAATAGGTCGCAGAAAGACTGACCAACTGCGAGAGGTTACCATTTACGCATGACAGCACAACCAGACTGATACGCTCTTTATGTAATGCAACTGCTCTGCTTTCCTGTAGGAGCAAGCTTGCTCGCGATCCGCCGCAGGCGGCCATCAGCCGCGAATGCAGATGGCGCCCGAAAGATCGCTATCGCGAGCAAGCCTGCTCCTACGAAACGCCAACCCCGGACGTTCGAGGAATCTATGCCCATCGTTGTCGAGTCCCTCACCGAAGCCTCTTACCAGGACCAGCAGGACCTGCAGAAAATCTACCTGGACGCCCCCGCCTGGCTTTTCGCACCGCAAGCCGACGGCCAGCAACTGATCGAGACCGCCCTGGCCGACGGCAGCCTGATCGCCGGGCGTTTCAATGACCGCCTGCTGGGCGCGGCGCGCTTGGAGCGGCGGGCGGATCTCTGGCTTTTATCCCAACTTTGCGTCAGAAAAGTCACCAGGCGCCGTGGGGTAGCCGAACGACTGGTGACGGAAGCCGCACGGATGGCCAGGCTGGCCGGCGCGGAACTGCGGCTCCTGGCCCCCGCCGGGCATCTCGAAGCCCAGGCGCTGGCGGCCAAGCTGCGGATTCCCCTGGATCCGCTCTAGGGATCATCCCTGCCCTGTCGCCAGCCCCGTGACGCTATACTCGCGGGCTGAATTTCAAATTCCACTGACTACAAGGACTCGCCCATGAAAGCGTTCGGCAAAATCCTGGGTCTGGGGCTTCTCGGGTTGTTGCTGATCATCGTGGCGGCAGGCTTTGCCCTGACCCACCTGTTCAATCCCAACGACTATAAAAACGAGATTCGCCAGATTGCCCGCGACAAGGCCCACATTGAGCTGACCCTCAATGGCGACATCGGTTGGAGCCTTTTCCCCTGGCTGGGCCTGGAGCTGCACGATGCCAGCGTGGCGACCCTGGTCACCCCGACCCAGCCGTTTGCCGACCTGCAGATGCTCGGCCTGTCGGTGCGCGTCCTGCCGCTGCTGCGTCGTGAAGTGCAGATGAGCGATGTCCGCGTCGAAGGCCTGAACCTGCGGCTCAATCGCGACAAGGACGGCCACGGCAACTGGCAGGACATCGGCCGCCCGGCCCCCGGCGCCAGCATCACCGCGCAGGCCGACAAGGTCGCCGAACCGGCCGGCGCCGAGGCGGAAGAAAAACCCTCGCAGCCGATCCGCCTGGATATCGACAGCCTGACCGTGAACAACGCCCGGATCGAATTCAACGATGAAAAGACCGGCCGCCAGATCACCTCGGAAAGCATCCAGCTGAGCACCGGCGCGGTGCATGACGGCAAGGAAATTCCGGTCAAGTTGACCGCCTTCTTCGGCACAAACCAGCCGGTCCTGCGGGCCCGTACCGAACTCAGCGGCAACCTGCGTTTCGACCGCGTACTCAAGCGCTACCAGTTCGAAGACATGCGCCTCGGCGGCGAACTGACGGGCGATCCGCTGCAAGGCAAGCCGCTGACGTTCTCGGCCCAGGGCCAATTGCTGGTGGATATGCAGGCGAACGTCGCCGAATGGACCAGCCTGAAATTGTCGGCCAACCAACTGCGCGCCCTCGGCGAGCTGAAGGCCAACGACCTGAACAAGACCCCGCAACTCAACGGCACGCTGTCGATTGCCCAACTGGACCTGATGAAGTTTCTCGACAGTATCGGCCAGCCCCTGCCGACCGTCGCCGACGGCAGCCTGAGCAAGGTCGAGCTGGTCACCCACCTCACCGGCACGCCCACCAGCCTGGTGCTGGATGGCCTCAACCTGAAACTCGATGACAGCAACTTCACCGGTCGCATCGCCATCGAGGATTTCGCCAAGCAATCCTTGCGCGTACAGCTCAAGGGCGACAAATTCGACGCCGATCGCTACCTGCCGCCGAAATCGGCCGACGCCAACAGCGCCTCGAAGGTCCGCCAGGCCGATGTGCTGAATAGCGAAGCCAACGCCATCGCCAGTAGCTCGCCATTGCCGGAATCCCCGACCAAGGGTGCCTGGAGCAGCGACAAGTTGCTGCCCATCGAACGCCTGCGCAGCGCCGATGTGGACGCCGACCTGAGTTTCGACCAACTGACCCTGAAGAAGCTGCCGATCGGCAACGCCGCCCTCAAGGCCACCGGCCTGGGTGGCGTGCTGACCCTCGGCGACCTACGCGGCGAGCTCTACAGCGGCAGCTTCAGCGCCAAGGGCAGCCTCGATGTGCGCCCCGACGTGCCGCGCCTGACCCTGCAAACGCGGCTGAACCGGGTGCCGGTCGAACGCGTCCTGCAAGCCCAGGGAGAGAAACCGCCGGTCAAGGGCGCCCTGACCCTCAACAGCGACTTCACTGCCAGCGGCAACAGCCAGAAAGCCCTGATCGACAGCCTCAACGGCACCGCCAGCTTTGTCCTCAACGACGGCCTGCTGCTCAACGCCAACCTCGAACAGCAACTGTGCACCGGCATCGCCACCCTCAACCGCAAGACCCTGAGCGGCGAACCGCGGGGCAAGGACACACCGTTCCAGGACCTCAAGGGCAGCCTGAACCTGCACAACGGCGTGGCCAGCAACCCGGACCTGAAAGTCAACATCCCGGGCCTGAGCGTCAATGGCAACGGCGATATCGACTTGCGCGTGCTGGGCATGGACTACCGCATCGGCATCATCGTCGAAGGCGACAAGAGCGACATGCCGGACCCGGCCTGCCAGGTCAGCGAACGTTTCGCCGGGATCGAATGGCCGCTGCGTTGCCGTGGCCCGCTGGAGCTGGGTGCCAAGGCCTGCCGCATCGACAAGGACGGCCTCGGCCAAGTCGCCGCGCGGCTAGCCGGCAACAAACTGAGCGAGAAAGTTGAAGAAAAGCTCGGCGACAAGGTCAGTCCCGAACTCAAGGACGCACTCAAGGGGCTGTTCAAGCGATGAGAGCCGAGCAGTTTTCCAGCGCCGTGCTGGACTGGTACGACCGTCACGGCCGCCACGACCTGCCCTGGCAACAGGGCATCACGCCCTATCGGGTGTGGGTGTCGGAGATCATGTTGCAGCAGACCCAGGTCAGCACCGTGCTGAACTACTTCGACCGCTTCATGGCCTCGCTGCCGACGGTCGAGGCCCTGGCCGCCGCGCCGGAAGATGAAGTGCTGCACCTGTGGACGGGCCTGGGCTACTACACCCGGGCGCGCAACCTGCAGAAGACCGCGAAGATCGTCGTTGCCGAGCATGGCGGGGAGTTTCCCCGCGACGTCGAGAAACTCACCGAGCTGCCGGGCATCGGCCTGTCCACCGCCGGCGCCATCGCCAGCATCAGCATGGGCCTGCGCGCGGCGATCCTCGACGGCAACGTCAAGCGCGTGCTGGCGCGCTACACCGCCCAGGAGGGTTACCCGGGCGAACCCAAGGTGGCCAAACAGCTCTGGGCCAACGCCGAGCGCTTTACCCCCGACACCCGGGTGAACCACTACACCCAGGCGATGATGGACCTGGGCGCGACCTTGTGCACCCGCAGCAAGCCCAGCTGCCTGCTCTGCCCGCTGAAAGTCGGCTGTGAAGCCCACATGCTCGGCCTGGAGACCCGCTACCCGATTCCCAAGCCGCGCAAGAGCGTGCCGCAGAAGCGCACCCTGATGCCAATGCTCGCCCGCGAGGGCGCCATTCTGCTTTACCGGCGCCCTTCCAGCGGCCTCTGGGGCGGTTTGTGGAGCTTGCCGGAGCTGGACGACCTCGACGACCTGCAACACCTGGCGGCGCAGCACTCGCTGGAACTGGGCGCGCAACAGGCGTTGCCGAACCTGACCCACACCTTCAGCCACTTCCAGTTGGCCATCGAGCCGTGGCTGGTGCAGGTCGAGGAGAGCGCCCATCACGTGGCCGAGGCCGACTGGCTCTGGTATAACCTCGCCACCCCGCCGCGCCTGGGCCTTGCCGCCCCGGTGAAAAAGCTGCTCAAACGGGCAGCCGACGTTTTGAATGCAGGAGAGTCGTCATGACCCGCACCGTAATGTGCCGCAAGTACCACGAAGAACTGCCCGGCCTTGAGCGCCCTCCGTACCCGGGTGCCAAGGGCCAGGATATTTTCGAACATATTTCGCAGAAAGCCTGGGGCGACTGGTTGAAGCACCAGACCCTGCTGATCAACGAAAAACGCCTGAACATGATGAACGGCGAAGACCGCAAATACATCCAGGGCGAGATGGACAAGTTCTTTTCCGGCGAGGAATACGCCCAGGCCGAAGGCTACGTTCCGCCGGCCGAATAATCAGGGCTGGAACAGCTTTGGGTCGTAAGCGACGGTAATAATTAAATATTTTTTGAAATCGCGCTTGACGACCCCTCGAAAAACCAGTTTAATGCGCCCCGTTGCCCAGATAGCTCAGTCGGTAGAGCAGGGGATTGAAAATCCCCGTGTCGGCGGTTCGATTCCGTCTCTGGGCACCACTAATTAGTTTTAGGTGGTGTCAACATCATCTGAAAGCCCACAAGAAACCCGCCTAGTGCGGGTTTTTTGTTGTCCGGATTTTCTTCTCCGTCCGACAACTGTCATGGTCGGCAAACAATACAGTTCGTTGCGCTCACTCCCAACCGTACCGGTACTGGGCCCGCCTGGCTGACTAGTGTGCACCTGTCCTTCAGGCACGCAGGAGCCGAGCATGAATATCGCCAACTGGCTGGATGAAGCCGGCCTTCGATACCCGAAGCGTCCGGCCTTGTTCGAAGGGCAGCAGCTAGTCGCCAACTACGGAGCCTTTGTCGCCCTGGTCCGACACCGGGCCGCTTATCTGATCGACGAGCACGGCATCGCCCCCGGCGATCGGGTCGTGCTGTTCATGAAGAACTGTTGCGAATACCTCGAACTGCTCTACGCCATCTGGTGGGCCGGTGCCGTGGCAGTGCCGATCAACTGCAAGCTGCACCCCGTCGAGGCCGGCTGGATCGTCGGCAACGCCGACGCTCGGCTGATTTTCACCGACGGCGGCCAGGTATTCGCCCCCGAGAGACTCCCCCTGGGGTGCCACGAACTGGACCGGGAGGACATGGGCGCACTCACCTCGATCACTTCGCCGCCGGACACACCTTATCCGCGGCATGCCGACGACCTGGCCTGGCTGTTCTACACCCCCAGCAGCACAGGCGACGCACAGGCGGTGATGCTCAGCCACGGCAACTTGACGGCCATGTCGCAGGACTGTTCGCCCGATCTCGATCCGATCGACGCCGATGAGGTCGCGGTCTATGCCGCGCCGATGTCTCACTGCGCCGGGCTCTACAACCTGATCCATGTGCGTCGGGCCGCCCGCCATGTCGTCCCGCAGTCCCGCGACTTCAAGGCCGATGAACTGTTCGAACTGGCGAGCGGGTTCGGCAATATCACGCTATTCATGGCCCCCACCATGTTCACGTATATGGTCGAGCAGGCGCGCCTCCAAGGCTACGACGGCAAGGGCATCAGGACCATCATCTACGGCGACGCGCCCATCTACCCGACAGACCTGCGCAACGTAGTGCTCAGGAACAACTACGGCGAACTCCTCAAGACGGAGCTGCGCCTGTGGTTGAAGGCCAGTGCAAATGACCCCTCCACGCCCTGAAGAACATGTTCACGGATACCCGGCCGCCCCGGATCCCTCCCACCACCAAAAGGAGCCGTCAGCATGACGCAAGCCAACGCAGCCAGTTTTCCAGAGACCAAGAGTCAAGACCTGCAAGCCTACTTCCTGGGTCTGATCTCAGTAGCAGCCTTTGCCATGACCCTGCCCGCGGCCAAGATGCTCGCGGGCGATCTGAGCGCCGTCCAGGTCGGGATCTTTCGCTCGGTGATCGCGGCCCTCGCCGCGATTCCCTTTTTGCTCATTGGTCGCGCCAGGCTTCCGAACCGCTCGCAGATCAAGCGCATGCTGCTGACCTCCACCGGGATCGTCTACGGTTTCCCGATCCTCACGGCACTGGGCATGCAGTATGTGCCCGTCAGCCACGGCGGCGTAGTCCTGGCCGCGTTGCCGCTGTCGACCGCGATCTTCGGCACCCTGATCACCGGCACACGGCCGTCCAAGGCGTTCTGGGCAGTCTCCAGCCTGGGCTTCCTGGTGGTCATGTCGTACACGGTGATGAAGTCGAATGTTTCCGACATCTACATCGGTGACCTCGCCTTGCTCGGCGCCGTTGCCCTGGCCGGCTTCGGTTATGCCCAGGGCGGCGCGCTGTCCAAGGAACTGCCGGGCTGGCAGGTGATGTGCTGGACCCTGGTCATCAGCCTGCCGGTGCTGCTGCCGGCCAGCCTGTGGCTCTTCGACAGCAACACCATCGCCCACCTGCCGGGCACCGGCGTCGCCGCCCTGCTGTTCCTGGCGCTGGTCAACTCGCTGCTGGGCTTCTTTTCCTGGAACCGTGCCCTCGCACTCGGTGGTATCCAGCGGATCAGCCAGCTGCAGTTGCTGCAACCGTTCTTCACCTTCGGCTTCTCGATCTGGTTGATGGGGGAAACCTGGAACTGGCTGACACCATTAGTCTGCGCTATTGTCATCATCTTGGTCTGGGTGTCCAAACGTACCTGACTCCTCGCCCGGTGGCCGCGCCGCCCTCGCCCTAGAATGGAATCTTGAGCATGACTTCTTCGACATCTTTTTGTCAGAGCGGTGAATCGCAGCAAAGGGGGGCAACGCGGGATGAACGTGACATCCATTTGACAGACCATACTGCCAGGGCAATCCTTGAACTGCTGGCACCCAAGCCCGGCGAACTGCTCCTCGATATCGGCTGCGGCGACGGCTACCTGAGCGAACAACTCCAACGCGACGGGCATCAGGTGGTGGGGTTCGACAACGACCCAGGACTGGTCTCGGCAGCCCGGTCCAGAGGGCTGGAGGTACGCCATGGCAATGCCGAACAGTTGTACTTCTACCAGGAGTTCGACGCGGTCCTGAGCTATGACGCACTGCACTGGATGCAGCGCTCGGACCAGGTGGCCATCGGGATCTATGAAGCCCTGAAACCAGGGGGACGTTTTGTCGGCGAATTCGCCGGGGCCGGACACCAGAAAATTCTGCGGCGCGCGCTACGCGACTCACTGGCGCGCAGATCCCTTGACTTCGAAGTCGCCGATCAGCTTTATCTGCCTACCGCCGGGGCTTATCAGCGGGTGCTGGAAAACGCGGGATTCCATGTCAATTCCATTCATTGGTTCGAACGCCCGGCGCCCCTGGATAGTTCGATTGCCCAATGGCTGCAAAAGTTCGGTGCCCGCTACCTGGCCTTGCTGCCCGTCGAATCGCAAGATGCGTTTTTGAATGAAGTGACCGAAGAGTTGGCTGCCGATTTGCTGGACAGCAATGGCCAATGGACACTGGACTGCACATGCCTGCGGTTCAAGGCCGAGAAAAAGTGAACAGGAGCTGTCCATGTCGACGAAAACCACTGGGGCTGCACTGAAATCCTTTTATGCCGAGCCCGCCGTGTGGCTGAGCCATGACGGCAGGCCACTGCACTGGATCGAGAACATCAGACTGACCATCAACAACTCGGAAGTGGATGACGAGCTGTGCATTCAGAATCTGCAGGACAGTGATGAGGTCATCATCCTTGAAGGCACCATCTTCTCCTATCAGAACCTGAGCGAAGTCATGAGCCTGGAGCGCTACTTCAAACTCTGGCAGCGCAGCCTCGGCTCGGTCTTCCTCGGCGCCTTCATCCCCCAAGCCCAATATGAAAAGCTCAGCTCGATAATCGAAGCGGCAGGCGGACAGATACTACGCAGCACGACCAACGCCTGAGCTCGCGTGCGACGTTCTCAGGCACCGTGTTCGATGGACAGCACCGACGTGATATGCGCCTGGAGAAAACGCTTGAATCCAGGATGATTGCAGTGGCTGACATTGAAACGGATGTACTGATCATAATCGCCGGTATTGCTGAACAAGGAACCTGGCGCCAGCAGGATGCCGGCGTGATGGGCCTGTTCGACCAGGTTCGAGATATTCACATACCCCGGCAGACGCCCCCAGAGAAACAGGCCATCGGCGCCGTGCTCGTCAAACACCACCCCACAAGCCCCCAACCACTCCCGCGCCCTTGAGCGCTCCTGCATGACCCGCTGACCCAGCGCATCCAGATGATGCTGATAGCGACCGGACTCCAGGGTGTAGGTGACGATGGTTTCGTCGATAGCCGAGCCGCAGAGCAGATTGTACATTTTCTGCTCGACCAGCCGCTCGACAAAAGCCGGTGGCGCCGCCACATACCCCAGGCGTAGCGCCGGGCTCAGCATCTTGCTGAAACCACTGATATAGAAAGTCCTTTCGCAGCCATCCAGGCTGGCGAGCCGAAGCGTCTGTCGGGACGACAGTACACCGAAAATATCGTCCTCGATGATATGGAAATCATACTGGCGGGCCAGCGACAGCAGCTTGAACCCTTTCTCCGGAGACGTACTGCCGCCGGTGGGGTTGTGCACCAGGGTCTGGGTCAGGAACAGCTTCGGCCGATACTTGATCAGCATCGCTTCCATCGCCGCCAGGTCAGGCCCGTCATCCAGGCGCGGCACTGTGATGATCTTGAAGTCGCGATCCTTGATCAGTTTGAGTTGCAGCAGCAGGTAGCTGGGGTCTTCCACCAGCAGGTAATCCCCGGGTTTCAGGAGAATACTGCGCAGCAGGGAAAACGCATGGGTGGCGCCCATGGTGACCACGATCTGGCTGCTGGAGGCGTTGATATGGACCTCGCGCAATTTGCGCGCAATCACTGCCCGCAGGTCCTGGCTGCCGGCCGCGGGCGCTGGAGTGCTGCAGGAAAGTGTGTTACGAATCAGCCGTCCGGTCACGGAAGCCGGGACCGCGTCGGCCAGCCAGGCCGGTGGCAGGTAGCCTGAGCTGACGGGAATATCGTATTGCGTCGGATCCAGTGCACGAAAGAGAAAACTCGAGTGCTCACTGGAAGGTGGCACCAGCGTGTCAACGTCCTTGAGCGGACCGACCGAATGGCAGGCCAGGATGAAATAGCCCGCCCCCGGACGCGACTCGATGATGTGCTGCGCCACCAGGTCTTCGTAGGCACTGCTCACCGTGAAGATGCTGACGCCCAATTGCTTGGCCAGCGCACGCACAGACGGGAGTCGCCCGCCCTGGACCCACTGGAAGGATTCGATACGGGCAATGATCGCGTTTCTGATCTGGTCCACCAACAGCGTCTTGCTGTTACGGTCTATCTGGAACATGGCATTCCCTTGTTGAAACAGCCGCAGCCAGCAGGCCAGCGCCTCGTGCACCGATAGAAGCCGCAGTATCAGCCATCAATTTGCCCAGCTGCAAGCACTGTATTGGGGCACCAATAGCGTTCAAGAACAGACACATTCCATGCCTGGAAGCCGTTCAATGACTTCGATCAACTGCCAACCCTGTCTCTCGCCCGACGCCTTGTGCGCCGAGCCCTTTATTGAGCGGGCCGCCGACGGCTTCGCATTGGGCGGATTCGCCTGGCGTCACGGTGACAGCGCTCTCGTCCGTCCCGTGGTGATCATCAATGCCGCGACCTCGGTGCGCTGCCGCCATTACTCGCGCTTTGCCGACTACCTGTTTGCCAACGGCATGGATGTCATCACCTACGACTATCGCGGCATCGGCGAATCGCGGCCGGCGACCCTGCGCGGGCTCAAGGCTTCCTGGACCGACTGGGGCGCGCTGGATTTCGAAGCCATGCTGCAACGGGCGGCGCGCGAATATCCCGGCCAGCCCATCGATGTGGTCGCCCACAGCTTCGGCGGCTGCGCGGTCGGGCTGGCAGCCTCGGGCCAGTTGATTCGCCGGGTGGTCACCGTCGGCGCGCAATTCGCCTACTGGCGCGACTATGCGCCCGCCACCCGCTGGAAGATGTTCGGCAAATGGCACCTGGTCATGCCGCTCCTGACCGGCCTCTACGGCTACTTCCCCGGCAAGCGCCTCGGCTGGCTGGAAGATACCCCGGCCGGGGTGGTGCGGGACTGGAGTACGCCGACCGCCCGCTACGAAAAGCGCCCCAGCGGACGCAAGCTGGCGGCGCTGCCCTTTGCCCGGGTCAAGGCGCAGATCCTCGCGATCAGCCTGACCGACGACCCGTTCGGCACCGTCGCCGCCATCGAACGGCTGCTGGCGTATTTCAGCGCCAGCAGCCGGACTCACCTGCGCATTGCACCGGAAGATATCGATGAATCAGAGGTGGGGCATTTCGCTTTTTTCCGCAGCCAGTACCAGGAAAAGCTCTGGCCGATTGCGTTGAACTGGCTGGAGAAGGGGGAGTTGCAGGCGGGAGCGCCGGGGAAGATTGGAATTGCGGCGGCTCACGGAGGATAATTGCCTGCTTACCTCTTTGTGAAAGCACCCGAGTCCATGGCATCCCAGAACAAGCAAGACAAACGCGCGCAACGGGCGAAAGCCAAGGCCAAGCAGAACCGCACCCGCCGCGCCAGCGAACCGGTCGAGACGCTGCCGGTGGATGACGACCGGATCGACTTCGCTTCCGTCGACCTGACGGATCTGTTCAAGAGAATGCGTGACGCCGAGCACGGCGGCCAGTTGGCCATGTGCAGCGTGTTCCTGGAGGACCCGCTACTGGAGCTGGTATTGGAGCAGGAAGGTGAGGAAGAAGCGACGGACTTTATCCTTTCGGCACTGATCGAATACCGCCAGTGGTCCACCGAGGCCACCGAGGAAGCGGCCCTGGCCTGGATCGAAAGCCCGGCCTTCCAGGCCGACTATGTGGCGGCTTCGCAGGCGCTACAGAAAGCCGCCGGCTAATCCATACGGCGGCGTCTCTGATTCTTCGCGTAATCGTTCACGACCTTCGCGGGCAAGCCCTGCTCCTACAGGTTCGCGTCGTACACACCCCCTGTGTACGACACCGAACCGCACGCCATGCGCCAAACCTGCGCACGACACCGAACCGCATACCATGCGCCAAACCTGCGCACGACACAGAACTGTAGGTGCCCGCGAAGAGGCCGTCACTATCACCCAAAGCCCCGCAGACAAACCACCGTCAATCCATCAGCTCAACACCACCCGCCCGGCTTTCTCATGCCGACGACGGCGTGCCACCAGCAGCCCGGCGGCCACCACCAGCACACTGAGCAAGCCCGTGGCGAGAATCTCGACGCGATGGGCTTCTTGGCACAACATCACCGCCAATACCGCCACGATGAACACAATCACCGCCCAGGTCAGCCCCGGGAACAGCCACATCTTGAAGTCGATTTTCTCGCCCTTGGCCATGCGCTGACGGCGCATGCGCAGCTGCGACACCGCAATCACCAGGTACACCAGCAACGCAATGGCGCCGGAACTGGCCAACAGGAACTCGAACACCGCTGCCGGCGCGACATAGTTGGCGAACACCGCCAGGAAGGCCGCCGCCGTCGACAGCATCACCGCCCAATAAGGCGTGCCGCTGGCATTGGTGCGCTTGGACACGGCCGGCGCATCACCGCGCTTGCCGAGGGAAAAGAGCATCCGCGACGCGGTATACAGCGCCGAGTTCAGGCAACTGGTCACCGCCACCAGCACCACCAGGTCAACGATCAGCTTGGCATTCGGGATGCCCATGCGATCCAGCACCACCTGATAGGAACCGACCGCCGCCAGGCTCGGGTCATTCCACGGCACCAGCGCAACCACGATAAAGATCGACACCAGGTAGAACAGGCCGATCCGCCAGATCACCGAGTTGGTGGCCTTGGAGATCTGCTTGCCCGGGTCTTTCGATTCAGCCGCGGCAATGGTGACGATTTCCGTGCCCATGAACGAGAACATGGTGGTCAGCATGGCCGCCAATACCGCGCCCAGGCCATTGGGCATAAAGCCCACGGTATCCACCAGATGCGACACGCCACTGACCTGGCTGGTCGGCAGCAAGCCAAAGATCGCCAGCACGCCCAACACGATGAACGCGATGATCGCAATCACCTTGATCAGCGCGAACCAGAACTCGAACTCACCGTAGTTCTTCACGCTGAACAGGTTGGTCGCGGTCAGCAACAAGGTAATGATCAGGGTAAAGGCCCAGATCGCCACATTGGGGAACCAGGCATGGAGGATGGTCGCGGCGGCGTTGGCCTCCAGCGGGATCACCAACACCCAGAACCACCAGTACAACCAGCCGATGGTGAAACCGGCCCAGTGCCCGATGGCACGGTCGGCGTAGGTCGAAAAGGAACCGGTATCCGGCGAGGCCACGGCCATTTCGGCGAGCATGCGCATCACCAGCACCACCAGGGTCCCGGCCGCGGCGTAAGCCATCAGTACGGCAGGACCGGCTTCGGCGATCGCGTGCCCGGAACCGACAAACAGACCGGCCCCGATCACCCCGGCAATCGATAGCATGGTCACATGCCGCGACTTGAGCCCTTGCTCCAGGTTATTGGAATTATGCGTACTGCTCATTGAGGCTACCTTTGCAATGAAGAGCTCGCCCTACACATCGGAAGACCTTGTTGAAGGAATCCAACGGGGGCGTATTTTATTTTTTACGCAAGATTTGCGCCAAAATGTTACAGGACTCCGGTTTCCGTGGCCTGCACGCCCGACCGAAGGACATTCGTAACCTGTTGAGATTAATGGCTATTTGCCAAGACGTTACCGAGGCACCCAAATCTAGACCTGCCGGTCGCACCAGAAACACTCAAAAAATAGCGTAACGCCCCATTTCAGGGCGAGCCTATGCCCACTCAGCGGGTTTACCCTTCCCACCCTTGGCCAAAGCTGGCACCATCGCGCCCTTTTTTAAGCGACTGCCGAGTCAGGAAGACGGATCAAAGGCTCTTTGGTTGTTGCCGTGGCGACAGACTGCTGTGCCGATGCGACAACCTGTCACCCATCCGTCCTGCACCGGCTTTTCCCTATGCTAGCTTGGCGCTCGCCAGGAAGGCCGCCAATAGCAGGAGCACGACAGAACACAATGAGGACCGCACATGGCTGAGGCCACGCCCGCGCTTGAAATCCGCAACTTGCACAAACGCTACGGTGAGCTGGAGGTACTCAAAGGTATCTCGCTGACCGCCCGCGACGGTGATGTGATCTCGATCCTGGGTTCCTCCGGTTCCGGCAAGTCGACCTTCCTGCGCTGCATCAACCTGCTGGAGAACCCGCACCAGGGCCAGATCCTGGTCAATGGCGAGGAACTCAAGCTCAAGGCCGCGAAAAACGGTGAACTGGTGGCCGCCGACGGCAAGCAGATCAACCGCCTGCGCAGCGAAATCGGCTTTGTGTTCCAGAACTTCAACCTCTGGCCGCACATGAGCATCCTCGACAACATCATCGAGGCCCCGCGCCGGGTGCTTGGCCAGAGCAAGGCCGAGGCCATCGACGTGGCCGAAGCGCTGCTGGCCAAGGTCGGCATCGCCGACAAGCGCCACGCCTACCCCTCGCAACTGTCCGGCGGCCAGCAACAGCGCGCGGCCATCGCCCGCACCCTGGCCATGCAGCCCAAGGTCATCCTGTTCGACGAGCCGACCTCGGCCCTCGACCCGGAAATGGTCCAGGAAGTCCTCGCTGTAATCCGTGCCCTGGCCGAAGAAGGCCGCACCATGCTGCTGGTCACCCACGAAATGGGCTTTGCCCGCCAGGTGTCCAGTGAAGTGGTGTTCCTGCACCAGGGCCTGGTGGAAGAACAAGGAACCCCGCAGCAGGTTTTCGACAACCCGCTGTCGGCGCGCTGCAAACAATTCATGTCCAGCAACCGCTAACGGAGCAACACGTATGCAGACCTACAAAAAATTCCTCCTGGCCGCTGCCGTCTCCATGGCCTTCAGCGCCAGTGCCTTTGCCGAAACCCTGAAAATGGGTATCGAGGCCGCCTACCCGCCGTTCAACAACAAGGATGCCAGCGGCCAGGTCGTCGGCTTCGACAAGGACATCGGCGACGCCCTGTGCGCCAAGATGAAGGTCGAGTGCACGGTCGTGACCTCCGACTGGGACGGGATCATTCCGGCCCTGCAGACCAAGAAGTTCGACTTCCTGATCTCCTCGATGTCGATCACCGAAGAACGCAAGCAGGCGGTCGACTTCACCGACCCCTACTACTCCAACAAGCTGCAATTCATCGCGGCCAAGAAAGACGCCGATTTCAAGACCGACAAGGATTCGCTCAAGGGCAAGATCATCGGTGCCCAGCGCGCGACCCTGGCCGGCAGCTGGCTGGATGACCACCTGGGCGACGACGTCACCATCAAGCTCTACGACACCCAGGAAAACGCCTACCTCGACCTGCAGGCCGGGCGCCTGGATGCCATCCTGGCGGACAAATACGTCAACTATGAATGGCTGAAGAGCGAAGCCGGCAAGCCTTACGAGTTCAAGGGCAACCCGGTCGAAGAGAGCGACAAGATCGGCATCGCCGTGCGCAAGAAGGACGACGAACTGCGTGAGAAGCTGAACGCCGCGCTGAAAGAAATCATCGCCGACGGTACTTACAAGAAGATCAACGACAAGTACTTCCCGTTCAGCATCCTCTGACCTGCCCCGATGGCCGGCACCTCAACGCAAGGTGTCGGCTGTCCCTGGTAAAGCCTGCCTCTGCCCATGAATATCGACCTCTATGGATTCGGCCCGGCGCTCGCCGCCGGCGCGCTGATGACCGTCAAGCTTGCGCTCTGTGCCCTGTGCCTGGGACTGGTCCTCGGGCTGCTCGGCGCCTTGGCCAAGACTTCACCGTACAAACCGCTGCAATGGCTGGGGGGCGCCTATTCGACCCTGGTTCGCGGCATACCGGAACTGCTCTGGGTGCTGCTGATGTACTACGGCACCGTCACATTAATGAGCGCATTGGGCGAGGTGTTCGGTAATCCCGAACTGGCCTTGAACCCGTTCGCCGCCGGGGTGATCGCCCTGGGCCTGTGCTTTGGCGCCTACGCCACGGAAGTGTTTCGTGGCGCAATTTTGGCGATCCCCAAGGGGCATCGGGAAGCGGGGGTCGCACTGGGCATGTCCAGGGTGCGGATCTTCACCCGGCTGATCATGCCGCAGATGTGGCGCATCGCCCTGCCGGGTCTGGGTAACCTGTTCATGATCCTGATGAAGGATACCGCGCTGGTGTCGGTGATCAGCCTGGAAGAAATCATGCGCCAGGCGCAGAACGCGGTGCTGTTCAGCAAGTTACCGTTCACCTTCTACCTGGTGGTGGCCTTTATGTACCTGGGGCTGACCGTCCTGGCCATGACCGGCATGCATTTCCTGGAAAAACGTGCCGCTCGCGGTTTTGTGAGGACCACATAATGGAATGGGAAGTCATCTTCAAATGGCTGCCGAAGTTCTTCCAGGGCGCGGTACTGACCCTGGAACTGGTGGGTATCGCCGTGGTGCTGGGGTTGATCCTGGCCGTGCCGCTGGGCATCGCCCGGGCGTCGAAGCTCTGGTATGTGCGGTCCCTGCCCTACGCCTACATCTTCTTTTTCCGCGGGACGCCACTGCTGGTGCAGCTGTTCCTGGTGTATTACGGCCTGGCGCAGTTCGACGCGATTCGCGAGAGCTTTATGTGGCCTTACCTGCGCAACCCGTTCTGGTGTGCGACGGCGACCATGACGCTGCACACCACCGCGTATATCGCTGAGATCCTGCGCGGTGCGATCCAGGCCATTCCGCCGGGGGAGATCGAAGCGGCGCGGGCGCTGGGGATGTCGCGGGCCAAGGCGATGGTCTACATCATCCTGCCGCGCGCGGCGCGGATCGGCCTGCCGGCGTACAGCAACGAAGTGATCCTGATGCTCAAGGCCAGCTCGCTGGCGAGCACCGTGACGCTGCTGGAACTGACCGGCATGACCCGGACCATCATTGCGCGCAACTACCTGACGGTGGATATGTTCTTCACCGCGGGGGTGTTCTACCTGGTGATCTCGTTCCTGCTGGTGCAGGCGTTCAAGCAGGTGGAGCGCTGGATGCGGGTGGATGCCTGTCAGGGGCGGTGAGGGTGTTTGCTGTTGATGATCGAACCGCTACCACGCCTCACCATGCGGCCGATTGAGTAGCGAGAATGATCCTCAGGTCAGCTCTTTGTCCGCGATCATGCTTTCTCTCCTGAACTGCATGATCTCGGGCAGGCTGTCTTCGATCCAATCGACCATTGCTTCCACCTTGGCGGCGGCGGCTTTTCCCAGGGGCGTTAACCTGTATTCCACATAGGGTGGCACTACCGGACGAGAGAGCCGATGGACCAGCCCATCCCCCTCCAGTCCCTGAAGTGTCTGTGAAAGCATTTTCTCGCTTACTCCACCGATTTTTCGGCGCAGTTCACTGAAACGATGAGTCCCCCCCAACAGAACCACCAGCACCAGCACGCCCCACCGGCTGGTCATATGTTTCAGGACCTCTCGTGATGGACAATCGGCTTGCAGGAGTTCGCCGCGACGTACTTTTGCGGAAAAGGTGTGAGGAGGGTTTTCGGGGTAGCTCATGACACTTACCTTTTTGTACGTACTTACTATTGGTTAGTCCGAATCGTAAGATGACCGTTCCTCCCATTGGAATCAAGGTACTTCTCATGATTGCTGTCACGGGCGCTACAGGCCAGTTGGGCCGCCTTGTTATTGACGAGTTGCTTAAAAGCGTCTCCCCGGACGAATTGGTCGCATTGGTACGCGACCCGCTCAAGGCGCAAGATCTCGGCGCCAAAGGCATCAATGTTCGTCAGGCAGAATATGGCCAACCCGAATCGCTCAATAGCGCTCTGGTCGGTGTAGATCGGCTGCTGCTTATTTCGTCCAGCGAAGTCGGACAACGCAGCGCACAGCATCGTGCGGTCATTCAGGCGGCTAAATCAGCAGGTTTGCATCTGTTGGCGTACACCAGCCTGCTACACGCAGACCGGTCGACGCTGGGCTTGGCGGTCGAGCATCGGGACACCGAGCAAGCGCTGGCAGAGTCCGGACTGGGTTACGTATTGCTGCGCAATGGTTGGTACAGCGAGAATTACACAGCGGGTCTGGCGCCGGCAGTCGAGCATGGAGCCATTCTGGGAAGTGCCCAAGAGGGTCGAATCTCATCCGCTTCTCGAGCAGATTATGCCAAGGCGGCAGCCATAGTGCTGACCCGTGAAGGACAAGCAGGCAAGGTTTACGAGTTGGCAGGTGACGAGAGCTACTCGTTATCGGAACTGGCCACGGAAGTCGCCAAACAATCGGGTAAAGCCGTTGTCTACAACGATCTTCCCCAGGAGCAATACAAGTCAGCGCTCATTGGCATGGGCCTGCCGGAAGGGTTGGCCGCCTTGCTTGCCGATTCTGATGCCGCGGCAGCTAAAGGCGACCTGTTTGATGACTCCCGCCAACTGAGTCGCCTGCTGGGGCGTCCAACCACTCCGATCGCTGAATCGGTTAGCACGGCGCTTAAGCACTAACCGTCGTTTTAGGCCGCCGCATTGAGCGGCGCCGTCGATACCCAGTTATCGAGGAGCCTGGTTTCGCCAACAA
>NZ_JALLJA010000049.1:0-770 GCF_023242385.1 Pseudomonas sp. MWU12-2345 | reverse complement strand
AACCACTGGATGCCGCAAGAAGTCAACATGACCGCCGACATCGCCCTCTGGAAAGACCCGGAAGGCCTGACCGACGACGAACGCCGCATCGTCATGCGCAACCTCGGTTTCTTCTCCACCGCCGACTCCCTGGTGGCGAACAACCTGGTGCTGGCCGTGTACCGCCTGATCACCAACCCCGAGTGCCGCCAGTACATCCTGCGCCAGGCCTTCGAAGAGGCGATCCACACCCACGCCTACCAGTACTGCATCGAATCGTTGGCCATGGATGAAGGCGAGATCTTCAACATGTACCACGAGATTCCATCGGTGGCGAAAAAGGCCACCTGGGGCCTGAAGTACACCCGTTCGATCTCCGACCCGGAATTCAAGACCGGCACCGTCGAGACCGACAAGGAACTGCTGCGCAACCTGATCGCCTACTACTGCGTGCTGGAAGGCATCTTCTTCTACTGCGGCTTCACCCAGATCCTGTCCATGGGTCGTCGCAACAAGATGACCGGCGTGGCCGAGCAGTTCCAGTACATCCTGCGGGATGAGTCCATGCACCTGAACTTCGGCATCGACGTGATCAACCAGATCAAGATCGAGAACCCGCACCTGTGGGATGCCGAGATGAAGGAAGAAGCCACCCAGATGATCCTGCAGGGCACCCAGCTGGAAATCGAATACGCGCGTGACACCATGCCACGCGGCGTGTTGGGCATGAACGCGGCGATGATGGAGGACTACCTCAAGTTCATCGCCAACCGTCGCCTGAGCCAGATCGG
>NZ_JALLJA010000048.1:0-1357 GCF_023242385.1 Pseudomonas sp. MWU12-2345 | reverse complement strand
ATCTATGGTCACCCCCATTTTTGCAATGCTGATTAACGGGCGATGTGGTGGCTTGCTTAAATCTATCCGGCGTCTGCTGGGGTAAGCCCCGCGCCACGATGAGAGTCGCGCCTGGCGATCCTTAAAAACCCGTGCGGCTTAAAAAGCCAGATGTTTATCCAGGATCTTCGCTAGGCCGGTTGGCCGTTCACATCATCTGTTGTCAGCTATCGCAAAACCTGAAGGGTGAGTCGTGGTGCAGCAACAACAACGAGATCAGGCAGCCATAGCGTCTGATCCCGCTTCAAACTCGGTATGGTGTGCCGCTATCGCCCAGGCGATACGCGCCAGCTTATTGGCCAGGGCGCAGGCCACCACATTTGCGTGGCGTCGCATCAGCAGCGATCGCACCCATAGGGCTAGCGGTCCTTTCTGGCGGTCCAAATGCAACATGTAGACTCTTGCGCATTGCACTAGCAAACGTCTGAGATTCTTGTCTCCCCGTTTACTGATTCCTAGCAGATTGGCCTTGCCACCGGTGCTGTACTGCCTGGGCACCAGGCCGACAGACGCAGCAAAATCACGACTGCATCCGTACTGTTTGCCGTCGCCGATTTCCACAGCCAGCAGGCTGGCGGTGATCGGCCCGACACACGGCATGCCTAGCAAACGGCGACCTAGATCATCGTCGGCCAGTTGGCCTGCCAGCTCTTTGTCCAACTCCTGGATCTGCTCATCCAAGTAGAAGAAGTGCTCATGCAAGCGTTGTAACAGTATCGTCAGCCGAATGGGCATTTCATGCTCCGCTAAGATGACGGCCAAACGTTTCATCATTGCCAGTCCTTGCGGCAGGCTGATGCCAAACTCGAGCAGGAAGCCATGCATCTGATTGACGGCCTTGGTGCGGTCGCGGATCAGCGATTCGCGCAGGCGATGCAATACTGAAAGGGTTTGCTGGGCTTCGGTCTTGGGTGAAACGAAGCGCATCGTCGGGCGTGAAGCGGCTTCGCAGATGGCCTGTGCATCGACGAAATCGTTTTTGTTGCCCTTGACGAAGGGTTTAACGAACTGTGGGGAAATCAGCTTGGCCTGATGCCCTAGGGCAGTCAGCTCGCGAGCAACGAAATGTGCCCCGGCGCAGGCTTCCATCACCACGGTGCATGCTGGCAGATTGGCAAAGAAGCGCATCATTTGCTGTCGTGAGAGCTTCTTGCGAAACAGCTCTCGGCCAGGTTTGTCCTGGCCGTGCAGATGAAAGGTGTGTTTGCCGAGGTCGATACCGACCAGTGCCAAATCGCTCATGGTGATGGTCTCCGAAATAAAAATACCCTGCGAAAGCGTAGCCCTCGCAAGGTGTGGGGGTGACCATCTCATTACC
>NZ_JALLJA010000046.1:0-1598 GCF_023242385.1 Pseudomonas sp. MWU12-2345 | reverse complement strand
CAGACTGTGTGAAAACCTAGCAATCTGCTGGCCGGTTAAAGAAAATGCCCGTATCGCAAGATACGGGCATTTTTCTTATGCGCTATATCCAAGGTGAAAATCGCTCTCAGAGCGCGCTGTTTCCACTGTCGCTGGATGAGTTGATTCCCGATGACCATCTGGTTCGGGTCATCGAAGCCTATGTCGCGCTTCTGGATTTTGAGCAACTGGGTTTCGACAAGGCCAAACCCAAGGCCACGGGACGTCCTTCATACGATCCCGCCGATCTGCTCAAACTCTATCTGTACGGCTATTTCCAACGCATTCGTTCGTCACGACGGCTTGAGGCCGAGTGTCAACGCAACGTCGAGGTCATGTGGCTGTTGGGACGATTGGCGCCGGACTTCAAAACCATTGCCGATTTTCGACGCGATAACAGCGCGGCGTTTACCGCGACCTGTCGTGCCTTTGTTCGTTTCTGCCGGCAGGCCGGTCTGATTGCAGGCGAGTTGGTGGCCATCGATGGCAGCAAGTTTCAAGCTGTGGCTTCCAGCCGCAAACATCTGACACCGAAAAAGCTCCAGCAACGGGAAGCGGCGCTCGACAAGAAAATTGCGCGTTATCTGGCGCAACTCGATGAAGCCGATCGCGACGAAGAAGGCGAGTCGATTGATCGTTCAGCGGTGCAGGCAGCGCTGGCGGAGTTGCAGGTAAAAAAGGCCAATAACCAGACCTGCCAAGTGCTGATGCAAGCTCAAGGTCTGGTTCAGCACGTTGTGGGTGAATCCGATGCGCAAAAAATGCGAACAGCGTCCGGGCCGCTCGTGGCCTACAACATTCAAAGTGCGGTGGATGCCAAGCATTGCCTGATTCTGCACCACGAAGTGACTCAGGAAGGCACCGACAACCGTCAGTTGGAACCGATGGCCAAAGCAGCCAAAGAGAAGCTGGATCAATCCGAACTTTGCGTCACGGCGGATGCCGGTTATTCCAATGGTGCCCAGTTCCAGGCCTGCGAAGACGCGGCGATCACGGCTTTTGTGCCTCCCAATCGGGCGATCAACACCACCGGTGGCGACGAGCAATACTTTGACCGCACCGAATTCAACTACGACTCGAACACCGATCAGTACCAATGCCCCGCAGGCAACCGGCTGACACTTAAGCAACTGAGCAAGGGCGACCGAATCTATCAGGCGGCCATCAGCGACTGCCGAAGTTGTCCGCTGAAAAACCGCTGCACCAAGGCAGAACGCCGGTATCTGATGCGCCACGCCCATGAAGCAGCATTTGAGCGAATGGAAGTGCGAATGAAGGCGCACCCGGAAATGATGGGGCATCGGCGCTCCATCGTCGAACATCCCTTCGGCAACCTGAAGCAATGGATTTTCGGCAATGGCCGGTTTTTGCTGCGCCAGTTACAGGGTGCTCGCGCAGAAATGGCACTTGCAGTACAGGCCTACAACTTGAAAAGAGCTATCCAGGTGCTGGGAGCACAGAAGCTGATGGCGCTGATGGGCTGAAAGGCCCTTCATTTTTCAGATTGCAGAAAAGCAAATGCCCCGACAAGTCGGGGCATTTGCTTTAAACCGCGGCGGACTGCGTTTTCACACAGTCTG
>NZ_JALLJA010000045.1:0-1982 GCF_023242385.1 Pseudomonas sp. MWU12-2345 | reverse complement strand
ATCTGATCGCCTGACCACCGGTTATTTCATCTTGGACTATACGGTCACGCTGCCCGGCACCGATCCCGATCCTTCGCCCCGCACCAACATCTACATCAAGCTGACACGCCCCGGCGGACGTGACATGGACCCCGGTACTCCCGGCCATTCCGAACTGCATATGGTGATTCCCGAAGATATCCTCCTGGAGGGCGTCGATGCCGATACTCCCTTCGTTCCGATCGAAATCAAATCCCCCGTTGCCGGGATGCCGGCCTATCCCAATATCGAAGAAGGCGACCGCATTCGCCTGTACTGGGGGAGCGAGAAAATCGAGCACGTCGTGACTGACGAGGAAGCCAACGACCCCGACAACCACGTGATTGTCATCACCGTCGACAAGGCGGTGATCGACGAGGAAGGCGACTCCGAGGCCGACGGCATTCCCGTGGCTTTCTATGTCCTGGATGTGGTCAATAACCGCTCCGAGGACTGGAGCGCCACGACTTACATCGACGTTGACACCGGCAGCCCACGGCTCGGCGCACCGCTTATCAAGGAGGCGGACAACAACAAACTGGACATCGATGACTTGCCCGACCCCGACACGGTAACCGCGCAAGTCATTGCCGTCGGCAGCGGTTTTGCCGTGGGTGACGAGATCGAGATGCGCCTCAGAGGCGTGACCAATGATGGCGAGGTGGTGGATAAAACCTATCCCCTGGTACAGATCGACAGTATTAACAAGGTGATCGATATACCACTGCCCAGCATCGATGTCCGTCTATTGGTCAACACCCGGGCGGCATTCTCCTACCGTCTGATCAAGGCGGACGGCTCCGACGACCGGCTCTCCAAAAGCCAGTTCATCGAGGTCATCGGCGAGGCCACGCAACTGGCCGCGCCCATCGCCAAGGACGCTATTGCCGGCACCCTTGATCCAGCGTTGCCCAGCACCCTGATCGAGATTCCCTGGGATGAAAGCATGACCAAAGGGCAAGTCATCGACCTGAAGTGGCTCGGCACGCGAGGCCCCCAGATCTACTTGCCAACCCTTCCCCCTCGCCTGATCAGCGATGGCGAAGAGAGGGACAAAGAGTCGCTCTACATCTCGGTCGACGGGGAGCATCTGCGCGCCATCGATGGCGGCACATTGGAGCTCTTCTATCTGCTGCTGCGCGATACGGAGGCTCGCGAAGTCGTCAGTCGCCAGTCCCTGCATGCCGACCTGCTGAACATCGGCGAGCCCGTCGCCGAGCTGCCTCCTCCGGTGGTCGAACGCGAGCAGGGCGGCGTTCTCGACCCCGCGGATGTGCCCAACGGTACCCGGCTGATTGTCCGGCAATATACCGATCAGATTCGCGGTGATGAGGTGCACTATGTCTGGAACGGCTCGCGAACCGGGATAAAAATCGACTCTGCCCCGGTCACTGAAATCAACGAGAATTCGGATATCCCTTTCTCCATCAACTTCGACCTGATCAAGAACAACGAGGGAGGAACCGTGAAGGCCTCCTATTGGGTGACCCGTGTGACGGGAAGGATCAGTCCCTCGGAGATCCTGCCGATGTATATCGGCACGCCCATGGACCTGGCCGCTCCCAGCGTCAAGCAGGCCACCGGAGTTTCGCCCAACCAGCAACTCAATCCGGTGTCGGCCCAGGATGACCTGACCGTGGTCATTCCGAATTACGGCATCCGACCCGGCGATCAGGTCCGCGTGACCTGGGCAGGTACTGCGGGAGAGGGTTCCTACGTCACCCCGGTACAAACACTTCCCACCAGCCGCGAGATCGATATGCCGGTCGAGGTGATCGCCTACAACCTGGGCCGGTCGGTGACAGTCACCTACACCGTGACCCCCAGCGGGGGCAGCGAATCGCCGCCGTCTGCCCCACTCGATCTGGCGGTACTGCCCCTCGCCCAGGACGATCTGCTGGACGCCAGGCCGAAGCTCCTGCAAGCCGCCAATGGCGGTGAGGGCACTGAGCTGGATCTGAGTT
>NZ_JALLJA010000044.1:0-1997 GCF_023242385.1 Pseudomonas sp. MWU12-2345 | reverse complement strand
CGTTCAGATCCAGCTCAGTACCCTCACCGCCATTGGCGGCTTGCAGGAGCTTCGGCCTGGCGTCCAGCAGATCGTCCTGGGCGAGGGGCAGTACCGCCAGATCGAGTGGGGCAGATGGCGGCGATTCGCTGCCCCCGCTGGGGGTCACGGTGTAGGTGACTGTCACCGGCCGGCCCAGGTTGTAGGCGATCACCTCGACCGGCATATCGATCTCGCGGCTGGTGGGAAGTGTTTGTGCCGGGGTGACGTAGGAACCCTCTCCCGCAGTACCTGCCCAGGTCACGCGGACCTGATCACCGGGTCGGATGCCGTAATTCGGAATGACCACGGTCAGGGCATCCTTGGCCGCCACCGGATTGAGTTGCTGGTTGGGCGAAACTCCGGTGGCCTGCTTGACGCTGGGAGCGGCCAGGTCCATGGCCGTGCCGATATCCATCGGCAGGACCTCCGAGGGACTGATCCTTCCCGTCACACGCTTCACCCAATAGGAGGCCTTCACGGTCCCTCCCTCGTTGTTCTTGATCAGGTCGAAGTTGATGGAGAAAGGGATATCCGAAGTCTCGTTGATTTCAGTGATCGGGGTGGAGTCGGTTTTGATCCCGGTTCGTGAGCCGTTCCAGACGTAGTGCACCTTATCGCCGCGAATCTGCCCGTCATATTGCCGGACAATCAAGCGAGTCCCAGCGGGCACATCCGCAGGATCAAGGACACCGTCCTGCTCGCCTTCAACATCAGGTGGAGGTAGCTCGGCGACGGGCTCGCCGATGTTCAGCAGGTCGGCATGCAAGGACTGGCGACTGACGACTTCGCGGGCGTCCGTATCGCGCAGCAGCAGGTAGAAGAGCTCCAGCGTGCCACCGTCGATGGCGCGCAAATGTTCACCGTCGACCGAGATGTGAAGCGACTCTTTGTCCCTCTCTTCGCCATGGCTGATCAGGCGAAGAGGAAAGGATGGAAAGTAAATCTGGGTGCCTCGCGTGCCGAGCCACTTCAGGTCAATGGCTTGGCCCTCGGTCATGCTTTCATCCCAGGGAATCTCGATCAGGGTATAGGGCAACGCGGGATCAAGGGTGCCGGCGATAGCGTCCTCGGCGATGGGCGCGGCCAGTTGCCTGGCTTCGCCGATGACCTCGATGAACTGGCTTTTGGAGCGCAGGTCGGCGGAGCCATCCGCCTTGACCAAACGGTAGGAGAGCGCCGCCCGGGTGTTGACCAGTAGACGGACATCGATGCTGGGCATGGGAATATCGACGATGCTGGGCACACTGGTAACGGTTTTAAGCTCATACACACGGTCTACCGTTTCTCCCTCTAGCGAGATGCCTCGCAGGCGTATCTCGATCTCGTCGCCCGGGGCGAAGTCGGTGCGGCCGGGGACGAGGTTCATCGCCATGACGCGAGCGGTCACCGTGTCGGGGTTGGGCAAGGTGTCCATGTTCAGGACGTTGTTGAAGGCTTCCTCGATAATCGGCGCGGTGAGCCGTGAGCTGCCGGTGTCAACGTCGATACGAATCGTGGCGCTCCAGTCCTCGGAGCGGTTATTGACCACATCCAGGACATAGAAAGCCACTGGAATGCCGTCGGCCTCGGAGTCGCCTTCCTCGTCGATCACCGCCTTGTCGACGGTGATGACAATCACGTGGTTGTCGGGGTCGTTGGCTTCCTCGTCTGTCACAACGTGCTCGATTTCCTCGCTCCCCCAGTACAGGCGAATGCGGTCGCCTTCTTCGATATTGGGATAGGCCGGCATCCCGGCAACGGGGGATTTGATTTCGATCGGAACGAAGGGGGTATCGGCATCGACGCCCTCCAGGAGGATATCTTCGGGAATCACCATATGCAGTTCGGAATGGCCGGGAGTACCGGGGTCCATGTCGCGTCCGCCGGGGCGTGTCAGCTTGATGTAGATGTTGGTGCGGGGCGAAGGATCGGGATCGGTACCGGGCAGCGTGACCGTATAGTCCAGGATGAAATAACCGGTGGTCAGGCGATCAGAC
>NZ_JALLJA010000043.1:0-2451 GCF_023242385.1 Pseudomonas sp. MWU12-2345 | reverse complement strand
TCGATTCCAAAGGCTCTGTTGTCGGCAAGACCACTGTCGAGACCAGCGTCACCGTTACCGGCACCGGCAGCAGCGGTCGACAGATTCAACTCAGGAACGCGGCGGCCAACATTGGCAACCCGTTCACTATTCCCGAGACCGGCACAACCTGGAGCAGCATACTCACGGGCCTGGCACCCGACCCCTACAGCATCAAGGCCAGACCGCTGTACGGCACGGGCCTACCTGATTCGGAGGCCAAAACCTTCACCGTGATTGCCGCCGGGGAACCCACCCTCGACAGCGTCAAAGCCGGCGACGTTGAAATCCCGGACGGTACCACAACAGTCAGCCTCACATTGAAACTCACGGGTACAGCAGCCAAGGGGCAAGACGTAGAGATTTACGATGGGAGCGGAGCGGGTGCGGAACCCAAGGGCCAGGCGACAGCCGATCCAAACACGGGCATATGGACAAAAGACATCACCGTCGTCGTCGGTGACCGCCGCCTGTATGCCAAGGCGCTCTATCTTGCCGATTCGATATACTCAAACGTGCGCCTTTTAACCGTAGTCGAGCTGCTTGTCCCGGCCCTTATCGATATCCGTGATTCCAAAGGCTCCGTTGTCGGCGGGAGCACTGTCGAGAGCACCGTCACCGTCACCGGCACGGGCAGCAGGGGTCAACAGATCCAGTTGCTGGACGGTGAGGCCAATATTGGCAGCCCGTTCGGGGTTCCTACCGACCGCATCAACTGGAGCACATCCCTCACAGGGCTGACCGACAAGACCTACAGGATCAAGGCCAAAGCGCTCTATGGCAGTGGTCAGGAGTCGCCCACCCGCTCCTTTACCGTGCAGATCGAACAGCCGTTCTCTGTAGGACCGAGGAGCATAAGCATAAGCGGTAATGGGAACTATCACGTATTTCTGCATCCTGACTACGAATCCATCGGACAGCTGCAAGCCCACCACATCTACCAAATTCCTGTCACAGGGGGGAGGCCGCCCTATTACTTCCAGGTCGTTGCATCCAACCCGGTGAGGGTGGCTAACGTGAATGAATACGGGCAAATCTATCCGGGGCGCAGCGCAGGCACTGCGACCGTCAGAGTATCGGACTCAGCGAGCAACTTTGCAGACATCACCGTTTCGATCACATGGGTCAGGCAGTGGGAGCAGGCCGCCTGGAGTGTGACAAAAACGCAGGCAGACAGTTATGTGCGTCAAAAAGGTCTCACGATGCCCAGCCGAGCCGACCTGCAGGACTTCTATAACGCGTTCTCAATATATGGAGCGAATGTGTGTGATGTGGTCGGAATCACCAATTACGGTCCTTCGAACCCAACGTGCTGGTTCTGGGAAGAGGCAATTCATAGCAATGGCAAGTGGTGGTACCGAAACCTCGGAAATGGTAGCGAAGATGGGATCGGGCTCGCGTCCATGATCAACAGCATCGGTTGGAGGCGATCGGGATAATGAAGCTCAGCCAATGAGACCGGCATACGGGACGGCCTTCGTGAAGAAAAGGGGGCTGATTTGAAAAAGGTGACTGAAAAAGGTGACTGATTTATTTAGGCCATAAAGGGGGGAGCCTTGCTCCCCCTTCATTTTCATTAATGCAATGCAGGTCGGTGCATCACGCCAAAGCGTTCTGCCAGCGCACACAGCCGCTTATCCATCGTCCAGAGTTCAGCTTCCGGCGTCATCAACGTGGAGGCGAGCAACAACATGTCCACTAAACCACAGCCCAAACCGAACAGACGCTCGCGTTCAATAAAGGCCAGGACCTCCCGAAGATGGGCCTGTTGGGTCTGCTGTAACCCCTCGAGATCGGACAGCATTTGAATCCGATTGGGAGGTGTTCCACAGGCGATTTCGCCAACAATCAGTGGGTGCGCCATCACAAGATCAAGTTCGAGCAAGTCAACCAACGCATCGTTGCGATGCCGAAAGTGATTGACCCATACCGAGGTATCAACGAGGACGCCCTTCATTGAGCATCCTCGCGGCGACGGCGGATCTCCTGCATCTCTGGCAACGTTGCGCCCAGGGCGGCCAGTCGTTTGGCCGCTTGAATGCGTACAAAGGTCTTGATGGCTTCACGGAACAGGTCTGCCTTGTCCATCGATGGATCGGCCACTTCCAGCGCCCGTTCATACAGGGCGTCATCAATCGTCACAGTCGTTCTCATGGTTATCTCCCGCATCAACATTGATGATACTTTGAGACAAAGCTGATGCTTTCACTACATCAATCCGACAAGCGGCCCCCTTTCGGTATTTTTTCAGCTTGAATCGTATCGCCTGCGGTTTTGTTGCACTGCGCGCTTCAACGCTCAGACCCGCAGCCGCCATCCCGACACATGAGCCATTGGTCGGATAACCTGCTCGACCTGTCATTTCTGACAGTAGCCAGCCTCCCGTTTGCGGCGCCCAATAAACTCCACCGTCAACCTTGACTGGAGTTACGC
>NZ_JALLJA010000042.1:0-2625 GCF_023242385.1 Pseudomonas sp. MWU12-2345 | reverse complement strand
TCGGCCAAGCTCAATGCCGAGATCAATGCAAAGAAGCTGGCAATTATTGCCGGTGCCAACGATGTGGATGCTAAGACGCTCAAGGCGACGGCGCGTGCGGCCAATCCGGCGGATGCACCGCAACTGGCCATCGACTCCTCGGCGTTGGGCGGTATGTACGCAGGGGCTATCCGGCTGGTCGGTACCGAAGCCGGTGTGGGGGTAAAGCTCGACGGCAAGATGGTCGCCAGCGGTGGCGATATCCAGCTCGATGCCAACGGTCATCTGAGCATGGTCGAGACGGGGGCGAGCGGGGCGATCAATGTCAACGCCGCCAGTCTTGAAGCCAAAGGTCCGATGTACGCTGGTACGACCCTGGATGTTAAAACCCAGGGCGATCTGACCAGCCAGAACAATCTGGTGGCCAAGGACCGCATCACGCTGAACAGCGGGGGGCAACTGACCAACAACGGCATTATTGAAGCCGGGGTCAATGCCGACAAAACCCGTAATGCGCTCGCTGACGTCAGCATCACTGCGCAGAACGTGACCAACAACGGCCAGAGCATCATCGCCAGCCGTGACTTGAGTGTCACGGCCACGCAAACCCTGAGTAACCAGGGCGGCACCCTGAGCGGTCAACGGCAAACCACCGTCAGCGCTGGCACCCTCGACAACCAGAGCAAAGGTCGAGTCCTTGGCGCTGATCGTCTGAATCTGACGGCTGACACCGTGCTCAACGCCCAGGGCGGCCTGATCAAAGGCCAGAATGCCTTGATCGCCACCCTCGGTCACCTGAACAACAACGCCGGTGAAGTCTCCAGCCAAGGCAACACCACGTTGATCCTCGGCTCCATGGACAACCTCACCGGCCTGGTCATGGCCAATAACGTTCTGGACATTACGGCCACGGGCGCGGTGAACAACCAGAACGGTCGCCTGGGTTCGAACAATAGCTTCACCTTCAAGGGCCAGTCCCTCGACAACACCCAGAAGGGGCGCATCACCGCGCAGCAAAGCCTCGGCCTGACCGCTACCCATCTGGATAACACCGGCGGCTCGCTTATCACCAATGGCCCGCTGAGCCTGACCGCCGACACCGTGGACAACGCCACGGGCCGAATCTCCAGCCAGGGTGACCTGACCGCCAACGTCACCACCTTCAACCAGCAGGATGGCGCGCTGGTCACCGACGGCAACCTGAGCCTGACCGGCAGCACCCTGGACAACCGCAATGCGGCGCTGATCTCGGCAAAAAAACGGCTGACCCTGAACGTCGGCAATATCGACAACCGCGCGGGGGAAATCTCCAGCGTGCAGGCGGTCAACCTCAATGGTCAGTACCTGAACAACAGCGACGGCGGCAAGGTCCTTTCCGACACCGCGCTGGGCCTCAAGGTCGCGCAAGTGATCAACCAGAGCCTGGGCCAGTTGGTCAGCCAGGGCAGCACCACGCTGACCGGCAGCAGCCTGGATAACAGCGGCGGTAAAGTGAGTGCGCAGTCGGGTCTGGTGATCACCCTCGACGCTGCCCTGACCAACCAGCTCTCCGGCCTGATCAGCAGCGAAGGCACCCTGACGACTCACGCTGCCAGCCTGGATAACTCGGGCGGCAGTTTCTCCAGTGCCGGCCAATTGAGCCTCACCAGCGATGGTGCATTGATCAACCAGGGTGGTCGACTGGTCACCGACGGCGGTATCGACTTGCACAGCGCCAGCCTTGATAACCGTCAGAGCGGCACGATCAGTGGCCAGGGCCCGGTGTCGATCACTACGGGTGCCTTCGACAATAGCCACAGCGGTTTCCTCAGCAGTGGCAATCGCCTTGATCTGACCACCGCCCAATTGACCAACCAGGACGGTGGCCGTATCGGCGCCAAGGACCTGACCGCCAGCGTCACCGGTCTGGACCAGCAAGGCGGTTCGCTGAAAGGCGATGCGTCGCTGACCCTGGACCTCAATCACGGTCAACTGAACAACCAGGGCGGCCTGATCAACGCGCCGTTGCTGGTGTTGAACAACCTCAAGGGCGTGAACAACCAGGGCGGCGAAATCTCCAGCGCCCAGGCCTTTACCCTCGCCGCCGCTAGCCTGAACAACGACAGCGGCAAGTTGTTGAGCAACCAGGCCCTGACCCTGCGTATCGACCAGGCCCTGAGCAATATCAAGGGCATGATCGCGGCGGCTTCGGTTGATGCGCATGCCGGTAGCCTCGACAACAGCGGCGGCACCCTGACCAGTCGTGCTGACCTGGGCCTGACCGTTGACGGTCAGTTGACCAACCAGAGTCTGGGCCTGATCAACGCCACCAACAGCCTGACCATTAACAGCGCCGGCCTCAACAACCAGGGCGGTAGTCTGCTGGGCAGCGCCATTGCCCTCGATTTCGGTGCGGCAACGGGTGATCTGAACAACGCCGCCGGCCATATCACCACGGCCGGTAACCTGACGATCAGTCACCTGCGCGACCTGAACAACCAGGGCGGCACACTGACCAGCGAACAAAGCCTCAACCTGACCGGGCGCACCCTGGACAACAGCAACGGCGGCAAGCTGATCAGCAACAACCAGTTGACCCTGACCGCCGACAACCTGATCAACCAGAATGCAGGTTTGCTGTCGGGTTGGCAGGGCGTGACGCTCAAC
>NZ_JALLJA010000041.1:0-3287 GCF_023242385.1 Pseudomonas sp. MWU12-2345 | reverse complement strand
TCTGAATTCCGGCTTGCGATGGAAAAACAAAGCAATGAGCTTCGCTCTGAAATAAGAGAGCAAGGTAGCGAATTTCGCTCCGCAATGGAAAAACAAAGCAGCGAGCTACGCGCTGAAATCAAGGAGCAAGGCAGCGAGTTTCGACTTGCGATAGAAAAACAGGGTCATGAATTCCGGATATCGATGGAAAAGCAAGGCCAACAGCTTAGTACAGAGTTCAAGAACCAAGTAAGCGAGCTAAAAAATTTAATGACTAAGCAGGGCACCGAAATGAAGGACCAAGGTGTCGAACTCAGAACAACAATCAAAGGGCAAGAGACAGCCCTCCTACTACAGGGTGTCAAACTAGAGGCGTCCATCACAGAGGTCGGGTCAAGAATCAAGTACGTGCGCTGGCAGTTTGGCGTCATCGTCACTGCTGTAGTTGGTTTCTTGGCAAAAATGGCCTATGACTTCTTCATTGGAAAATAGCTTTATGATCCCGAGCTTTACTGCTCAACCGGTAAGCTACGGCCTGTGGCTTAAACGTTTCAAGACGTGGGTACTGTCCACGTTGCGCTGATACACCATAATTTTTGCCCATGCGGGGAACACTCCCCGTCCGGGCGCAGTGTCTCTCCGTTTTGGGCTTTTCTGGAGAGACCTATGAAACTGGATGCACTTACACCGCAACAAGAAGCACTGCTCGACCTACCTGTCGTTTTCACGATTAAGGCTTGGAATGAAAGTGTTTACATAGCAAAGCCACTGAACATCGCCGAACAGGGCTGTCGCCTGACATCGGCCAGATGCGGCCCCTCAATTCAGGGGTGTTTCCGTCCGAAAAAACTATTCAGAAATGACTGAAAGAGGACGCTCAGGCACCGATCTCAAGGACGATGCAGCCCTGTCGCATCCCGCCAGTACAAGGTTTCTTCGAATTGAAAGCTAATAAGAAAGAAGGCCGAACACGACTGAGATATGGATTGAGCGATTTTATCCAAATCGTCCATAGACGATTCCCCCTCAGGTTCGGGCCCTTTTATTCTGATGGTGCAACGCAAAGCGACAGGAAAGTCGACACCCTTTGTATTCTCAGCATAGATCGTAGAGTCATCTGCTACATCGCCGCCGCTCAATCTAAGCCCCGAGGCAAATACAGCGGACAAGCCATTACCCGCTACCTCTATTTCCAAAGCTCCCGCATTCTCAAGGGCGCTTTTCAGTGCTGAAATTGTGAGCGCACTATCAGCTTCCAAGCACAGATCAAGACTCATGAATCCTCCCTTTTTCCTGCCTGAACAGTTGCACCAAAATTTTGAGTGCGATCTTCGCGATAGTGTATTTGGCTAGTGGCTTGAATGTCTGCTTCTGGCCAACTCTGTTGAAAAAGTCGCTCGGCCGCAGAAATGGGGGCCGACTGTTTTTCAACAGCATCGGCCGCAAGCGGCCAGTCACTCGGAAGAGAGCGATTTCGTGGGATCTGGCCGATTGCGTCGTGTAGCGTCGCTCGAGCTAATGGGTAGTCTGATGATCAAAGGCTGTTCCAGTGCATGATGAACTGCGTCGAGACAGCACCGATCTTGATCCAGCAGAACCCGCCAGGGCGATAGTTACTGCACGTTTTTCAGCTTGATTACATCACCGGAGACTTTGGTGGTGTAGCCGCTCAGGACCCAGGCCCAGAACCAATTTTCCTGCACTTGCGTATTGATCATCGCATCGCCCCCCTTGGCCTCGATTGCAGCGTTCTGGGCGCGGACGAAACGGCTGTTCTGGCGGATCGGAATCACACCGAACAACATCAGGCCAGTGGCGGTTGCTTCGCTGTGACCCACCACGGTGTATTGGCTGCTGTCATAGTGCGGCGAGGTTATCGGGGCTCCGGTGCAACCCGCCAGAATCAGGCCGAAAACACCACCGGCTACAACTTTACTGAGGTACTTCACTGAACAACTCCATGGCAAAAATCCCAGGATCCAATTCCGGGGGACGACACTCTAACCGCCCCGCTGGCCATTTGAAAACAATCGATTCAAAGCGGGCCAAAGGTCAGAGGCTGCTTCTGGCCGTTTTCTGCCAGCGACGACCGAGGCTGTGTAAAAACGTTTTTCAGCGCGATTGGAGCCCAGTGCTGGACTGAAAATCGCGTTTCTACGCAAAATCCAGATCCTGAGCAGCCGATAATTTTCAGATTTCGCATAGACGCGTAAACTTCAATTTTGACGAAGCGTTTTTACACAGCCTGGACCCACAGTGGACTAACAATTTTGCCAGCGCCCCCCTCGCTCGGATCGCTATACCCCGCAAGAAATTTGGTGCTACTGACTCGACCAGTCCCCTTCACGTGCTATGTGTTTAGCCGCCCAGTCATATGCGGTGAGGCCTCTCAGTTGGGAACGTCAGGGGCTGGGCGTAATGGAACGTTCGTCGGAGGGAAGGTAAGCCGATCCTCGTCCAAAGCTCGTAGTGGTAGATCTCCATCCAGGTAAAATTCGTCAAGCTGTGGAGGTGCAACACGGGTGCCGGACAGCATCGCGTGCACTTGCCCCCGATGATGGATCTGATGCTGGAATAGGTGCAGCAGTAGGCGGTCGACCCGCTCCAGTACTATGCCCTCCGCCCGCACAACCTCTGCTTGGCGACCCAATGAGCTCTCATCCAACCGTTCGCAATAAGCTATCAGTCGGATGTCTATCGCCGATTGAAGCTGCGCTATCTGATGAAGCGATAAATCTGAAGAGAGTTCCTTACGTTGGCCTTCCAGATCAAGCTCCAGTGCTGCGAGGTAGAACTGATCCACGTCCAATATATGCAACAGCGTTCGTTCGATAGAGGGAAAGAAGCTCGTTCGTGCAGCCACGTACTCCTCATGGCTTAACGCGAAGCATGCGGAAAGCAATCGCCGGTTCGACCACTGGTTGTTTTGTGCCTGCGCCAGGAAGCTGTTCATTGGGAATGGCCTAAAGGTTTGCTTGAGTCACAATGATAGTGGATAGCACATCCCTGATTGGTGTGACTACTCTGCTGGTCTCGTTCGCCAGGGTCCGGGCGCAGCGGTCAGGTGGTTCAGGAAGTCGGATATGGAAGTCCACTTTGCACGACTGGGAACATACTGGCTCATCGTAGACGCCGCCATTGCCCACTTCCCCTCGAAGCCCTCATGCTAAAACAACGTTTCCATGAAGCACACCCTGTGACAGCACGTGCGATACAAGAACACTACATCCAGAACTGAGAACAGAGCCCCCTGCTCTCTGTACGACTGTGCGCGGCATACGTGTAGTTGCGTGCAATTAGCTAGGCCA
>NZ_JALLJA010000040.1:0-3362 GCF_023242385.1 Pseudomonas sp. MWU12-2345 | reverse complement strand
GCGATTTTCCAGGCGACGACGATGTCGCCCATCAGATCGCATCGCCAGCAAGCCGGCTCCTACAGGTGATGTGACGGTCAGCGACGAGTCAGCAACACCCCGGATTCCATATGATGGGTCCAGGGGAATTGATCGAACAGCGCGCAGCGTTCGATGCGGTGGGTATCGTGCAACTGCGCGATATTCGCCGCCAGGGTCTCCGGGTTGCAGGAGATGTACAGGATATTGTCGAAGCGCCGGGTCAGCTCGCAGGTGTCCGGGTCCATGCCGGCACGCGGTGGGTCGACGAACACGCTGCCGAACTCATAGCTTTTCAGGTCGATGCCGTGCAGGCGCCGGAACGGGCGAACCTCGTTCAGTGCTTCGGTCAACTCCTCGGCGGACAGGCGCACCAGGGTGACGCTGTCCACGCCGTTTTCGTCGAGGTTGCTCAAGGCCGCATTCACCGAGGTCTTGCTGATCTCGGTGGCCAGTACCTTGCGCACCCGGGTCGCCAGTGGCAGGGTGAAGTTGCCGTTGCCGCAATACAACTCCAGCAGATCGTCGGAACGCTCGCCCAGGGCTTCATAGGCCCAGTTGAGCATCTTCTGGTTCACCGTGCCGTTGGGCTGGGTAAAGGCACCCTCCGGTTGCCGGTAGCTGAAGGTGCGCCCGGCAATCTCGAATTTCTCCACCACGTAGTCGTGGCCGATCACCACGCGCTTGCCCTTGGAACGGCCGATGATGCTGACCCCAAGGTCGGCGGCCAGCTGCTCGGCGGCGGTCTGCCAGTGCTCGTCCAGCGGACGGTGATAGCACAGGGTGATCATCGCATCGCCCGCCAGGGTGGTCAGGAACTCCACCTGGAACAGCTTGTGGCTCAGGGGCGCGCTGGCTTGCCAGGCGGCCTTGAGCTTGGGCATCAGTTCATTGATGCGCAGGCTGGCGATGGGGAATTCCTCGATCAGGATCGGCGTGCGCTTGTCGTCCTGGGAAAACATCGCGTAGTGGCGTTCGCCCGCTTCGCGCCAGAGGCGGAACTCCGCCCGCAGGCGGAAGTGCTGCAAGGGCGAGTCGAACACCCGCGGCTCGGGGGCGTCGAACGGCGCCAGTAGGTCGCGCAAGCGCGCGACCTTGTCTTCGAGCTGAGCGGTGTAGGTGTTGGAGTCAAAAGTCATGCGTTGAACCAGCCCAGCTTGATCACGAACAGTATCGACAGAATCACCAGCGCCGGGTTCAGTTCGCGGGCGCGACCGGACAGCAGCTTGATCGCGGTCCAGGCAATGAAGCCGAACGCGATGCCATTGGCGATGGAATAGGTGAACGGCATGGCCAGGGCGGTGACCACCACGGGTGCGGCTTCGGTGATGTCCTCCCAGTTGATTTCCGCCAGGCCCGAAGTCATCAGCACGGCGACGAACAGCAGCGCCGGTGCGGTGGCGAACGCCGGGACGCTGCCGGCCAGCGGGGCGAAGAACAACGCCAGGAGGAACAGCACGGCCACCACCACGGCGGTCAGGCCGGTACGGCCACCGGCACTGACGCCCGCCGCCGATTCAATGTAGCTGGTGGTGGTCGAGGTGCCCAGCAGCGAGCCGGCCATGGCGGCGGTGCTGTCGGCGATCAGCGCGCGACCCATTTTCGGCATGTGGCCGTCCTTGCCCATCAGCCCGGCGCGCTTGGCGACGCCGATCAGGGTGCCGGAGTTGTCGAACAGGTCGACGAACAGGAAGGCGAAGATCACGCTGACCAGGCCGATGTCCAGGGCGCCCTTGATGTCCAGCTGCAGGAAGGTCGGGGCCAGCGATGGCGGTGCCGAGACGATCCCGCCGAACGGGCTGAAGCCCATCAGGATCGAGACGATGGTCACGCCGAGGATGCCGATCAGCACCGCGCCACGGACTTTCAGGGCATCCAGTGCGACGATGGCGGCGAAGCCCAGGGTCGCGAGGATCGGTGCCGGCTGCTTGAGGTCACCGAGGCCGACCATGGTCGCCGGGTTGCTCACCACGATGCCGGCGTTGTGCAGGGCGATCAGCGCCAGGAACAGGCCGATACCGGCGGCAATCGCCGAACGCAGCGGCAGCGGGATGCTGTTGATGATCCATTCGCGGATGCGGAAGATCGACAGCACGAAGAAGCACACCGCCGAGATGAACACCGCCCCCAGCGCGACTTGCCAGGTATGGCCCATGTGCAGGACCACGGTGTAGGTGAAGAAGGCGTTCAGGCCCATGCCCGGTGCGAGGGCGATCGGGTAGTTGGCGATCAGGCCCATGACCGTCGAGCCGAAGGCCGCGGCCAGGCAGGTGGCGACAAACACCGCGCCCTTGTCCATGCCCGTTTCGCCGAGGATGCTCGGGTTGACGAACAGAATGTAGGCCATGGCCAGGAAGGTGGTGACGCCCGCGAGTATCTCGGTGCGTACATTGGTGTTGTGTGCCTTGAGTTGAAACAGCCTTTCCAGCATCTCTGCTCCCCCGTGGCGCACTCGGCGCCGTGAATGAATCGATCCCCAAACAGCCAAGCACAGACTCTAGCGGCCTGATGAGCTTCTGTCTGTGGAAAAAAGCCGCGCATCATACCAGTGGTTTGTGCCGGTTGGCTGCGCGTTGCAAGCAAGATGCCAGGACATGGGCAAAAAATTTGTCCTGGCGCGGGGCATCGGTGTCGTCGCCGAGTCCATCAGGCATACTGCTGGCTCCTTTCGGAGGGATTTATGAGCAGTCGAGTGAAGAGTCTGGTCCTGGGTATGGGCCTGGTGATGGCCAGTACGGTGCTGACGGCGTCTGCCGCGCCGGCCCAGGCGCTGATTGGCGTGGGCCTCTATACGGTGGTGTCCAAGGGCTGTGTCGAGGACGTATCCGACGGTCGTACGCAAACCCAATGCGCCCATCGCGGGCCGATCACCGTGACAGTGGTGGAGTCGGGTTATGGGCACGGTCTGCTGGCCTTTCTCAACGGTGTCCCCCTGACATACGCCACGCGCAGTTCACTCTGTGAATTCCAACGGCCATTCGCACCTTGCACCAGTGGCAAGGTGGTGGGTTACAAATTCACCTATGTGTTTGAGCTGGACAGCCAGCAGGTCGGCACTTTCGTCGTCGCCGATCGTTCGCTGACGGCGCCGGTGCGGACCCTGGGGGCGGAAATTCAAATCGCCGCCTACTAAGCGACTTTCGCAGGCTCGGCCGCTTGTGCCGGTTGCCCCGGGGCTTCGTGCATACGGTCGCGTCGGGCCAGGGTCGGAAACAGTTTCATCCAGCTCCCGGTGATCACCAGGGTGCCTATACCGCCCATCACCACGGCGGGCACGGTGCCGAACCAGTTGGCCGTCAATCCTGACTCGAATTCGCCGAGCTGGTTGGAGGCGCCGATAAACA